>JBJMVU010000128.1:0-5766 GCA_045810485.1 Massilia sp. | reverse complement strand
CCGCTGATCCTGTGCCAGCACTTCGTCGGGACCATGGACGGCTGGGATCCGAAGGTCGTCGACGGCCTGGCCCGCGGCCGCGAAGTCATCCTGTTCGACAACGCCGGGGTCGCTGCCTCCGGCGGCGCCGTGCCGACGACGATCGAAGGCATGGCGAACTACGTGGCCGGCCTGCTGCGCGCGCTGGACGTCAGGCAGGCCGACGTGCTCGGCTTCTCGATGGGTAGCCTGGTGGCCCAGCAGCTGGCGCTCGAGCATCCGGAGGCGGTGCGCCGCGTCATCCTGATCGGCAGCGGCCCGCGCGCCGGCGTCGGCATGGCCAGCCTCACGCCCGAGTTCCAGGAAATGCTCGGCAAGAAGCACGACAATCCGGACGACCTGCTGCTCGACGTGTTCTTTACGCCGTCCGTCAGCAGCCAGACCGCGGGCCGTGCCTTCGTACAGCGCCTGCATGCGCGCACCGTCGATCGGGACAAGGACATCGACGACAAAGTCGCGCCGGCCCAGGTGGCGGCGTTTTCCGCCTGGGGCAAGGCGCAGGACGACGGTTACCTGAAGCAGATCCGCCAGCCGGTGCTGGTGGTGAGCGGCAGTCACGACATCGTGCATTACACGGTGAACTCGTACGACCTGCAGCAGAAGCTGCCGAACGCCCAGCTGGTGGTCTATCCGGATTCGAACCACGGATCGATCTACCAGTATCCGGACCAGTTCCTCGCCCAGGCGACGCTGTTCCTCGACGGCGTCGCAGCGCCGCAGCACTGAGGAGAGGGCCGTGCACAAGCTGATCGCATTGCGCGAAACAGGGGCGGGGCCCGAGCGGATTGCCGAACTCCTGGCGCCCGACGTGGTGTTCAAGAGTCCGGTGCTGTCGCGCAGTCTCGAAGGCCGGGAACTCGTCGCGCAGGCAATGGTGTCCGCCATCGCCGTGCGCGAGGGCGCGTACATCGCCGAGATGGAGGATGGTCCGGTCACGCTGCTGGTCTGGCGCGGGCAGGTCGACGGCTTGCCCCTCGACAGCTTTGAGATGCTCGTGCACGATGCCGCAGGCCTGATCGTCGAGCGGACGGTGGCAATGCGGCCTTTCGCATCGGCGCTGCGGTTTCGCAACGCATTCTACGAGCGCATGAAGGACCGCCTCGGCCCTGATTATTTTGTCCTGCCGGAGTAGGCGCTGGGCGCGTCGGCATGAACGCCGCGCCGGGCGGCGGGCGCCACGCCATGGTCGCACGTGCAGCGTTTTCCTGCAGGCCTCGATCACGGTGAGTTTCCTGGCCGGATCGAGCCTGTCGACCGCGCTGTATCCGCCGTATCGGGCTGCGTGAGGCTTTTCGTCATCGACGATCGTTGCCCTGTTCGCCGCTTTTACGCTGGCGGTGCTGTTGACGGGACGCCTCATGTCGGCCGGCGTCCGACCTCACCAGGGCGCGCTCCGCCTGCCGCCGCGCGGCGGCATCCGTTTTCAGTCGAACAGTCCGGTGCCGGCAAAGGCGCCCATGATCGCGTCGTACACGGCGACGTCGCCGCGGCCGCGCGCGACCAGCTGCGCACCGGCGACGGCGGCATAGATGGCGGCGCCACGCGCGCGCGCGAGGGCCTCGTCGGTCCCGGGGCGATGCTCGGCCAGCAGGCGCGTCAGCCAGGCCACGTTCGCGTTCGTGAACGCCGCGACCTCGCTGCGCACCGCCTCCGGCAGGTCTTCGCTCTCGGCCGCCATGATCCCGCACAGGCACATGCGGTTCTCGTCCTCCAGCGCGGCGCGAAACAGGGCCACGTACCGGTCCAGGCAGGCGCGGTAGCCGATGCCCTCGGCCAGCATCCCGTCCAGCCACGCCATGCCGTCCTCGGTATAGCGGCGTGCCAGGGCGGCGCCGAGGTCGCCCTTGGTCGGGAAGTGGTAATGCACGCTGGCGCTCTTGACGCCGACGATGCCGGCCAGGTCGCGGAAGCTCAGCGCATTGTAGCCGCGGGCCTGCACCATCTTGCGGGCAGCGGCCATGATTTGTTCGCGCGTATCGGTCGCGTTGCGCATCGTCGTGGGTCCGTGATGTCGATAGGTGTCAGTATATCCTACCTATCACTTGATAGATATGTGGCGCGACATGGAACGCCGTTGTCGTTACTGCTGCCGGCGCCACGCGCCCGGCGACATGCCGACCAGGCGCGAGAACGCGCGGGTGAAGTGCGGCTGGTCCGTAAAGCCGGTGGCCGCCGCGACTTCCGACAAGCTCAGGTCGCCGCGCTGCAAAAGGGCGCGCGCATGGTCGATGCGCTGGCGGGCCAGCCACGCGGTGGGCGATACGCCGGTACTGCGTTTGAATGAGGTCGCAAAATGGCCGGGCGACAGGCGGCACTCGGCCGCGATGTCGGCGATGCGCACATTGCCGTCCAGATGGGCGCGCAGGATTTCCTTGGCGCGCCGTTCCTGCCAGGGGGCGAGACCGCCCCTGACCGGCAGTGGCGCCCCCGTGCCGTAGGCGTGCAGCAGGTGCGCGCCCAGCGCGAGCGTCATATGGGACACGAACAGCGGGGATGCCTGCGCCGGACGGTCCAGCGCCGGAAGCAGGGCCGAGCCGATCGCCGCGACCGCGGGATCCATCGTGCCCGGCGGGGGAGGGCGCAGCAGCCCCGTCGCCGGCTGGCCGGGTCCGGCCGCCACCTGCTCCAGTGCGCGGCGCGGGAAGGCGAATTCCACCATGTCGAACGGCGCCTCGACCGCCAGGCGGACGCTTGCCTGGCGGTGCACGAGGCACAGATTGCCCGGCTGGCCCGGCTGTTCGCGGACCTGGACGCGGCGCTCGCTGCCGACGAACAGCTCATAGGTATGCGGCGGGAGCAGCTTGACCATCAGGATATACGCGTCGTCCGACTCGCTCTGGGCAAATTCGGCATACGTGTCGAGGTCCTGGCGCAAGCGTGTGATCGTGTAGTCGCCGCTGTGCAGCGTACTGCGGCGCAAGCCGCGCGCGAAGGCATGTGGATGATGATCAGGCATCGACATGGCTGGACGGCAGGTGGTCGAGCAGGTGCGCGCGCACCTGCTGCAGGATGGTTTTCGATGCCGCCGCGTCCGGCGCCAGGCGGGCCAGCGTCAGCGCGCCGACCGCTGCCGACAGGGCGACCACGGCGTCGGCGCGCGTCATGTCTTGCTGGAACACGTCAAGCATGCGCTCCAGCCCCTCGGCGGCAGCGGCGCGTACGGCGTCTCCCTCGCGTGCCAGTTCGGGCCCGATGGCGGCGAACAGGCAGCCTCGCTCAGGATGGTCGCGGTGCTGCGTCGTCAGGTAGGCATCGAGCACGCGTTGCAGCGGCGTGCCGTTGCGGCGCTGCCTGACGGCCGTGCCGATCGTCGCAGCAACACCGTCGATCGCATGCGTGCTCGCCTGCGCCAGCACGTCTTCCTTCGACGCGAAGTGCTTGTAGAAGCCGCCGCGCGTCAGGCCGGCGGCCGCCATCAATTCGATCAGGGTGGTTGCCGCGATGCCGTCCTGGCGAAACGTCGCCGCGGCGGCGTCGATGATGTTTTCCTTGGTACGGCTGGCCTCTGCCCGGGATTTGCGCATCGTATAAGCTCGTCGGATCAATGAATTTAGATGTTACATGGTTTCTAAAAAAATTGCATCAATCGCCGTTGCAACAAGTTTTCGACATATATATGATGAGTAACATCCAAATTCGGTGCGTTGGACGCGTCCGGATCCGCCCGCGCGACAGCGCTCACTTTGTCAGGAGAACACATGGATTTCAAAAAGCAGGTCGTATTCGTCACCGGCGCCTCGAGGGGCCTCGGGCTGGCGCTGGCGCGCGCAGCGCACGAGCGCGGTGCCAAGGTATATGCCGGGGTGCGCCGCACCGCGGACTTCGTCGAGCCGGGTATCGTGCCGGTGCAGCTGGACGTGCGCGACGACGACAGCGTGCGCCGCGCCGCCGCCACGTGTCCCGACGTCACGATGGTGGTCAACAATGCCGGCACGGCCCGCTTGTCGCAAGGCGCGCTCGATCCGGACGTGAGCGCGCTGACGAACGAACTGATGGACACCAACTACCACGGCCTGGTACGTGTGTCACAGGCGTTCGCGCCGACGCTGGCGCGCAACGGCGGCGGCGCGGTCGTCAACGTGTTGTCGGACGCGACCTGGTTCGGCGTGACCTTCCTGGCAGCGTATGCGGCGACCAAGAGCGCCGCCTGGAGCTATACCAACACGCTCCGCGTTTCGCTGCGTAATCAGGGGACGCAGGTCGTGGCGCTGCACGTCGGCCCGATGGACACCGACCTGACGCGTGAGTTCGACGTGCCGAAATCGGATCCGGCACAGGTGGCCGCGACGACCCTGGATGCCGTCGCAGCCGGTGCCGAGGAGGTGCTGGCCGACGCCGGGACGCGGGCCCTGCGCGCCGGACTGGGCGCTCCGGATGCGGTATTCCTGCGCGGCGGCTATTGATACGAGGGCGGCCGCCACACGGGCGGCCGCTTTGCTTACTGCAGATGCTCGACGGCGTCGAGGATGACGGCCGCCACTTCCTGGGGATGCGACAGCAGTTCGGTATGACCGCCCGCGATGGTGGTGACCCTGGCCTTGATGCGGGCCGCTTCGCCCTGCTGGAACGCGGCCGGAATGATCTGGTCGTTGGCGCTCAGCGCCCAGTAGGACGGCTTGGTCTTCCACGCGGCACTGGTCACCTTGTCCTGCAGGACGTGGGCGAAGATCGGGCCTTGCGAAGTCGCCAGAACGGTGGCCTCGTCCCTGGGCAGATCGGCGGCAAAATAGGTCAGGTAGGACTCCGTATCCAGTCGCAGGTTGCCGGCGGAATCGGGCACCAGCCCGGCTTGCCAGGCGCCGGCCGGGTAGGGGCTGATCATGTCGCTGATGGACTCGCCATCTCCCGGGGCAAAGGCCGCTACGTAGACGAGCGCGCCGACCCTGGCGTCGTTGCCGCCTTCCGTGATCGCGGCGCCACCATAGGAGTGGCCGACCAGCACGACCCGGCCTTTCTGGTCGGCGACGGCGCGCTGCACGATGGCGGCATCCTCCGCCAGGCTCGCGCGGCGCAGCTGCACGGCCACGACATCGATGCCGCGCGCCTGCAGCAGGGGCGTGATGCGCGACCAGCTGGAACCGTCCGCCCAGGCGCCGTGCACGAGGATCGCGGTAACGCGTGGAGCCGGCGCCGGGACGGTCTGCGTCGGCGCCGTGGCAACCGCCGCGGCTTCGCTGGAACTGCAGCCCGCGGCCGTGAGAAGAGGAGCTGCGGCGATGGCGATGGTCGCAAGGCGCACGGCCATTCGGTGGTGTTTCATGATGGGCTCCATGAGATGTCGACCGGCCGTCTGGCCGGTCTCTGGATCGAAGAAACGCGACCAGGCGGTCGCATTGGAGACTGGTGAGCGGTCGCGGACCGCGCCGCCGCGGCGCGGGCCCGGACAGCCCCGCCGGGCGGGTGTGGGCGCTCAGCCGAATGCGGCGCGGTGCTTGTCCACGAACGCCTGTACCGTCATCGGAGGCGTTCCGGTGATGCGCTCGATGACCTGGTCGGCGCCTTCGAACACGCCGTTGCTGCAATCGATGCCCACTTCCACGAGGTGCTGGATGAGGTAAGGCCACAGCCCGCTTGCAGCGAGACGTTCGCGGTAGTCGTCGATGGAAATCGGTTGGTAGCGCACGGTCTTGCCGAGCGCTTCCGAGACCGCGGCGGCAATACCGTATTCGTCCATCTCGACCGGGCCATTCAGAACATGGGTCTTGCCGATGTGATGCGCCGGATCGG
>JBJMVU010000127.1:0-39372 GCA_045810485.1 Massilia sp. | reverse complement strand
TGCGCGACGCGGCCATCCACCGCGAACGCCTGGAACAGATGGCCGCCGACGCGGCCGCCGCGCGGCGCGAAGCCGAAGCCCGCATCCTGGCCGCGACGGAAGCCCGCATCGAAGCCGACCGCAAGCTGCGCGACGTGGCCCTGGCCCGCGCCGCGGCGGAAGAGGAAGAGTCCCAGCAAAGCCAGGCCCGCCTCGACGCCGAGCGCGTAGCGACCGAACAGGCGCGCCTGCGCATGGAAGCCGACCGCGTGGCGCAGGAAGCGGCGCAGCGCGACCTGGAAACCCAGCAGCGCGAACGCCGGTTGGCCGAGGAACGCGCCGCCTTGAGCGAAGCGGCAGCCGCCGCGCGCGCCGCGCAGAATACGGCGCTTGAGGCCGAACTGGCAGCGCAAGCAGAAAAGGTCGAACACGAACGCGAAGCGGCGCGGCTGGCGGAGGAACGCGCCGCGCAGGCGCAGACTCTGGCGCAGGCTGAGCAGGCGCGCGTGCAGGCGGAGCAGGACGCGCTGGCACGGCAGCAGGCCCGCATCGAAGCGGAGCGTGCGCTGGCCGCCGCGGCCGAAGCCCGCGCCGCCGCCGAGCAGGAACAGACGACGCAACTGGCCGAGCGGCTCGACGCCCAGCAGCGCGAGATCGCCGCGCTGCGCGCCGAAACGGAGGCCCGCCGCGCCGCGGCCGAACAGGAGCACGCCACCCGGCTGCAGGCCCAGCGCGACGCGTTGGCGGCCCAGCAGGTGGAATTCGACGCGCGCCGCGTGGCCACGGAGCAGGAACACGCGGCGCTGCTGGCCGCGCAGGCCGACCATGAACAGCGCGCCGCCGCCGAGCGCCAGGCCGCCATCGACGCCCAGCGGGCCGTCACGGAACACGCGGCGCGCCAGGCCGAACACGAACAGGCCATTGCCGACGCCCAGCGCGAGCAGGCCGCCCGCGCGGTCGAACTGGCGCAGGCGCAGGCCGACCGCGCGGCCCACGAGCGCCGCCAGCAGCAGCTGACGGAAGAATTGCAGGCGGCCGAACGCGCGGCCGCCGACGCCGCCCACGACGCCTTGCTGCTGCTGGAGCAAAAACTGTCGTCGCAACAGCAGCAGACGGCCGCCGACGTGCGCGCCAATGAAGCGGCCGCCGCCCGCATGGCGTCCGAGCGCGCCGCGGTGACGGCCGCCGAAGCCCGCGCCGCCGCCGAAGCGGAGCGCGCGCAGCTGGCGAAGATGCGCGAGGCGGCCGAGCAGGCCGCGGCCCAGGCCGCGATCGACAAGCGCGACGCCCAGCGCGCGCTGCTCGCGAACGCCCAGCTGGCGGCCGAGATGCAGCGCAAGACGGCGCTCGCCACGCAGGAAATGGCGGACGCCAAGAAACGTCTCGTGGAACTGGAATCCGTGCGGCAGGAAGAGCAGGTGGCGGAACTGGCCGCGCTGCGCGAACAGATCGAGGCGCGCCAGGCCGAGGCCAAGCAGCGCGCCGAATCGGAAGACCTCGCGCGCGAGGTGCTGGGTCGGTTCTCGCAGCAGCCCTCTAAAGTGCAGGCGGCGATGCGGCTCGCGGACGCGGTGGCCAAGCAGCGCGCCGACCGCGATCACGAATAAACGGCCCGTTATGTAAGAACGTCGCCCCCGCGGAGGCGGGGGCCCAAGTTCGCACTGCGGCCAGCAAATTGGGCCCCTGCCTTCGCAGGGGCGACGATCAGGTGGCCTTCGCGTTCTTCTCCAGATACGCCCCATGCCCCGGCATCTTCGCCACGGTCTGCACGATGAGGTCGCGCAGTCCGGCGAAATGGCCATGCAGCTGGCGCATGTCGACATCGTCCACGAACGGATCGTAGCGCTTCGGCTCGACGCCCAGGCCCATCAGCATCGACACGAACGACGGCAGGCCGAAGCTGTCGCGGTCGAGGATCGCGACGCGGCCCGTCTCGCGGAACAGCTCGATCTGGTGCGCGAGCGAATCGGGGATCGTCATGTTCGCGCAATAGCGCCAGAACTCGGTGTCGTCGCGCTTCGTCAGCTTGTAGTGCATGATGATGAAGTCGCGGATCGACTCGTAGCGGCTGCCGATGATCCGGTTGAATTCGTCCGCCAGTTCGGGACGGAAGTCGCGGTCCGGGAACTGTTCGAGCAGCGTGCCGACGGCCGTTTCGATCAGGCTGATGCTGGTCGATTCCAGCGGTTCGACGAAACCGGCCGACAATCCGATCGCCACGACGTTCTTGACCCACGATTTCTTGCGCTTGCCGGTGACGAAGCGCAACTGGCGGGGCTCGTCCAGCGCCGCGCCGTCGAGACCATCGAGCAGGTCCTGGCGCGCCTTGTCGTCGGTGGTGAACGCGTTGCTGTACACGTGGCCGTTGCCGGTGCGGTGCTGCAGCGGGATGCGCCACAGCCAGCCCGCGCTCTTCGCCGTCGAACGGGTGTAGGGCGTCAGCGGTTCCACGCGCGCGCACGGGACGGCGAGGGCGCTGTTGCAGGGCAGGTGCTCGCTCCAGTCCTCGTAGCCGGCTTGCAGCGCCCCTTCGATCAGCAGGCCGCGGAAGCCCGAGCAGTCGATGAACAGGTCGCCGTCGATGGTGCGGCCGTCGGCCAGGCGCACGCCCGTGACGAAGCCAGTTTCCGGATGCTGGTCGACGGTGGTGATCGTGCCTTCCACGCGCTTCGCGCCGCGCGCCATCGCGTAGTCGCGCAGGTAGGCGGCGTACAGGCCGGCGTCGAAATGGTAGCCGAACGAATAGGCGTCCGTGACGCCCGGCTGCTCGTCGTTCGGCATCGTGAATTTGTTCTCGCGCGCCATGATCGACGCCATCGACCAGTTTTCCATGGCCGGCATATGGTCGAAAGAACGCGCGAGGCGCAGCCAGTGGTAGTGCGCCTGGAGCCCGTTGATGGGCGGACCGAAGTCGCCGAAACCGTGGAAGAAGCGGTTGCCGACGTGACCCCAGTCCTTGAATTCGATGCCGAGCTTGAAGGTGGCCTGGGTCTTCTTGATGAAGTCGGCGTGGTCAAGGTGGAGGGCGCTGTTGTAGAAGCGGATCGTCGGCAGCGTCGCTTCGCCCACCCCGATCGTGCCGATGTCCGGCGATTCCACCAGCACGATCTCGCAGCGCTGGCCGAGCCGCTGGGCCAGTGGTGCCGCGGCCATCCAGCCGGCGGTGCCGCCCCCCACGATGACGATTTTGCGGATGGGGTTTTGTTGCATATTGTCTCCTGTTGTATTGCTGGCTCAGGAGAGTGTAGGGCAGGGCCGTGTGGGCGGCAACAGAAATGTTTGCGTGCAACAATTTCGTAACGGCGCCTGTCACATATTGTTGGGCGCCACCGGATTCGACCCGCCGACGGCTGCCTTCTCGACGAAGTAGTTCGTCTCGCCGAAGCACGAGGTCGGCAAGCCGACGTGCTGCGCATACGTCAGCTGCACGCGCTGGCCCATGGCGGCCTGCAACTGGCGCACGACGGCCTCGTCGCGCACCGTGAAGTTGAAGCGCTCGGGAATCGCCCCCGGCATGCTGGACAGCAGGATTTCGCCTTCCCACGTCTTGCACAGCCAGCCCTTGCGCGACAGTTTCTGCAGGTAGCCGGCCCGTTCGCCTTCCGAATACGACCAGTTCAGCACGATCCACGTGTACAGGGCGAACAGCGCCACCGCGGCGATGACGACGGAGGCGAGGATGGCGATGGCGCGGCGCGGCAGGGTCTTGGGCATGGGTTGACGGTAATGATTGATGGACGCAACGAGGCGCGCCCATTCTGACACGGGCGCACGGATTGTCAATTAAACCAGACTTAGGCGTTCACCCCGAAGGAGCGGGCGAGGGGACCGAGGCCGCCGTTGTAGCCCTGGCCGACGGCGCGGAATTTCCATTCGTTGCCATAGCGGTACAGTTCGCCGAAGATCATCGCCGTCTCCGTCGAACTGTCTTCCGACAGGTCGTAGCGGGCGATTTCGCGTTCGCCGTCCGCGTTCAGGCAGCGGATGAAGGCGCGCGCGACCTGGCCGAAGTTCTGGCGCCGCTGGTCGGCTTCGTGGATGGTGACGGCGAACGCGATCTTTTCGACTTCCGGCGGCACGCGCGTGAGGTCGACGAGGACGCGTTCGTCGTCGCCTTCGCCCTGGCCCGTGCGGTTGTCGCCCGTGTGCTTGACGGCGCCGTCGCTGGACTGCAGGTTGTTGTAGAAGATGAAGTCGGTATCGCCGCGCACCTTGCCGTCGCCGCGCAGCAGGAAGGCGCTGCCGTCGAGGTCGAAGGTGGCGCCGTCGGTCGTGCGCGGGTCCCAGCCGAGCCCGATGATGACCTTCTTGAGGTTCGGGTCTTCCTTGGACAGGTTGACGTTGCCGCCTTTCTGCAAACTGATCGCCATCTTGCTTCCTTTCGATTGATGTCTACGTTGTTTTTAAGTCGCCGATTCCAGCGCCTGGCGCTTCTTGTAGCGGATCGACGACCACAGCGATACCAGGATGAAGGCCACGCCGGACAGGCCGGTGAACCATTCGGGGATCTCGTACTCGACGCTGGCGAACATGATCAGGGCCAGGATGCCGATCGCGTAGTGAGCGCCGTGCTCGAGGAAGACGAATTCTTCCAGTGTACCCTTGTGCACGAGGAACACGGTCAGCGACCGCACGAACATGGCGCCGATCGCCAGGCCGAGCATGATCACGACGACGTCGTTGGTGATCGCGAACGCGCCGATCACGCCGTCGAAGCTGAACGACGCATCCAGCACTTCCAGGTACAAAAAGCCGCCGATGCTGCCCTGCGAGATCAGCTTGCCGACGGCCGGATCGGATTCTTCTTCCTCCAGCAATCCGGAAAACCAGTTCACGCCCACGTACACGAGCACGCCGACGACGCCCGCGATGAGCACGGACAGCTTGCGCTCCTGCGGCATGAGGCTCATGCAGCCGAACACGGCGAGCAGGGTCACCAGGACGGCGAAGCCTTCCGAGCCGTACTTGCCGACCTTTTCTTCGATCCAGCCCAGCCAATGGAGTTCCTTTTCCTCGTCGAACAGGAAGTTGAGGAAGACCAGCAGCAGGAACGCGCCGCCGAACGCGGCCACTTCGGCGTGGCGCGACGTCAGGTGGCGGGCATACTCGGCCGGGTTGTCGGTCGCCATATGCCAGACGTCGATCAGGCCCAGGCCCGTCGCCACCGACACAATAAGTAGGGGAAACAGCAGGCGCATGCCGAACACGGCGACGACGATACCGATCGTGAGGAACAGCTTTTGCCAGAATGCGTTCCAGTTGCGTAGGACGGAGGCGTTGACGACGGCGTTGTCGAACGAGAGCGAGATCTCGAGCACACCCAGCACGGCCGCGATCCACAGGCTCTGCAGGAGGCCGGCGGTGCCGCCGTGGGAAAAACCCCACCAGCCGGCCAGCGCCAGCAGGACGGCGGTGACCACGAACGACAACCTGAAATGTTGCATGCACTTCTCCTGTTACTTAATACTTTGTCTTTGCATTGTCTGAAATACCACACGGCGCATATTAACCCGGTTCCCACCTCGGCGGGCGCATCGATCGCGGTCCCGTGAATTGCTCACGCGACATTGCATCTGCCATAATGCCGCCCGGCGTCATGCCTCCCGTTTTCCCTTGAATGGATTTCACATGGATGTCTCTTATCTGGTCACACCGGTGCTGACCTGGCTCGTGGTCGGCCCGATCAAATTCCTCATCAACAGCGTGCGCCAGCGGCGCTGGGCGTTCAACCTGGTCGGCAACGGCGGCTTTCCCAGCAACCACAGTGCCACCGTCACCAGCATGGCGACCCTGATCGCCCTGCGCGAGGGCATCGGCCACCCGGCGTTCGGCGTGGCCGTGACGCTGTGCTTCATCGTGATGATCGACGCCAACAGCCTGCGCCAGCACGTCGGCCGCCAGGCCGCCGCCATCAACCGCCTGGCCGCCGGGTCGGCCGGCCACACGACGCTGCGCGAGCGGATGGGCCATACGCTGGTCGAGATCGGCGGCGGCATCGTGACGGGGATCCTGATGGGGAATCTCGTGTATCACCTCCTGGTCAAGTAAAATTGGATCCCTGCCTACGCAGGGACGACGACTCCACTGACGTCGCTCCCGCGCAGGCGGGCGCCCAAGTTTCTCTGTGCACTACCACCCCACGCGTCCACCCGGACGTCCGTCTGTCCGTTTTGTCGCGCAATTCAACCTCGGCCAAACGCATTTCATCCCGCCTATCTGCAGTTCATCCCACCAAAACCGCGCTTTGCCGAAACGTCAATTGACGGTCAAGACCGCCTAATCGATACTGCGCGCTGGCCTTTTCCATTCTTATTTTTATACAGGTATCGAGTCCATCCTCGGGGGAACCAAGAAATGCTGCGCAAAACTATAATCTTCCTTGCTATTGCTTCCGCACTCAGTGCGTGTGGTAAACACGACAAGGACCCTGCCAAGCCCGACGCCGCCAACGCGCAGGCGGATGCCAAGCAGAAGGATGGCAAGGCCGTCCAGCTGCTCGTTGCGCCCGAGGATGTGTTGACCGTGCAGAGCAGCGCGCTCGCGAACGGCCCCGTGATCACCGGCTCGATCCAGCCGGAACGCAAGGCCGATCTGCGCGCGGAAGTGTCCGCCATCGTGCTGCAGGTCCTGAAAGAGAACGGCGAGCCGGTCAAAAGGGGTGACGTGCTCGTCAAGCTGGACGAGACCTCGATCCGCGACAGCCTGATGTCGGCCCAGGAAGCCCAGCGCGCCGCTTCCCAGGCCCTGGACCAGTCCAACCGCGCCCTCGAGCGCCTGAAGACGCTGCGCGCATCCGGCATGACGTCGGCCCAGGCGCTGGACGATGCCGAAGTGCGCCGCAACAGCGCCCAGAGCGAACTGTCGGCCGCCCGGGCCCGGCTCGTGGCCGCCCAGCAGCAGGTGACCCGGACCCTCGTGCGCGCGCCGTTCGACGGCATCGTCTCGGACCGCAAGGTGTCCCCCGGCGACACGGCCGCGATCGGCAAGGAATTGCTGAAGGTGATCGATCCGACGAGCATGCGCTTCGAAGGCCGCGTGTCGGCCGACAAGATCGCCGCCGTCAAGGTCGGCCAACCTGTCTTCTTCCGCGTCAACGGTTACGGCGAGCAAAAGTTCACCGGCATCGTCAAGCGTATCGACCCGTCCGCGAACGACGTCACCCGCCAGGTCGAGGTGCTCGTCGGCTTCAACAACGAGGCGCGTCCGCGCGTGGCAGGCCTGTATGCCGAGGGCCGCATCGACGCCGAGCTGTCCGACGCGATCACCTTGCCGGAATCCGCGATGGTCAAGGCGGGCGACAAGACGTACGCCTGGAAAGTGAAGGGCGGCCAGCTGGCAAAGATCGACCTGGCCGTGGGCTCGCGCGATCCGCGCACCGGCAATTTCGAGATCAGGAACGGCCTGGCGTCCGGCGACACCGTGCTGCGCCACCCGGGCTCGACCCTGAAGGACGGGCAGAAGGTGGAAATGGCGGCCGCGTCGCGCGTCGCCAGCGCCGCCAGTACCGCCAACAACGCGGCCCAGGGTAAATAAGCGGGATTAATCACCATGTTCCTGTCCAATTTCAGTGTCAAGAAGCCCATCGCCACACTCGTGCTGATCATCGGCATGATGTGCATGGGCGTGCTCGCGCTCAATCATTTGCGCGTCAACCAGAACCCCGACGTCGAGATTCCGATCATCGTCGTGACGGTCCCGTATCCGGGCGCGTCGCCGGAAACGTCGGAGCGCGAACTCATCCAGCGCCTCGAGAAGCCGATGCAGGCCATCACGGGTGTGACCGAGGTGAACGCGTACGCCAACGAGGGCAGCGCCACCATCGTGCTGCGCTTCGACTTCAAGCGCAACCTGATCGAGGCGTCGGACGACGTCCGCAACGCGATCGCGGCCGTGCGCTACAAGCTGCCGATCGAGATGCGCGAGCCGGTGCTGCGCCGCGTCGATCCGTCCGCCCAGCCGATCATGAACCTGGCCCTGTCGTCGAGCTCGCAGACCCATCCCGAGATCTCGCGCCTCGCCGAGGATCAGCTCGCCGACCGCTTCCGCGCCATCGACGGCGTTGCCAACGTGCAGGTGAACGGTTCGCTGCGCCGAGAGCTGTCCGTGCTGCTGCATTCGGAAAAGCTGCGCGAATACAATGTCGCCGTCAGCGACGTCACGAATGCGCTGTCGCGCCAGAACACCAACGCGCCGGTGGGCAAGGTGCGCAGCGAGCTGGACGAGAAGGGCATCCGCCTTGTCGGCCGCATCGAGCGTCCGGAAGACTTCTCGCAGGTCGTGGTGAAACGCAACGGCGACACCGTCGTGCGCCTGAACCAGGTGGCCGACATCAAGGACGGCTTCGCCGACATCGACAGCGCGTCGATGCGCAGCGGCAAGCCCAACGTCGGTATCCAGATCATCCGCTCGCGCGAAGCGTCGACCGTCGCCATCGCCAAGAAGGTGCGTGCGGAAATCGAGCAGATCCGCAAGGAACTGCCGGCCGGCACCAAGCTGGACATTTCGTACGACGGCGGCGAAGACGCGCAGGACAGCCTGAACAACGTCATCGAATCGCTCGTGTTCGGCGCCGTGCTGACGATCTTCGTCGTGTACGCCTTCCTGAACTCCTGGCGCTCCACGCTGATTACCGCGCTGTCGCTGCCGACTTCCGTGCTGGCCGCGTTCATCGCCGTCTGGCTGTGCGGCTTCACCTTGAACTTCATGACCCTGCTGGGCCTGTCGCTGGCCATTGGCGTGCTGATCGACGACGCGATCGTCGTGCGGGAAAACATCGTCCGCCACATGGAAAACGGTTCCGACCGCCGCACGGCCGCCCTCGAGGGTACCGCCGAGATCGGCATGGCCGTCGCGTCGACGACATTCTCGATCATGGCCGTGTTCATCCCCGTCGCCTTCATGCCGGGCATCTCGGGCGAATGGTTCCGTCCGTTCGCGCTGACCGTGGCCTGCTCCGTGATCGTGTCGCTGTTCATCTCGTTCACGCTCGACCCGATGCTGTCCGCCTACTGGGGCGACCCGCCGGGCCACCACCATGCGCCGAAGAAGGGCATCGAGAAATATCTCGCACGCTTCAACATCTGGTTCGACCACCAGGCCGACCGCTACGGCCGCGTGATCGCCTGGGCGCTGCACCACCGCCGCTGGATGGCCATCATCGCCGTCCTCAGCCTCGTCGCGGCGCTGGGCCTGCAAGGCAAGTTCGGCGGTACGTCGTTCCTGCCGAAGCAGGACAGCGGCCAGCTGCTGATCGAAGTGCGCACGCCGGCGTCGTCGTCGGTGGGCTATGCCCGCATGAAGATGGAAGAAGCGGCCGCGCTGGCGCGCAACATGCCGGAGACGAAGGACACGAACGCGTCGATCAACTCGGGCGGCGGCCGCATCTACGTCGATATCGGCAAGCGCCGCGAACGCAAGCGCAGCGCCTCGGAGATCGCCGTCGAGCTGCGTGACAAGATCGCGCGCCTCGTCGGTGCCGAGTACACCGTCACGGACGACCTGAACGGCAACGGCAAGCCCGTGCAGATCGAATTCACCGGCTCGGATTCGCGCAAGCTGATGGACCTGACCAATGCCTACATGGAAAAGCTGCGCCAGGTGCCGGGCGCCGTGGACGTCACGCTGTCCCAGCAGGATCCGAAGGACGAGCTGCAGATCGAGCTGGACCGCGGCCTGTCGAACATGATGGGCATCGCGGTCGGCGACGCCGCCACCGCGCTGCGCGTCGCGTTCGCCGGCATCGAGGTCGGCGACTGGGTCGACCCGACGGGCGAGACCCGCGACGTGGCCGTGCGGCTGGCGCCGGAAGACCGCGTGGGCCTGGAAAACATCGAGCGCCTGCCGATCGCCGTCTCCGGCAGCAACATGATGGTGCCGCTCGACCAGATCGCCAGGATCACGATGGGCAAAGGCCCGTCCGCGATCGAGCACAAGGACGGCAAGCGCGTCGTGCGCGTGTCGGCCAATGCCCAGGGCCGCTCGAACGGTGAAGTCATGGACGATGCCCTCAAGCTGGCGAAGGCGATGGACTTCCCGCCGGGCTATGGCCTGGCGCTGGGTGGCCAGAGCAAGGATCAGCAGGAAGTGTTCACGCAGATGACGATCGCGCTGGTGTCCGGTATCGGCCTCATGTACCTGATCCTCGTGATGCAGTTCGGCTCGTTCACGGCACCGCTGAGCGTGATGCTGTCGCTGCCGTTGTCGCTGATCGGCGTCGTCGTCGCGCTGCTGCTCACGAAGGGCACGCTGAACCTGATGAGCTTCATCGGCATCATCATGCTGATGGGCCTCGTGGCGAAGAACGCGATCCTGCTGCTGGACGCCGCCCGCACCCGCGAAGCGGAAGGCATGGACCGCGAAGAGGCGCTGATGGCCGCCGGCCGCGCGCGCCTTCGTCCGATCCTGATGACGACGTTCGCGCTGATTGCCGGCATGCTGCCGGTGGCGCTGGCCCTGGGCGACTCAGGCGAGTTCTACCAGCCGCTGGCCATCGCGATCATCGGCGGCACGATCACGTCGACCGTGCTGACCCTGCTGGTCGTCCCGACCTTCTACGACAGTATCGAGATCGCCCGCGACCGCATGGTGGCCAAGTTCCACCGCCGCGCAGTCCGCTTCACGGCGCTGCCGGCGTTCGTGATGACCTTCATCGAAGCGATCCTCACGCTGGTGCTGGTGCGCCTGGTCTTCCGCCTGATCGTGAAGGCTGGCCGCTTCGCCACCCGACGCGGCCGTCCGGCGACGGCGTGACGACGGCGTGACGATGGCGTGCCGGCCGCGGCCGGCACGCAATGAGAAGGGCCTGCATGCGCAGGCCCGAAAAGACCTGCCCCGCAGGTCTTTTTTTTTACATGGCGATCAGCGGCCGGAGGTGCCGGTGCTCGGCGTGCCCGACGTGCCGGTGCCGGTCGTGCCGGTGCCGGTCGCGCCCGTACCCGTGGCGCCGGTGCCCGTTGCGCCCGTGCCGGTATCGCCCGTGGTGCCCGTTGCGCCGGTGGTGCCGCCCATGGTGCCGGTGGTGCCGGTTGCGCCGGTGCCGGTGGTGTCACCGGTCGTGCCCGTGCCGGCTGCTCCCGTCGTCCCGGTCGTGCCGCTGGTGCCGGAGCTGCTGCTCGGCGCGGTGGCCGACGTGTCGCCGGTACCGGTCGTGCTGGTGGTGTCATTCTTCTTGCAAGCGGCCAGGCTTGCCATCAGGGCTGCGGCAAACAGAATTTTCGATGCGTTGTTAAGAGCTTTCATTTGTTTTACTCCTCGTTCACGTCTATTTTTTGCCGCCGTCTCCAGGTGAGGCGCTGGAGGGTCGGCGGCGCTTTGGGTTCGCGATGGACCATGCGGCCCAGCGCGAACCATCAGGGAACCGACGCAATACGCGGCCCCGTGGCGTACGAATCCGACTGTTTGCTTTAGACCGGCATCGCGCCGGCCGGTTCGTCGGATTGCACGCCTTATGTAAGAGTCGAACCGTCATCGTTCAACCCTCAGTCCCCCGGCGAGGTTGCCGGATGGTCGTGATGCCGCGTCGGCGTTGTCGCCGGCGGCCTGTTCGAGCAGGGCGGGAATCACGTCGCACAATTCACGCGCCAGGTAGCCCAGCCTGCCGAGGCGTTCGGCGAGGCGCTCGCCCGCGCGCGCATGCAGCGCGACACCCCAGGCGGCGGCCTGCGCAAGCCCGGCGCCGCGCGCCGCGAGGCCCGCGATGATGCCGCCCAATACGTCGCCCGAGCCGGACGTAGCGAGCCCGACGTTGCCGCCCTCATGCTGCCACCGCTCGCCGCCGGGGGCCGCGATCACGGTGCGCGCGCCCTTGAGCGCGACGACGGCGTTCCAGTGCTGCGCCGCCTCGGCCGCATGGCGGTCCGGCGCCGCGCCGATCTCGTCCTTGGCAATGCCCGTCAGGTGGGCCATCTCGCCCGCGTGCGGCGTCAGGAGGACGGGCGTGTCGAAGCGGAAGGGCGGGTTGCCGGTGGGCGGATGCAGGACCGCGCCCATCGCCTCGGCATCCAGCAATACCTTGGTGTCGCTGCCGTCGAGGCGCGGCAGCAGCGCGTGCACGAGGCGGGCCGTCGCGGTCTCGTCCTGCATGCCCGGGCCGATCAGGATCGCGCTGATCTTGTCGGCCAGCGGATCGAGCGCGGCCACGGCTTCGACGGTGAAACCGCCGGCATCGTTTTCCGCCAGGCCCAGCACGCGCGATTCCGGAATCGCGAGCGCCACCAATTGGGCCACGCTGCGGCCGGTGGCGATGGTCAGCTTGCCGGCGCCGGCGCGCAGGGCCGCCGTGGCGGCCAGGATCACGGCGCCCGGCATCTCGCGCGAGCCGCCCAGGACGAGCACGTGGCCGCGGTCTTCCTTGTCGGCGTCGTTCGAGGGCACAGGCAGCGGCCAGGTGCGCAGCAGGCTCGTGTCGACGTCGCGCGGGCGGGCATGGGTTTGCAGCGTCATGTGATGGGACCCCTCAGGCCTTGGCAGCGGTGGGCTGGTCTTTGGCGACCGTCACCGGGGTGCCGGTGGCTTCGAGCGGGGCGACGAAATTGACCAGGCGTGCGGTCAGCTTGCCGCGCTTGCCCAGCGTGGGGTCGAAGACATACGATGTGACGGAGCAGTTCGGCACGTCGCCGGCGCGGTCCTGCTCGAGGATCTCCGTCTCGTCCATCCGCTCGATCAGGTAGCGGAAGCAGTTGACGATGACCTGGTGCGCGACGATCAGCACGCGCTCGCGCGGGTACTCCCGCGTGATCGTGTCGAGGACACTGCGCAGGCGCAGGATGACGTCGCACCAGCTCTCGCCGCCGGGCGGACGGAAATAGAACTTGCCCACGTGGTGGCGTTGCTCATGCAGCTCAGGATATTTCTCGGCGATGCCGCGCACCGTCAGGCGGTCGAGGATGCCGAACTCCTTTTCGCGCAGGCGTTCGTCGGCGTGGACGGCCAGCAGCTCGTCGCGTTTCAGGCGCTGCATCAGGATGTTGGCCGTCTCGGCCGCGCGCACGTATGGCGAATGCAGCACGACGTTCGGCTGGCCCTCGGGCGGCAGCGCGGCGAACCAGCCCGACAGCGCCTGCGACTGGCGCACGCCCAGTTCGGACAGGGGCACGTCGACGTCGCGCTCGGCAATGTCGATGAGCAGGCCCGACGCGGCCTCGGCGGCATCGCGCGCGACATTGCCGGCGCTTTGCCCGTGCCTGACGAGCCAGATTTCCTGAGGCCACTTCTGATCCATTATTGAACCGTTTGCGATTTTGACATGACGCGATCATAGACGGATTCGGCGGGACTTCCGCGCACGATTCCGGACGAAAATGTGTGTCGAAACGACGTGTAGGCGAGGTCTTACAGCGTGTGAATGCTGAGCCAGGTCATCCTGCCGCACCCGTCCGGATCTATGCTGAACGCATGACATGTTCATTCCTTGGAGAGTCCCATGCACCGCTTCCACCGTTTCTTCGCGCCGTGCGCGGGCGCGGTACTGGCCCTGCCATTGCTGGCCGTGGCCGCGCCGCTCTACAACGTCACCGTCGTCGCGGGGGCGGGCAGTACCGCGTACGACCTGAACATGCAAGGCGACGTCGTGGGCGACATGCAGAGTGGCGGTGCGGCACGCGCCTACCTGTTCAGCGACGGTATCCTGACCGACCTCGGCACGCTCGGCGGCGCATCCAGCTACGCGTCGTCGATCAACGACCATGGCCAGGTGGTGGGTAGCGCGCAGCTCGCCGACGGCACGTCGCGTGGCTACCTATATAGCAACGGAACCATGGCGGCGCTGCCGTCGACGTCCTACACGGCGGCGGCCGCCATCAACAACGCGGGGACGATCGCCGGCTCGATGGCCGTGGACGATCCCTGGGCCAACCCCCAGCATGCCTTTACGTATGGGAACGGCGCCTACACCGATCTCGGCACGTTCCCGTACGGCGAGAGCAGCCATGCCGTCGCCATCAACAACCGCGGCGACGTCGTGGGGGCTGCTGCGACGTACGTGGACGGCGCGCCGAATTTTCCGTTGAATCCATTCCTGTATCACAACGGCACGATGACCGACCTCGGCAACCTGGGCGGCATCTGGACGGGCGCGCTGGCGATCAACGACCGCGGACAGATCGTTGGCTATGCGGGCCTGGAGGGGATCGGCGGCAACCTGTATCCGCAGACGGCCTTCCTGTACGAGAACGGCGTGATGCGCGACCTGGGCGGTCTCGTGGACGACCCGAACCGGGATTTCAGCAGCGCGGCGCGGGACATCAACAACCTGGGGCAGGTCGTCGGGGTGGCGGGCGTGGACTTCGGCGTGGACCACGGCTTCCTGTACGACGATGGCAGGATGACGGACCTGAACGACCTGATCGATCCCGCGTCCGGCTGGGTGATCACGAACGCCGCCGCCGTCAACGAGGTGCGCCAGATCGCCGCCACCGCATGCAGGGAAGGGCTGTGCTACGCGGTGCGACTCGACCCTCGTGCCGGGGGTGCCGGAACCGTCCACGTCCATGCTGCTCGGCGGCGGCCTGGCGTTGCGGGGCTGCCGCCGCCGCCGCGTCCGGCGCGTTACGCCACCTGCTCCTCGCTATCCAGGTTGACCTCGGCGTCGCTGTCGAACACCTTCGTGTCGGTCTGGCCGAGTACGCGGCTGGCGAACGTGCCGGCCGTGATGGAACCGCTGACGTTGAGCGCGGTGCGCCCCATGTCGATCAGCGGCTCGATGGAAATCAGCAGGCCGGCCAGCGCGACGGGCAGGTTCAGCGCCGACAGCACGATGAGGGCCGCGAACGTGGCGCCGCCGCCCACGCCGGCCACGCCGACGGAGCCGATGGTGACGATGCCGACGAGCGGCAGCAGGAAGCCGCTCGTGAACGGATCGATGCCGACGGTGGGCGCGATCATCACGGCGAGCATCGCCGGATAGATGCCGGCGCAGCCGTTCTGGCCCATCATCGAGCCGAACGAGGCGGCGAAGTTGGCGATGCCCTCCGGCGTGCCGAGGCGCGACGTCTGCGTCTGCACGCTCATCGGAATGGAACCGGCCGACGTGCGCGACGTGAACGCGAAGGCGAGGACGGGGAAGATCTTTTTCACGTAGCGGCCCGGATTCAGTCCCACGGCCGCGATGATCAGGAGGTGCACGCCGAACATCAGGATCAGCGCGCTGTACGACGCCATCACGAAGCCGATCAGCTTCAGGATGTCTTGCAGGCTGGAGCTCGCGAGTACCTGCGTGATCAGGGCGAACACGCCGAACGGAGTCAGGCGCAGCACGAGCGTCACCATGCGCATCACGATCACGTGGGCGACGTGGACGAACTCGCTGAACTTCTCGAACACATCCGGCTTCTTGCCTGCGATGCCCGTGGCGGACACGCCGATGAAGATCGAAAACAGCACGACGGCGATCGTCGACGTCTTGCGCGCGCCCGTCATGTCAAGGAATGGATTTTCGGGAATGAACGACAGGATCATCGTCGGCAGCGACACGTCCTGCGCTGTCGCCAGTTTGCCTTCCAAATAGTGGCCACGCGCGACTTCGGCCGCGCTCGACGTCAGGCCGACGGCGGACAGGCCGTACAGCTTGGCCATCAGGATGCCGATCGAGGCCGCGATGGCCGTCGTGACCATCAGCGTGCCGATCGTCAGCGCGCTGATCTTGCCGAGCGACGAGGCGTCGCGCAGCTTGAGGACCGCCTGGATGATGGAGACCATGATCAGCGGCATGATGATCATCTGCAGCAGTTTTACGTAACCCGTGCCGACGATGTCGAGATAGGCATTCGTCTGCGCGATGACGGGCGAACCATTGCCGTAGAACGCCTTGAACGCGGCGCCCAGGACGATGCCCATGCCGAGGCCGGTGAACACGCGTTTCGTGAAGGACAGGTGGCGTTGCTGCATGACATACAGCAGGCCGCAGCCGGCGAGGGCGATGGCCAGGTTCAGGATCAGGGGGAGACTCATGGTGTCCTCGATTGCAATGCCTGCACACCTTATATGCGTACAGGAAATATAAGAATCGCATTCTATATCCAATCATGCGGGTTTGCATGACGGCCAGACTGTGTTGCAGAATGTTAAACATTGTTGACATTGCAAGGCGAGTTTGCAACACTCAGCCGTCGTCCGTCGCCATCTCCCGGGAGAATCCATGGCCTTCCTGCGCCGCCTGCTGTGCTTCGTCTTGTTGTGCTGCTGGTCGGGCGCGTGGGCGCAGACGACCGTCTCCGGTTTTTCGCCCGAAGGGCAGGTGCGGCGCGTGCGCCAGGCCGTGGCGCGCTTTTCGCAGCCGATGGTGGCGTTCGGCGACCTGCGCGCGGACACCCCGTTCGACGTCGATTGCGCGGTGCCTGGCAGCGGCCGCTGGGTCGATGCGCAGACGTGGAGCTACGACTTCGAACGCGACCTGCCGGGGGCGACGAACTGCCGCTTCACGCTCAAGCACGACGTGCGCGATCTGGCCGGCCAGCCGCTGGCGGGCACGCGCGCATTCAGCGTCGGCACAGGCGGCCCCGCCGTGCTGGAATCCCGGCCGGGCGAAGGCGCGTCCGGCATCGACGAACGGCAAGCCTTCGTCCTCGCGCTGTCCGCGCCCGCGTCGAGCGAGAGCATCGTGAAGCAGGCGTGGTGCCGCGCGGACGGCGTCAGCGACAAGATCGGCGTCACGCTGCTGCA
Source organism: Massilia sp. (assembly GCA_045810485.1). GTDB lineage: Bacteria > Pseudomonadota > Gammaproteobacteria > Burkholderiales > Burkholderiaceae_D > Telluria. The sequence goes on along the minus strand of JBJMVU010000127.1, from coordinate 22,737 downwards.
AGGCGAGCAGCGCGAACAGGTGTTGCGCACCGACCGCTGGTTCGTCCGGCAGATCGTCGCCGAGGACCGGGGCAAGGAAGAGGAAGGACCGTACACGGACGCGCGCCTGCGCGCCGACGACAAGGCCGGCCGCCTGGCCCGCATCGTCGTACTGCAATGCCGCCGCACCTTGCCGTCGAACTCAGACATGGCCATTGTCTGGGGCGCCGGCGTGGCCGCCCCGAACGGCGTGGCGACTGCCGAGGAACAGACGCTCTCTTTCAAGACGCGTGCCGACTTCACGGCCCGCTTCGTTTGCGAGAAGGTCAATGCGCGCTCGCAGTGCATTCCATTCCAGCCGATGCGCGTGGACTTCAGCGCGCCCGTGCGCGCGGCGGACGCGGCGAAGATCTACCTGGAAGGACCCGGAGGCAAGCGCTGGGCCGCGCGCGTCGACAGGGAGGGCGGGCAGGCGCCCGACCTCGTCGACCAGGTCAGCGTGCCGGGCCCGTTCCCGGAACAGGCGAAGTTGATGTTGCACCTGCCGGCGGCGCTGCGCGACGACGCGGGCCGGTCCCTCGTCAACGCGGGCCGCTTCCCCCTGGCCGTGCGCACCGGCGAGCAGCCGCCGCTCGTCAAGTTCGCGGCGCCGTTCGGCATCATCGAAGCCAACGGCGACCGCCTGCTGCCCGTCACGGTGCGCAACGTCGAGGCGCAGCTGGCCGGCCGCATGCACACGAACGGCGTCGCCATGCGCCTCGACGCGAGCCGCACGGCCGACGTCCTCACATGGCTGCGCAAGGTCGCGGGTCCGCACGGCGGCCTGAATCCCAGCCAGCCGGACGGCGACCAGCTGAAGGTATCGATCTTCAAGGGCGCGAAGCCCGACGCGCTGCAGCGTTTCACGCTACCCAAACCGCTCGGCCGGCGCGCGTTCGAAGTGATCGGCATCCCGCTGCGCCAGCCCGGCTTCTACGCCGTCGAACTGGAAAGCCCGCGCCTGGGCGCCGCGCTGAATCCGAAGGGACGGACGGCCTACGTGCGCAGCGCGGCCCTCGTTACCAATCTCGCCGCGCACTTCAAGCTCGGTGCGCAATCGTCGCTCGTGTGGGTGACCTCGCTCGACAAGGGCCAGCCCGTCGCGGGCGCGCGCGTGGAAGTCCGCGATTGCAGTACGCGGCTGCTGTGGAGCGGCACGAGCGACGCCGCCGGCATCGCGCGCATCCGCCAGGCCCTGCCGCATGCCCGCTGCAAGGAAGGCGACGTCTACGTCGTGACAGCCGCGCGCGGCGACGATTTCACGTTCACCTTGTCCGACTGGCAGCAGGGAATCGAGGCGTGGCGCTTCAACCTGCCGACGGGCAGCCGCGACGAGGACAGCCGCATCGTCGCCACCGTGTTCGACCGCACCCTGCTGCGCGCCGGCGAGACTGTCCACATGAAGCACTACCTGCGCCGTCGCACGCAGCAGGGTTTTGCCTTCGTGCGCGCGAAGGACCCCGCGCCGAAGGCCGTGCGCGACTGGCGCGCCGAGGAACTCGGCACGGACAAGACGGCGCTGCCCGCGCGCGGCTTCCTCGTCCACCAGGGCAGCGGCGAGAAGATCGAATTTGCCCTGCGCTGGGCTGCGAACGGCAGCGCCGAAGGCGAATGGGCGATCCCGGCGGAGGCGAAACTCGGCGTGTACGACGTGCTGATCGGCGGCCAGGTGGCGGGCGATTTCCGTGTCGAGCAATTCCGCGTGCCGACGATGAAGGCGCAGTTGGCGGGCCCGAGGCAACCGTCGGTGGCGCCGCAGGCCGTCACGCTCGATGCGCAGGTCAGTTATTTGTCCGGCGGCCCGGCCGGCCTCGCACCGGTGAAACTGCGCAGCGTCGTGCAGGACACCGGCGTGCAGTTCGCCGGCTACGAAGAATTCACGCTGGGCGCGGGCGAGGTGAAGGAGGGCGTCGTCGACCAGGGCGGCGGGGGCGTAGGCGACATGCGCGTAGGCGACGAGGCTGAAACAGAAGGCGCACCGGGCCAGGACGTCGCGCGCACGCAGAGCCTGCAGCTCGACCGCGCGGGCGGCGCGCGCATCGTCGTCGACAAGCTCCCGGCGATCGAGCGTCCGAAAAGCCTGCTGGCCGAACTGTCTTACCAGGATGCGAATGGCGAGACGCTCACGGTCTCCACACGCGTGCCGCTGTGGCCTTCCGCATACGTCGTCGGCATCAAGCCGGATGGCTGGCTGCTGCGCCGCGACGCGTTGAAATTCCAGACGGTCGTGCTGGACGTCACAGGCAAGCCCGCGGCGAACGTGCCGGTGACGGTCGACCTGCTCAAGCGCGTGACGTATTCGCACCGGCGCCGCCTCGTCGGCGGTTTTTATGCGTACGAGCACAGCGCCGAGATCAGGCGCGTCGGCGAAGCGTGCAGCGGCACGACCAACGCGCGCGGCCTGCTCGTGTGCGACACGAAGGCGCCCGTCGACGGCGACCTGATCCTGCGGGCGCGCGCGACCGATCCGCAGCAGCGCGTGACGGCCACGCACCGCGAAATCTACGTGGCCGGCGATGAAGAGCAGTGGTTCGCGAACGCGGACCACGACCGCATCGACCTGCTGCCGGCGCAGAAGCGCTACGAACCTGGCGAACAGGCGCGCTTCCAGGTGCGCAGCCCGTTCCGCCGCGCGACCGTGCTCGTGACCGTCGAGCGCGAGGGCATCCTCGACACCTATGTGCGGCGCCTCTCCGGACGCGACCAGACGATCTCGATTCCGGTCAAAGCCAGCTATGCGCCGAACGTGTTCGTCTCGGCCCTCGTCGTGCGCGGGCGCGTGGCGGGCGTGCAGCCGACGGCGCTCGTCGATCTCGGCAAGCCGGCTTATAAACTCGGGATCGCGCCCATCCGCGTGGGCTGGAAAGGCCACGAACTGAAGGTCGACGTCGCGGCCGACAAAGCCGTGTACAAGGTGCGCGAGCATGCGCAGGTCGCGGTGCGCGTGCGCGGCCCGGACGGCGCGCGGCCCGCGGCCGGCACGGAAGTCGCCGTCGCCGCCGTCGATGCCGGCCTGCTCGAACTGATGCCCAACACGAGCTGGAATCTGCTCGAGACAATGATGCACGAGCGCAGCCTGCAGGTGGAGACGTCGACCGCGCAGATGCAGGTCGTCGGCAAGCGCCACTTCGGCCGCAAGGCGTTCCCGCACGGCGGCGGCGGCGGCCGCGGCGCCGGGCGCGAACTGTTCGAGACACTGCTGCTGTGGAAGGGCAAAGTGGTGCTCGATGCGAATGGCGAGGCGACGGTCGACGTACCGCTGAACGATTCGCTGACGTCGTTCCGCGTCGTCGCCGTCGCGAGCAGCGGCGCGGGCCTGTTCGGCACGGGCGGCACGGACATCCGCACGTCGCAGGACCTGATGCTCGTTTCCGGCCTGCCGCCGCAGGTGCGCGAGGGCGACCGCCTGCGCGCCGGCTTCACGCTGCGCAATGCGTCCGACCGGCAGTTGGCCGTGCACCTCGACGCCGGCGTGGCGGCGGATGGCGGCAAGGCGCAGGCGCTGCCGCGCCAGGACGTCGCGCTGGCGCCGGGCGAATCGCGCGAAGTCGGCTGGGACACCACCGTGCCGGCCGGCGCGACGAAGCTGCAATGGGACGTGGCGGCGACCGGCGGGGGCGCGAGCGACCGCATGCGCGTCACGCAACAGGTGAACGTCGCCGTGCCGGTGCGCACGCTGCAGGCGACGCTCGTGCAGGTCGACGGGACGAAGACGATCCCCGTCGAGCGTCCGGCGGATGCGTTGCCGGGCCGCGGCGGCATCCGTACGACCCTGCAGGCGCGCCTCGGGAGCGACCTGCCGGGCGTGCGCGACTACATGGCCGCGTATCCGTACACGTGCTTCGAACAGCGCACGTCGCGCGCCGTGGCGCTGCAGGACCAGGCGCTGTGGGACAAGGTCGTCGCGACCTTGCCCGCGCACCTCGACGGCGATGGCCTCGTCAAGTATTTCGCGCCGATGGACCAGGGCAGCGACGTGCTCACGGCCTACGTGCTGTCCGTGACGAACGAAGCGGGCTACCCGATCCCCGACGAGCTGCGCGGCCGCATGGAAGCGGGCCTCGCGGCCTTCGTGGAAGGGAAGATCGTGCGCGGCAGCGGCCGCGCGACGGGCGAACTGGCCGTGCGCAAGCTCGCCGCGCTGGAAGCGCTGTCGCGCGCTACGGAAGTGCAGCCGGCGCTGCTGGATTCCATCGACATCCATCCGAACCTGTGGCCGACGTCCGCCGTCATCGACTGGTACCTGGTCCTGAAACGCACGCCGGCGCTGCCGCAGCGCGACCAGCGCCTGGCGCAGGCCGGCCAGATCCTGCGCGCGCGCCTGAACCTGCAGGGCACGACGATGGGCTTTTCGACCGAGCGCGCGGATGGCTGGTGGTGGCTCATGACGTCCGTCGACGTGAACGCCAACCGCCTGCTGCTGGCGACGCTCGACGATCCGGCGTGGAAGGTCGATGCGGGCCGCCTCGCGCGCGGCGCCCTCGGCCGCCAGCAGCACGGCCACTGGGACACGACGACGGCCAACGCCTGGGGCGCCGTCGCGCTGAAGCGTTTTTCCGAGACCTACGAGCGCGAGCCGGTGACGGGCAATGCGAATCTCGTGCTGGCAGGCGGTACGGATGCGAAGGGCGTCAGCTGGACCGGTCCGGTTCCGGCGACGGTGCTGCAGGCCTGGCCGCAGGGCCGCGGCACCTTGACCATGCGCCAGCTGGGCAGCGGCAAGCCGTGGGCCACGATCCAGAGTCTGGCGGCCGTGCCCTTGAAGGCGCCGCTGTCGTCCGGCTACCGCATCGCGCGCACCGTCACGCCGGTCGAACAGAAGGTCAAGGGCACGTGGTCGCGCGGGGACGTCTACCGCGTCCACCTCGACATCGACGCGCAGGCCGACATGACGTGGGTCGTCGTCGACGACCCGATCCCGGCCGGCGCCAGCGTGCTCGGTTCCGGCCTCGGCCGCGATTCGCAGATCGCCACGTCCGGCGAACGCCGTACCGGCTGGACCTGGCCGGCGTTCGAGGAGCGCCTGCACACCGGCTACCGCGCGTACTACGAATGGGTGCCGAAGGGCCGCTTCACCGTCGAGTACACCGTGCGGCTGAACAACGAGGGCAGCTTCGCGCTGCCGTCCACGCGCGTGGAAGCCATGTACGCACCGGAGATGTTCGGCGAAGTGCCGAATGCCGGGGTGACGGTGCAGTGATGAAGGCGCGCTTGGCGTGGCTGTTCTTGCTCGTGGCGGCGCCGTCGTGGGCCGCCGTGCCGACGCCGCGGGAGGTGAAGGCGGCGTGGCGTCCGTCCGACGCGACCCTGCTCGACCGCCACGGCGAGACCATCGCCACGGTGCGCGTGGACATGACGGGACGGCGTCTCGCCTGGGTGCCGCTGGACGACATCTCGCCCACGCTCGGCCGCGCCGTGCTGCAGGCCGAGGACCAGCGCTTCATGGAACATGGCGGCATCGACTTCCAGGCCATCGGCAAGGCGGCGTGGGACAACCTGTTCGGCCAGCAGCGAACGCGTGGCGCGTCCACGATCACGATGCAGCTCGCGGGCCTGCTCGATCCGAAGCTGGCCCCCCGGTCAACGGGTCGCACGTGGGCGCGCAAGTGGGACCAGGCGCTGGCCGCGCGCGAACTCGAAGCCGGCTGGAACAAGCGCCAGATCCTGGAAGCCTACCTGAACCTGGCCAGCTATCGCGGCGAGCTGCAGGGCATCGGCGCCGCCGCGCGCGGCCTGTTCGGCAAGGCGCCGTCCGGCCTGGACGCGGGCGAGTCCGCGATCCTCGCGAGCCTGCTGCGCGCGCCGACGGCGCCGCCGCGGACCGTCGCGAAGCGCGCCTGCGCGCTTGCGCGCGAGCTCGATGCGCGCACGGACTGCGCGGCCATCGAATGGGAAGTCGACGCCGCGTTCTCGCGCACCGCGCCGGCCGCGTCGGCGCCGGTGTCCGCCGCGACGGGTGTCACGCCGCAACTGGTGCGGCGCCTGGGCGGCGTGCCGGGAAGCGTGGTGCGCAGCACCCTCGACGCGGGGCTGCAGCGCTTCGCGGTCGCCGCGCTGCGCCGCTGCCTGGCCGAGCTGGCGGAACGCAATGTGGGGGACGGCGCCGTGATCGTCTTCGACAATGCGAGCGGCGACGTGCTGGCCTACGTCGCCAACGGCGGCGCCGGCGAAGTGGATGGCGTGACGGCGCTGCGCCAGGCCGGGTCCACGCTGAAGCCGTTCTTATACGAGCTGGCGCTGGAACGGGGCCAGCTCACGGCCGCGTCGCTGCTGGACGACACGCCCATCGACATCCCGACCGTCGGCGGCCTGTACGTGCCGCAGAACTACGACCACCAGTACCGCGAAGCGGCGTCGGTGCGCACGAGCCTCGCCGGCTCGCTGAACGTGCCCGCGGTGCGGACCCTGATGCTGGCTGGGCTGCAACGGTTTCACGAGCGCCTGCGGCTGCTGGGCATCACGAGCCTCACCGAGGCGCCCGAGTTCTACGGCTGGTCGCTGGCGCTGGGCTCGGGCGACGTCAGCCTGCAGGAACTCGCGAACGCCTATCGCACGCTGGCGAACGGCGGCATGCAGGACGGCAAGCGCCGCGTGCTGGACGCGCGCGCCAGCTTCATCGTGGCCGACATCCTGTCCGACCGCGCCGCCCGCAGCACGACGTTCGGCCTCTCCAACGAACTGGCCACCGGGTTCTGGAGCGCCGTGAAGACGGGCACCAGCAAGGACATGCGCGACAACTGGTGCGTGGGCTTTTCGGACCGCTACACGGTGGGCGTGTGGGTCGGGAATTTCGACGGCCGCTCGATGTGGGACGTCTCCGGCGTCTCCGGCGCGGCGCCCGTCTGGCGCGACGTGATGGACTACCTGCACCGCGACCGCCCGAGCAGGCCGCCTGACGCGCCGCCAGGCGTCGTACGCCAGACCGTGCGCTTCGCGCCGGCCGTCGAACCGGAACGCGGCGAATGGTTCGTGCGCGGCACGGAAGTGGCGCTGGTCGAGATGCTGCCGCCGGCCAGGCGCGCGCCGCGCATCGTGTATCCGGCCGCGGACAGTGTCATCGCACTCGATCCGGACATCCCGGCGCCGCTGCAGCGCGTGAGCTTGCGCGCCTACGGCGGCGCGGGCCTGCGGTGGGAACTGGACGGCGCGGACGCCGGCCCGGCCGACCGGGGCGCCGCGTGGACGCCGCAGCCTGGCGGGCATGAGTTGAAACTGGTGGGAGAGAATGGCCGGGCGGTCGCCGCCGCCCGGTTCGAAGTGCGCGGTGCGGCGGCGCCCGGTCAGGTGGCTTCGACTTTTTCGACCAGCACCGGCGGATCAGCGGGCAGGTCGAGCGGCAATGGCGTGAACAGCGGCGAGTCGGAGCGGTAGGGCACGCGTCCGGACGGGACGTGGCGCGCGGCCGGATCGAGGTGCAGGTCCTGGTCGTCGAAGAACAGGTGCGCGCGGAACGCCTTGACGACCTTCGACTTCGGCACGCCGCCAAGGAAGAAGATCTCGTTCACGTACACGCCCCAGTGGCGCAGCGTATTAATGACTCGCATCTCGGCCGGCGCACTGCGCGCCGTGACGATCGCGATGCGCACCGGCGATCCGTCCGCGCCGAACGGCAGGCGTTCCTGCAGGCGCGCGAGCCGGCGCAGCAGGATCGCGTAGGGGCCGTCCTTCATCGGCTCGTTCTGCTTTTCGTTCTCGATGGTGTGGAAGCGGCCCAGGCCTTCGGTCTTGTAGACCAGTTCGCTGGAATCGTCGAACAGCACGGCGTCGCCGTCGAACGCAATGCGCACCTGGTCTTCCGGCGGCGCCTCGGCCGTGTGCGGCGGGGGCTTCAGGACCGCGGCGGCGCAAGCCTGCGCATCGATTACGCGCTGTGCGTCCTCGACATTCGTCGTCAGGAACAGGTCGACGGCGAACGCATCCAGGTAATCGACGACGGATTCGCCGCCGGTGAAGGCATGGCGCGAGATCGGCAGCCCGCGCGACCGGATGTTGTTGAAGACGCGCACGCCGGTCTCCGGGCTGTTGCGCGACATGACGACGACTTCGACGAGCGGCTTCGTCTCGGACGGCGCGTAGCGGTTCAGGCCGAGCAGGGCGCGCACGAGGGCCATGCCGGTGCCGTCGCGCAGCGGTTCGTTCTCGCGTTCGAGCATGTACGCGCGGTATTCCTCCAGCGCGCTCTGGGGATTCTTGACATACCTGGATTTGTAGACGGCGTCGGCTGCCGCCAGGTCGAACAGGGCGGTGGCGGAGATGCCGACCACGAGGGTATCGGAAAGGTCGAGGGGCATGGCGATCGGATTCCTTGGTTGCGGAAGAGGAGAATTCCTAACGGAAATTATCGTAGGCGGCGCCGGGAAATACTTGAGTTCAAGCAATCAATCGACGCCCCCTGCTGAGCGGGCGCAAACCGAAAATGCAAATCGGGTAGAACAATAGGACTCGTGAAGTGACGAGACAGGTGACGACATGGCCGCCCCGATGGTGGGCGCCGAGCCCCTCGCGCGCCTGCGCGAGATCCGACGGCTCGTGCACGATAATAACCGCTCCTGCCTGCCGGACGAGCTGATCGTCTGCCAGATCTATATGGAATCGCGCTTCGACGCTTGCGCCCAGCCCGAGGGCAGCAGCGCGCGGGGCCTGATGCAATTGCTGAAGGTGGCGAACCGCGAACTGTTCCGGCTCGATAACCTGTGCAGGCCGCAATCCCAGCGCCGCGCCGAGACGGTGCTGTATGTCGAGGCGGATGCGTTCCACGCGAGCCCGGCCTTCATCGACGAGGCCACCAATATCCAGATGGGCACGCGCTACCTGCAGGCGTTGATCGACCGGGCCAGGCGCCAGCACCTGGCCAATCCGATCGCGGAAGCGTACATGGATTATCGCGGCGTACGGAACGGTATCTATTACCGCAAGATTAGCGCGGCCGCCGAGTGGCTCAAGCGCAAGCCGGACGACGTCGAGGCGCTGCATGCGATGACGACCTAGACCCCGCTACCCGCTTGTAATGAATCCGAGCAATTGCAATGACGGTGCGCAAAGGTTGCGCGACCGGCTCGGTTATCTTGGCAAACGCCCCGTATTCAATCAGGCGAGGAGAGCGTTTGCACATGACTGCGTCGATGGCCCAGCTTCGCGCCGCGCTGGCGGCCTTTACGGGTGGTACCCGGCTGTACACGCTCTTCGTCGGTGCGGCGCCCCGGCCCACCGAATTGCTCGTCGAGGCATTTGCCGCGGACGAGGCCGTCCAGGATGTCGGCGCGCGTGACGTCATCGTCCTGTCGACGAGCGCGTATCTCGACCTCGATGCATTGCTGGGCCAACCGGCCGCGCTCGAAACGAGCCTGGCGGACGGCACGCGCACCCGCTTCGCCGGCGAGATCAGCGAGGCGGCGATGCTCGGCAGCGATGGCGGCTTCGCCCGCTACCGCCTGCGCATCTCGCCGTGGCTCTGGCGCCTGGCCCACGTGCGCAACAGCCGCGTGTGGCAAGACAAGACGGTCATCGACATCGTCGACTCCATATTCGAAGCCTACGTGCCGCAGGCGCGCTGGCGCTGGAGCGGGGACGTGCGGCCGTTCATGGCCGACGTCCCGCCGCGCAGTTATTGCTGCCAGTACCGCGAATCGGATCTCGATTTCGTGCGCCGGATCCTGACCGAGGAAGGCCTGTGCTGGCGCGTCGAGGACACCGGGGATGACCCGTGTCTGGTGCTGTTCGCCGACAGCAGCCTGCCCGGCGCGCTGCCCGATGACCTGTGCAGCGCGGCCGACGGCGGCATCCGCTTCCACGGCATCAGCGCGGTCGAGCGGCAGGACACCGTGCAGTCGCTGCGTGTTCGCCGCAGCCTGCACGCAACGATGACGACGCTTCTCACCAGCGACTACAAGGCAAAGCAGATCGCGGCGGCGGAGGCGCCGACGCGCTTCGCCGTCGCGTCGGGATTGCCGCCATTGGAAGTCTTCGATGCGCCCGGCCAGTATGCCTATCCGACCCGCGCCCTGGCCGAGCATCACGCCGACGTGCTGATACAGGCCATCGAAGCCCGCGCCCAGCTGTGGAACGGCCGCTCCACGGTGCGCAGCCTGCGCGCCGGTACGCGCCTGACCGTCATCGGGACGCCGTTGCGGGCATTGGGCAATGCGGCCACGTTCACCGTGCTGCGCGTGACGAGTGTGGGCGTGAACAATCTGCCGCCGTCGGCGCAGCATGCGCTGGCCGAACTGTTCGGGCCGATCCCCGAATTGCTGCAGGATAGCGTCCGCGCGGGCGGCCCGGATGACGTCGCGCAGGCGATCGCGCAGGCGACCAAATCGGGCTATGCGAATTGCTTCGAAGCGGTTCCGGCCGACCTGCCATGGCGCCCCTGTCTGCCGGACGGCGACGGCCGGCGCGACGCAAAGCCGACCGCGTATGGCGCCCAGAGCGCCATCGTCGTCGGCCCCGACGGCAGCGACGAACCGAACGGCGCCGACGAACTGTACTGCGATCGGTTGGGACGCGTCCGCATCCGGTTTCACTGGCAGATTGAAGCCAATGCAACGTGCTGGGTCCGCGTCGCCCAGCGGGCTGCCGGCGGGGGCATGGGCAGTCAATTCCTGCCGCGCATCGGTCAGGAAGTGTTGGTGCAATTTCTTGGAAATGACATCGACCGTCCGATCGTTGTCGGCGCCTTGTACAACGGCCGGGGAGAAGGCGGCATCGCACCCACGCCGGGGGGCCGGACCGGCGCGGACAGCAACACCGATTGCTTCGCATCAGCGGACGATCACACGCCGTCCGGGCAAGGTAACCATGCCGGCGGCAACAGTCCCGTCTGGCATGGCGCGGCGGGCGGCATCGCAGGCCACCGCAACATGGCGGCCCAGTGGGGCATCCGAAGCAAGGAATTCGGTGGACGCGGCTATAACCAGCTGTTGTTCGATGACACGGATACGCAGGGAAGAGTCCAGTTGCGCTGCACGTACGCGGCGACGGAACTGAATCTGGGCCATCTGATCCATTCCGCCGACAACTACCGTGGCAGCTTCCGCGGTGTGGGGGCGGAATTGCGGACGGATGCCCATGGCGCGGTGCGGGCGGGGGCGGGTCTGCTGGTCTCGAGCTATGGCATCAATCACACCGCCGAGGCGCGTGACCCGGCAGGCGACAACGCGGCCGGAATCGCGTTGCTGCAGCAAGCCGCAGCGCTGGCCGACACCCTCCACACAGCCGCAACGACGCACCAGACGGTCGGCCTCACGGGGCCGCTCAAGGCGATGCTGGAGTCCGCTTCCGGCACGACCGACGACATACCTTATCCCGCCACTCCTCTGATCGCCATCACTGCACGAGACGGCTTTGCCGCGAGCGCCGGGCAGGGCCTTCAACTGGCTAATGGTGAGACCGCCACGGTGGCGAGTGGACAGGACACGCAGTTTTTCACGGGCGGCCAGATGCGCATCCACACGGGACTGGCCATCGGCGTGCTGGGAGGTGCTGTCAAGGCCAGCATCGGACTGCAATTTATCGCCGCCAAGGACGCGGTCGATATTCAGGCCCAGCACGATGAACTCAAGGTGCAGGCGCGCGATGAGGTCAATGTCATCAGCGCGAATGCCCATATTGATTGGGCGGCGGCGAAGCGGATCAGTTTGTCGACGGCGGGTGGGGCCAATATCACGATCGAGGGTGGGAATATTACGGTGCAGTGTCCGGGGAAAATTACCGTGCATGCGGGTAAGAAAAGCTTCCATGCCCCAGCATCTCTTAATTATCCGCTTCCCGCTTTCCCGAACAATGTTTGTAAAGCCTGCCTTTTAGCTGCATTGCGTAATGGCAGTCCATTCGTGGCACCAAGAGGCGCTTAAATCATGTATTTCGCTTTCGATCTTCCACCTGCAAAACTTGCGCGGCAAATTATGAATGAGTTGCATAGGCTACGGATTGCCGGTGTTGGAAGTTCTATGAATGTCTTCGTTTTGATTGACGGAGCGTTTGATGAAAGTATATTTTTCAAATGTCTGAAAGGTTTTCCGCGGGTTTCGCTTTATGTGGGAACTGACTTGGAGCACCTAGGAGAGGCGGCGCCGTTCCTGGTTTGGGTTCCTGAGATGAAATGGGAAGAAGGTAGTTGGCTTGAAGAGCTAATAAGTATGGTAGGAAATCGGCCAATGTGGAGCGTTATTGCATCCTCAGTCAATATGAATGTTGTCGCAAATTATTTTCGTCGCTACGTGGTGTGCAAGGCTGAGGACTCCCTTGAGTGGCCTGTGCGTTGGGGCGACATTAGAGTGTTACCCGAATTGCTGCGATCGCTCGAGCCCGAGTTGGTCAGCGATCTGATGCGGCCAATAGATCGCTGGCTTGTCTCTTCCCGGACTGGTGAGCTCATGACCTGGCCTGATAGGAGAATTTTTGATTGTGGCAGCACACGGTTTGAAAAGATGCCTTTAAGCGACACCGTGTTCAAGAAGCTTGTTAATGCATCAGAAGCTGACGCGATATTGTGCGCCGTTAGCGATACCCAACCGGAATTACTCAAATCCCATCTTCCGTCAGAATGCTACCGGCGTGTCACACGTCAACTGAAGACTGCTAATAAATTCAATGTTGAACAGTCGCGTATAAGGCAACATTTCGCGACCTTGGGGTTGATATTCCATGAGCATGTCCTCGATACTCCAGAAATCCAAGCAGTTCTTGAGAACGTCAGTAGAGGTTCTGATTATATGACCCAAATAGAAGCTTTGCCGGACCACTTTTGGCATGATGTGTAGATTGGTGTTGGCTTAAATGGCGTGTGGCTACATTAAGGAGGCCTCATGAGGTTGGTGATAGGTCTGACGTTGATATTGAGTTTCACCGGATGTTCTTCCTTGCTCTCAAAAACACCGAAGCCGGAAAATAGTGGTTTTTATGGTGCGCAGGTTGGTATTGTAAATCATACGGAAAAATTTATTTATACCACAAGAGTCAATGATGGCGGAGGTGGTCATGCATATCCTTACAGTGCCGGAATTGCGAACATATGCTGTGTCACTGTGCCCGATACGTGGTACCCCGGTTTGAAATTTTTGGTTAGATGGGACATGCCGATCGGAAGCAAACACATATACAAAGAGAAGGTCGTCGAGGTGGAAAAGTACGACGAGCCAGGAAGTGTGTATTTGCACTTTTTTCGGGACGACCAGGTACGCATCGTGGTGACAAGTTGGGTTGGCGGGGCACCTGAACATCCTATTCCACCCCCAGTGCAACCCGTCGCATTCGCCGAAGATTGAACTCTACAAAATGATTACCGCGACCCCAGATAAAGCTCCTTATCCCGTCGATGCGTTTTTCAAGTTTTCTGCACGCGACCAAGTGGCGCGGTCATGGGAACACTCAAATGATACCCAGGAACTGCCGTGCAATCTCCGAGTTCGAATAGGATTGTTTTTCGACGGTACGAACAATAACTTGGCTCGCGATAGAGATGGCGAACAGGTTTCAATTGATGGAAACTCCGTAACGGGTGGTAGCGACCGGTTGGGTGAGGCACAGTGTAGTCATAGCAATGTTGCCCGCCTATTTGAGGTGTACAAAAAGAATGATCTTGTTCAGGGCGATTTTTCATATTACCTTCCTGGGGTCGGGACGCGATTTTCTGAGGTGGGTGAGTTTACTGAAACAAGCGATGGGAAAGCATTTTCAAAAGGAGGTCAAGCACGCATCATATATTCGATTTTGCAAGTCATTAACTCGATTCACATAACTATTGCTAGACGGCCACTCTTCACGGATAAGAAAGCTGGTGCAATTGCCCAGACTTATGACCGAGTGGTTGGTCAAAGGATAAATGTGAGTAATCGAGTCGGCGAGGCTGAAGTCGGAACCCACGCGCGTTTCTTTGAAAAGCATATCGAAACATTAAGGCAGATAATTCTGAGTAATCAAAAACCCAATATAAGTTCGGTCACTTTGGATGTATTCGGGTTCTCTAGGGGCGCCGCGGAGGCAGTCGCCTTCTGTCATATGTTCGATGAACTTCTAGTTGGTGGAAGATTTGCATCGATTCCAGCGGGTATTAATTTTTTGGGAATATTTGATACGGTCGCTTCGGTTGGTGTTTCGGCATCTGTTGCAATGACCACAATAGTCCCGAAATTTCTAGCGGATGGGCACTACTCTTGGGCCGCACGAATTTTGAAACCGCTGCCTCCATCAGTTCGCTGCGGACGTCATTACATCGCTGCTCATGAACAACGGATGAACTTTCCTGTCTCGACTCAAGTCGGCAGTAATTTCAAACAGGTTTATTTTCCTGGGGTTCATTCTGACGTCGGCGGAGGTTATGGTCCTGGCGAAGGTGGTAAGGGGCGCGGGCACCAGGCAAATCTGCTTTCCCAAATTCCATTAGCATATATGTATCGGGAAGCATGTATGGAAGGAGTGCCTTTTAAAGCATATGAGAGTTTCCCTGAGTCTTTCAAGGACGATTTTGCAGTCAGTTCGGAACTTGCGGCAGCATGGGAGGCGTATTGCAGCGAACTCAAAGTGCATGGCTCCGACCATGGCGGTCGCCTTCGCGCACATATGGCTTTGTATTATTACTGGCGTGCGGCTCGACTTAATAATCTTGAGAATACAGAATTTTTCAAGTCAGCCAGCAAGCAAGCACAACAGGATATGCTCGAGTCAAACCGTGTTTTAAAAGGTGATTTGGCGATGCTCAAACAAAGAGCGGCATTCAGGTTTCCGGGAGATCCACAGTTACCCTTTTCCGCCGAAGAGTTGAAGACGATAAGTCAATGGCATGTGATTCGTGCAGATCAGCCGCCAAATGCGTGGGAAAAATGGGCGTTATCTTGCTTCGAGAGGGCAAAAGTTTTAAATAATGGTGTGATGAAATTTTTTGATGACTATGTTCACGACTCGCTTGCTGGGTTTTATTTGGCAGGCGAGGTGACTGAATACGATAAGAGAGTCAAGGTCGACTCGGTAATGAAAATGAAGCCCGAGAAAATGTGCAGGTTCGACAAGAAGATTTACGATCTAACGCAACGTGTCAGCGAAGTGGTTGCAAAGAAAAAGCGTGGCGAATTGCTTTCTCCGGATGAAGAGGCTCTGGCAAGAGAAGCGGAAAGGGGAACGCCATATCCGCTCATGACGGATGACGACGCAATGGATATGCGAAATGCTGCGATCCATACGCAAACTTCGTCGCGCCGTGAGGGAGGAGGTTATCTATTGAAACGGGGATATCATCCCCAGGATGAGGAAGTAAACGAAATGGATCAGGATAAGGAGGCGGCAGCCTAAGGCGACGAATTGGATTCCGCTTGTCATACCGTGTGAGGATCCGCACCCACGCCAAAACAAAAAAGCCATCCTAATTGCTCAGGATGGCTTTCTTATTACTACTGAATTCGTGGTAGGCCGTGCGGGATTCGAACCTGCGACCAACGGATTAAAAGTCCGCTGCTCTACCAGCTGAGCTAACGACCCGAAAGAAGCAAGATTATAGGCCGGATCTTCGGTGGTGTCAAACGGCTTACTTCAGCGCCGCCAGGCGATCCTTGGCGGCCTGTGCCGCCGCCGAGTCCGGGAACTTCGAGACGAGCTGCTGCAGGGCCTTCTTGGCGTTTTTCTTGTCCTTCAGTTCGGTGTAGCTGGAGGCGATGTTGAGCATGGCGTCCGGGGCCTTGGCGCTCGTGCCGTAGTTGGCGACGACGGCTTCCTGGGCGGCGATCGCGTTCTTGTAGTCGCGCTGGGCGTAATACGCGTTGCCGAGCCAGTACTGTGCGTTGGCGGCGTAGGCCGAGTCGGGGAAACGGCGGACGAATTCCTGCAGGGCGCCGGCGGCGGCCTTGTAGTCGCCCGATTTGAACATGTCCATCGCGCCGTCGTAGGTTTTCTTTTCGCTGGGCAGGACTTCGGCCGTCTGGCCGTCGATCGTTTCCTGGCGCGGTTCGAGTTTCTTGATGCGGGCGTCGAGGTCGGCGTACAGGTCTTTCTGGTTCTTCTGGGCGTTGGCGACCTCGTTGGCGAGGACTTCGACCTGGCCGCGCAGGCGCGAGATTTCCTGCATCGTTTGTTCGTGCTGGTTCAGCATGTCGACGCCGATCGACTTGTCGGCCTTGGTGTCGACGCGGGCGTTGATGTCGCGTGCCAGTGAGTCGACCTTGGCGCGCAGGTCGAGGATCGCCTTGCGAGCTTCATCGTCGTCGAGCAGGCCGGCGTTTGCCTGCAGGGGCAACCAGGCGGTCAGGGCGAGGGCGACGGCGGCGAGGCGGAACTGGGACAGTTTGATCATCATGACTCTTTCTAAACTTAATGGGAGCCTCGAAAAACCGTCGCGAGTGGCCGCAATGTCGTCCGGAAAGCGCAGCTGTACGAGCAGTACAGCGAGCATCGCAGGACGACAGTGCAACGCGCAACAGGTTTGTCGACGCTCCAGGGAATCCAAATGGAAACGGGGCGGGATGCAGTCTGCACCGCATCCCGCCCCGCTGTCAAATCTGCCGGGAGCGCCAGCTCCTAGGCAGCCGCGACAGCGTCCCGCTTATTGGTAGACGATGTCGGCGCGGCGGTTTTCTGCCCAGGCAGCTTCGTCGTGGCCGGTGGCCTTCGGCTTTTCCTTGCCCAGCGAGACGGCTTCCATCTGGCCATCCGACACGCCCAGGGCAGCCATCGACTTGCGCACGGCTTCGGCACGCTTCTGGCCCAGGGCCAGGTTGTACTCCGTGCCGCCGCGTTCGTCGGTGTTACCTTGGATCAGGATCTTGCGCTGATTGTTCTTGGTCAGGTAGGCCGAGTGGTTCTCGACGACCGGCTTGCCGTCGTCACGGACAACGTAGCTATCGAAGTCGAAGTACACGCTGCGGTTCGCCAGAACGCCTTTCGGGTCGTTCAGCGGATCGACCGACGGGGTTTCAACCGGACGGACTTCACGGTTGTCGACCGGCGGGGTCGGTGCCTGGGCGACCGGCTTTTCTTCGACTTTCGGGGCTTCCTGCAGCTTGGTCGACGAGCATGCCGACAGCAGGGCGGCGGCAGCAACGATGAACGCTACACTTTTTACATTACGCATGGTTTTTCTCCTGGTCAAAAAGTTTTTACTTCATAAACGGGCCCCAGCTGGGCTCCCGAATGTTTCCCGCTTGGGTGCTCAAGCGCTGCTTGACGCGTCCGTCGACCGACACAACGGCCAACGCGGTACGCCCGCCACCCTTCGTCGCATACATGATGTATTTGCCGTTCGGCGAAAAACTCGGTTCGGTGGCCCCATCGGCCAAGCGTTGTTCCTGACCGGAGGCCAGGTCCATCGCATACAGGGAAAAACCCCCATCGCGTTGCGAAATCCACGCCAGCGTCTTGCCGTCCGGGGATACACGAGGGCTGATATTGTAGTTGCCGTTGAACGTGACGCGCGTTGCCTGCCCGCCGTTCACGCCCATCTTGTAAATCTGCGGACCGCCGCTGCGGTCGCTGGTGAAATAAACCGACTGGCCGTCATGCGAGAACTGCGGCTCGGTGTCGATGCCGTTGCTGTTCGAGACGCGACGCAGGCCGCCGCCGTCCGCGTTCACGACCCAGATTTGTGTATTGCCGGTCTTCGACAGGGCGAGGGCCAGTTTCGTGCCGTCCGGCGACCAGGCCGGTGCGGAGTTGTTGCCTTTTTCGTTGGCGACGACGGTACGCTGGCCCGTCACCAGGTTCTGCACATAGATCACGGGCTTGCGCAGTTCGAACGAGACGTAGGCGACCTTCGTGCCGTCCGGCGACCACGACGGCGAGATGATCGGTTCGCGGCCGTGCGCGGCGACCTGTTCGCCTTCGCCGTCCGCATCCGCCACGACGAGCTTGTAGTCGCGCGCGGCCGGGTCCTGCTTCACGTACGTGATGCGGGTCGAGAAGATGCCGCGCACGCCGGTCAGTTTTTCGTAGACGTCGTCGGCGATGCGGTGGCCTTCCAGGCGCGTGTTACGGGCCGTGACGGCATCCGACAATTGCGACAGCTGCGTCTGCTTGACGGTGTCCATCAGCTTATAGCGCACCTGGAAGCGGCCGTCCGCGAGACGCTGCACGGAGCCCACGACGAGCGCGTCGGCGCCGCTGGCCTTGAACGCGGCCATGTCGATGTTGGCGGTGTCGGAAATGGTCTGGCGCGCGTCGATAACCCGGAATACGCCGCTGCGTTCGAGGTCGGCGCGGATGATCGCGGACACCTGTTCGGGCGCCACGGATTCGTCGGCGAATGCCGCCACTGCGACCGGAATCTGGTTGCTGCCCACGCCGGCGATTTCGACTTTCAGCTGGGCATGTGCAGCCACGCCCATCAGGAGGGTGGCCGAAAACAGCAGGGTATGTAGTTTCTTCATGTTTCTCTCAGCAATGGTTAAGGTCGGAACGCGATCACTGCAGATCCTTCATATGGAACTCGATCACGAGGGAACGCTCTACCGTACCATCTTTTTTCTTGGGCAGTGGGGACGATTTGGTGATGCCTTTTTCGACGGCGTCGTCGAATGACGGCACGCCGCTGCTCTTGATCTTCTTGACCGAAATGATCTCTCCGGTCGGCAACTGCTCGACGCGGAAAGTCGCGGTCGGATTGCCCGGTTCGTCGAGGCTGCCCGCGTACGACGTATTGCCTTTCACCTTGGCCGTGATGGCCGCGGAATAGCCTTTGTCGATGCGCGGCGCCGTCGATTTCTCGGCCGAGCCGGTGCTGGTCGGATTGCCGGCCGCGCCCGTGATGCGGCGCATTTCCTCGGCGCGCGCGGCGTCGACTTTCTTCTGTTCCGCGGCGGCCTTTTTCTTCTTCTCGGCTTCCTCTTTCTTTTTCTTTTCCGCTTCGTCTTTTTTCTTTTGCTCGGCTTCTTTCTTTTCAGCGTCGGCCTTGGCCTTCTTTTCTTCGAGTTCGCGTTCTTTCTTCTCGGCCAGCGCCTTCGCTTTCTTTTCTTCCGCGCGTTTCTGCTCGGCGAGTTCGCGCTCTTCCTCGATCTGCTTGCGTTTCAGTTCTTCCTTGCGCTTCTTTTCGCGCTCGAGCGCGATGTCCGGCTGCTTCGGCTGCGGCTTGTCGACGACGGGCGGCGGCTCGACGGCTTTCGGCGCGGGTTGCGGCGGCGGTGTCTCGGGTTCGGGTTCCGGCTCGGGGGCAGGGGCGGGCGGGGCGGCGGTCTGCGTCGTCACGTCCCAGATCTCCGCTTCGACGGCGACGGGCGCATTGTTCTGCCAGCTCACGCCGATCACCAGGAACGCCAGCAACAGGGCGTGCACGCCCACCGCCAGGCCGATGGCCGGCCAGCGGTTCGGTTCAGGCGGCACGTGATAGGGCGCGCCGTTGCCGTTGCCGATGTTGTTCTGCTTCGTTGCTGACATCAGTTCGTCTTCACTTCGTGGCCAGGCCGACGCGGGTGATGCCCATCTTCTTGGCTTCCGAAATCAGCTGGATGACGTCATCGTATTTGCTGTCGCGGTCGCCGGCGATCAAGACCGGATAATCCGGATGCTCGGCGTGGAGGTCGCGCAGGCGCGTGACGAGCGTCGAGCGGCTCGACACGTTTTCCAGCGGTTGCGGCGTCTTGCCCGTGATGCCGATCTGCAGCTGGGCGTTTTCCCGGATCGCGATCTGGATGTAGTCGTCCGGCGGCTGTGTCGAGCGTTCGGCGCTGGGCAGCTTGATTTCGCTGGGATTCTGCGTCGGCGGCACCGCCATGAAGATGATGAGCAGCACCAGCATCACGTCGATGTACGGCACGACGTTGATCTCGGACTTGAGCTTGCGACGGCTGCCCCGCAGGCTGCTGTTGAAGGCCATGTCGATTCCTCTGGTGGCGATCAGCGCGACTGGCGCTGCAGGATGTTCGAGAATTCCTCGACGAAGCTTTCGAAGCGGATCGCGAGGCGGTCGATGTCGTGGGTGAAGCGGTTGTACGCCACGACGGCCGGGATGGCGGCGAACAGGCCGATGGCGGTGGCGATCAGCGCTTCGGCGATGCCGGGCGCAACCGTGGCCAGCGTGGCCTGCTGCACGTTCGCCAGGCCGCGGAACGCGTTCATGATGCCCCATACGGTACCCAGCAGGCCGATGTACGGCGAGACGGAGCCGACGGACGCCAGGAAGTTCAGGTGCGTGTCCATCTGGTCCAGTTCGCGGTGGAAGGCGGCGCGCATCGCGCGGCGGGCGCCATCCAGCACGGCGCCCATGTCGAGCGCGTCACGCGATGCCTGCTTGCCCTTGATGAACTCGCCCATGCCCGCTTCGAAGATGCGGGCCAGCGGACCGCTCTGGTCGCGCTGGCTGCTGGCGCTCTGGTGCAGCGTGTGCAGGTTGCCGCCGGCCCAGAAGCTGCGCTCGAACTGTTCCGTCTGGCGCCGTGCGGCACGGATCGCAAACAGTTTGCGGAAAATATACGTCCAGCTCATGACGGAAATCGCGAACAGCAGGGCCATCAGCAACTGCACCAGCACGTGGGCATGGCGGATCAGTTCAATGAATGAGAGGTCTTGGACTGCGTTCATTGGATATATATTTGGTCAAATAAATTATCAAGCGGCACGCATTTTAGCAGCGGCGAGGTCGGGGAGCGAACGCGGACGCATCGTGGCGACATCGATGCAGCCGACCTTCACGTCGGCACTGGAGAGCAGCGTATCGCCGCGCCAGGCCTGCTGGGCGAACTGGACGGAGGCGCGGCCGAGCTTTTCCACGTTCAGGATCAGTTTCACTTCATCGTCCAGGCGCGCGGACGCGACATAGTCGACGCTGGCATTGCGCACCACGAACAGCGCACCATCCTGGTCGCGCAGGGTTTGCTGATCGATGCCGAGCGAGCGCAGCCATTCGGTGCGCGCACGTTCGAAGAACTTCAGGTAATTGGCGTAATACACGATGCCGCCGGCGTCCGTATCTTCGTAATAGACCCGAACTGTCCAGGTGAAAACTGAAGGCATTTCAGCTGCCATAAATGAAAATGGGAAACATTTTACGCCACTTTGCCCGCCGTATGTGCGCCAAGGCACGTATACATAGGTATGAATGACGGACGGCCCGGTGACTGGGCCGTCGAAACAAGGCATGCGAATTCTATCGACCCATGCCAAGCCAGCAACTGTAGCACTTTTTCATTTTTGGCGGCGCTGCTGTTACAAAGCGAAAACAATTCGTTCGGCGGCCGGCCGATTTCCGTGCTCGATCCGATCAGCCCGGGTTGCGCTTGATGTTGAGCGGACCGTAGCCCTGGCAGGTCGGCATCATCTCGATCTGGTTGATGTTGATGTGCGGCGGCAGGGAGGCGATCCAGTAGGCGGTCGCGGCGATGTCTTCGGCGGTCAGCGGTTGCGTGCCCTCGTAGACTTTCGCGGCCGCCGCGTCGTCGCGCAGGCGCACGTTCGAGAATTCGGTGCCGCCGCACAGGCCCGGCGCGATGTTCGTCGCGCGCACGCCGGTGCCGGCGAGGTCGGCGCGCAGGTTCAAGGTGAATTGTTCGACGAACGCCTTGGTGGCGCCGTACACGTTGCCGCCCGGGTAAGGCGTGCGGCCCGCCACGGAGCCGATGTTGATGACCAGGCCGCTGCCGCGTTCGACCATCGCGGGCAGCAGGGCGTGCGTCATCGTGACGAGGCCCTTGATGTTCGTGGCGATCATCGTTTCCCAGTCTTCCAGCGGCACTTCGTACGCCGGCTTCGTGTTCAGGGCCAGGCCGGCGTTGTTGACCAGTACGTCGATCTGGCGCCAGGATTGCGGCAGCATCGACAGCGCTTCCTCGATCGAGTTCTTGTCGGTGACGTCCATCGCGATCGGCAGGGCCGATTCGCCCAGCTCCCTGGCCAGGGCTTCGAGACGGTCCTTGCGGCGCGCCGCCAGCACTACCTGGTGGCCGTTCTTGACGAAAGTGCGCGCCATGGCGGCGCCGAAGCCGGCCGATGCGCCGGTGATGAAAACGATCATGGTGGGTTACCTGGCAAGGTTGCAACCGTGAGATTGTAGCTGAAATGACCATCCGGGGCAGCGCCGGGGCCCCGGGTTGCCAGGTCGGCATCGGTTTTCTTGCCTGCCAGCCGTACAATCCCGTACAATCCGGAGTTCCATTTACATCTCACGTGACTGGCGAAAACCGTGCGCTGCCGCCCGATCAGGAGCGATCGGCCTGCCGGCGCGTGGCGAAGGTGGGCACCCACCGGGGAACGTGAGATCTCAAACTTGCCGTTCGCCTGGGCAGCCACCGACTGGTACGCGTTGGTATCGCGGCTGCCCCGCATGTCTATCGGCTCCCGCCTGTTCAGCGCTGACCGTTGCCTGGTTCTCTTATCGATTGGAGTTTTTTCATGTTTGCAAAAGATCACACGCTCGCCAAGGTTGACCCGGAGCTGTTTGATGCCATCCAGAAGGAAAACAAGCGCCAGCAGGACCACATCGAGCTGATCGCATCCGAGAACTACACGTCGCCGGCCGTGATGCAGGCCCAGGGCTCGCAGCTGACCAACAAGTACGCCGAAGGCTATCCGGGCAAGCGCTACTACGGCGGCTGCGAATACGTCGACGTCGCCGAGCAGCTGGCGATCGACCGCGTGAAGGAACTGTTCGGCGCCGAAGCCGCCAACGTGCAGCCGAACTCGGGCTCCCAGGCCAACCAGGGCGTGTTCTTCGCCATGCTCAAACCCGGCGACACCATCATGGGCATGTCGCTGGCCGAAGGCGGCCACCTGACCCACGGCATGGCGCTGAACATGTCGGGCAAGTGGTTCAAC
>JBJMVU010000126.1:0-17704 GCA_045810485.1 Massilia sp. | reverse complement strand
GCTAACCGATACTAATTGCCCGTACGGCTTGTCCCTATAACCTTGGCAGTCATTGCCAATGCAAGGGTTCAGCTGTTTGTTGAGACAACAGATTAAAACTACTTCTTCCAGATTCAGAGTGACGCCTGCACCAGCAAGCGGCACTCGTACAAGTTATGCCTGATGACCATAGCAAGTCGGTACCACCCCTTCCCATCCCGAACAGGACCGTGAAACGACTTTGCGCCGATGATAGTGCTGCAACCAGTGTGAAAGTAGGTTATCGTCAGGCTAGTTATATGCAGAAGCCCGCTCAGTTAAGACTGAGCGGGCTTTTTGCTTTTCTGCGCTTCCAACAACGAATAACAAAAACGCCTCGCAAACGAAAATTTCTGCATCGTCCTATAAAAAACAGCAGCGTTGTTACGCCATCGTCCTCCGCAGCGGTAAGCTTTTCTGAAGAGACAATCTGAAGTGGGCAAGATGCAAAATTTCTATAAAAAAGCGCTGTTCGCGCTCATTCTGCTGCTGCTCGCCGACGCGTTGATCGCCTGCGTCTGCGTCTACCAAAGCTATCCGACCGCTACACTCATGCCATCTGGCGCCGGCGGCCTGTATTGGCGCACGGTCACGAAGACGGACGCGGACGAGGGCGGCACCTCGACGATACGCATCATCGAATCCGGCCAGCGATCGCTCCGCTTCGACTTCCGGCTCACACGGGCGACGACGTATTCGTTCGTATCGGCCGACATGCTGTTCGAAGACGGGGACGGCAATGCGGTGCCGGTGGACCTGTCGAAATACGACACCATCACGTTCATGGCCAAATGCAAGCCGTTGAATTCGCTGATATTCGCCCTGCCGACTTTCGACGCGACCGTGTCGAAACCGGGCGACTACCTGACCTACCCGTCGCCCCTTACGTTTTTCTCTTGCGATGAACAAGGCGTACGGGTATCGCTGGACCTGACGCGGCTGACCATCCCGCAGTGGTGGTACGACAGGATGCATCTCGATTTGTCGCATCAGTCATACAAGCTTGACCAGGTGGCGAAATTCGTATTCGGGGTCAGCCAGCAGAGCCCGCGCGATCGCGACAGCCGCGTGGAAATCAGCAAGCTCACGTTGCACGGACGCGACTATCGCTATCTCGTCGCGATGTCGGTCGTCCTCGTGAGCAGTTGGTGCGCCTTCGCTGTCTGGTTCTTCCGGGCCCATGCGCGGGAACTGTCTGCGAGCCTGGACACGAAGCTCAGGAAAGACTTGCCGCTCGTCGCGTACCGGCAGCTGACGCTCGAACCGTTCAAGGACAAGGAAAAGGCTGCCGTCCTGCGTTTCATCGCGACGAATTACACGAATCCCGACCTGGACCTGGACCGCGTCGTCGCGGGAACGAGCGCCAACCGCAACAAGGTCAACGAGGTGCTGAAGGCGGAACTCGGCATGACGTTCACGGCCTATCTGAAAAAACTGCGCCTGACGGAATCGGCCAGGCTGCTCACCGAGACGCCCGCCGTGACCGTGGCCGAAGTCGCGTATTCCGTCGGTTACGCCAACGTCTCGTATTTCAACAAGCTGTTCAAGGACGAATACGGTTGTACGCCCAAAGTCTTCAAGACCGTGGCGAGCACCGCGCCGCAGGACCTGCACGACTCATAACAAATCCTGCATTTTTCGCTAAATCTTCCGCATTGCCGTTAATGAGCTGTCGCTGGGCGCCCGTATTCTTTCGCAGTCGAGACACTTGCAAAGATCAACAATGAAACTCATCGCACAGATCGCTTTCGCCCTGGCCACGCTGGCCGGAACGACCACGCTGGCCCTCGCGGCGCCGGCCGGCTGGCCCGGCCCCGGAGAACTGTTCGTCGGCACGTGCTACCAGCCCGTCGACCGCACGCCCGACCAGATCCGGCGCGACATCGCCCTGATGAAGGAAGCCGGTTTCAACGTCGTGCGGATGGGCGACCTGTCCTGGGATGACTTCGAACCAGCCGACGGCAAGTTCAAGTTCGACGCCTTCGACCGCATCCTGCACGCGATGCAGGCGAACGGCATCAAGGTGATCGTGGACATCCCCGGCACGCCGGCGCCGTTGTGGCTGCATCGAAAATATCCCGGCGTGAACCTCGTGAACGCACAGGGGGCGGTCGTGCAACCCGCCGAGCGCTACATGCTCGACATCAGCGATCCGGATTACCGCCGCCACGCCGTGCGCCTGGCCGAACGGCTGACGCAGCGCTACGGCAAGCATCCGGCCGTGCTCGCGATCGGCTTCGACAACGAGATCGGCAATACGTTCATGTCGTATTCGAAGGCGGACCGGAGCCGCTTCATCGCCTGGCTCAAGCGCAAGTACGGCACGCTGGATGCGCTGAACCAGGCCTGGGCGACGCAGCGCTGGTCGCGTCACCTGTCGTCGTGGGACGAGGTGGAACTGCCGTATGCGGACGGTCCGGGCCCGGCCGAACGCAATCTCGACCTTCGCCGCTTCTGGTCCGACAACACGATCGCCGTGCTGAAAGACCTGGAAGCCGTCCGCGCCAGGTACGCGCCGGACAAGCCGGCGATCTCGAACCTGTGGGACAGCGCGCCGCGCAAGGGCTTCGATTACCTGTCGACGTACCGCGAGTACGCGCATTACGGCGCGATGGGCTTCTATCCCGGCGAACCCGTGTCCGCCGGCTTCGAGGCGCTGATGATGAAGGCGGGCCTGGACACGCCCATCTGGTTCAATGAATTCACCGCGGGCGGCGGGGGCTACTACGGCACGAAAGGCCGTTCGCGCATGTGGGCGCATCTGGGGCTGCTGCTCGGCGCCCAGTCCGTGATGGCGTGGACGTTCAATTCCCACCTCGGCGGCGAGGAGCAGATGCTGATGGGGCTCCTCGACCACGACGGCAAGCCGTCGTGGAAGCTGTGGGAATTCGGCACGATCGCCCGCGAGTTCAAGACCCTGCAGGCGCTGGGCTTCCCGCGCCACACCGAACCCCAGGTCGCGTTCGCGTATTCCTTCGACAGCCGCAACGCGTCGAACCCGCCGGGGCCGTCGAACACGATGCGCCAGTACTTCACGATCCCGTACATGGACCAGATCCACAACGCGTTCGCGCCCATCTTCAACGACAACATCGACGCCGCCGTCATTCACGTGGGCCACGACGACCTGCGGCGCTACAAGATGGTCGTCGTGGCGGCCGACCTCGTGATGGACCGCGCGAGTGCGGACGCACTGCGCCGCTACGTGCGGGACGGCGGCACGGCCGTGATGACGGCCTTCTCCGCGAAAGTCAGCGAGACGGGCCAGGCGTTCGACACGTCGCTGCCGGGCCGCCTCAGCGACGTGTTCGGCCTGCGCACCAGTGAGTTCTACAACGCCGAGGCGCCGCTGGAGGTCGGCTTCGACGACAAGTCGGTGACCACGTCCACCACGTTCTACGAAGTGCTGGAGCCATCGACCGCGAAGGTTGTCGCGCGCCTGACGAACGTCGCGGGTTCTCCGCCGGCCATCACCGAGAACCGCTACGGCGAGGGCAGGGCGATCTACGTCGCGACGCCTGCGCAGCGTCCCGTGATGCAGGCCCTGTACCGCGGTTTGTACGGCCAGCTCGGCATCCGGCCCGGCCCGGCGACGCCGGACGGCGTCTATGCCCGCGAGGTGGATGGCCGCACGCTGTACGTCAACACGACGACGAAGCCGCAGGAGGTGAAGCTCGATGGCGCCGCCACCGGCGTGCTTGGTGGCCAGGCGTGGAACGGCACGCTGCGGCTCGAGCCCTTCGGCGCTGAGCTGCTGCGCAAATAAGCCGGTTACCCTGCGGCCGCCGTACGCAGCGCGTTGTCCCACAACCTGTCGTGCAGCGGCATCAGGATCACGTTGCACGCCGGCTCGAGCAGCGCCGCCATGCCGCCGAAGGCCACCGATCCGGTGGCCAGGTACAGGACGCCGAACGCCACGCCGCCGTGCATCGCGGCCTGGCTGATCTTTTCAAGGCTGGCCAGCAGATAGCGGCGCCGCCCGCTGGCCGCGTGCACCCGGCGCGCCCACGCGCGTTCGTGGAAAGGCAGCAGCAGGACGTTCAGCACGGGTTCGACCAGCACGGCCAGGCCGCCGAGCGCGATCGAACCCGTGAACGCATAGGCGAGCGCGAAACCGATCGCCATATGCGTGATGACCTGACTGCCTTTGCGTGCCGCTGCCATGTGAAGCTCCTTTTGACCTGTTGCTGCAAATGGTATCGATTCTCATCTGGGCAGGCCAATCGGATGATTCGAAGCCGTCGATAGACGGCCTCTATGGTCAGGGCTCGAAGTTCCCGTCGTTGCGCGCGATGGCGCCGCTGCAGGTCGCCGGCGTGCCGCTCCTGGTGCGGCGGCGCCGGCGCGGCGGCTAGCCGAGGGCAATCAGGCTGTCGAGCAGCGGCGCCGCCGCGTCCGCGATCCGGTCCAGGCTCGCCTCGCGCAGCGCGGCCGTGTCGACGACGTGTGCGCTGTGCAGCCCCGCCCAGCGCAGCAGCGCCATGCAGGCGCCGGCATCGTCGAACAGGCCGTGCAGGTACGTGCCCAGCACCTGGCCGTCGTCCGAGCAGGCGCCTTCCGGCCGGCCGTCGATCTCGAACGCGGGCCGGGCCAGCGCATCGCCCGTCGACACACCCATGTGGATCTCGTAGCCGGCGACCGCGGCGCCCATCGCATCGGGCGCGAACACGCAGCGGCCGGTCACCTGCGCAAGACGCTTCTGGCGCGTCAGCGTCGTGCCCAGGCCCAGCAGGCCGAGACCCCTGGAGTGGCCGGCCACGCCTTCGACGCCGAGCGGATCGTCCACGCAGGACCCCAGCATCTGGAAGCCGCCGCAGATGCCGATTACCTTGCCGCCGTAGCGCAGGTGACGGCGGATGCGATCCGGCCAGCCCTGCGCGTGCAGCCACGCGAGGTCGCCGCGCGTGTTCTTGCTGCCGGGGAGGATGATGAGGTCACCGTCGGGCGCCGGTTCGCCTTCGCGCACGAAGCGCAGGTCGACGTCGGGATGGACGCGCAGCGCGTCGAAGTCCGTGTGGTTGCTCATGCGCGGATAGCTGGGGACGATGATGCGGAAGCTGCCCGTGCCCGGCGCGACGGCCTGCACGGCGTCTTCCGCATCGAGGTACAGCCCGTGCAGATAGGGCAGCACGGCCAGCACCGGCTTGCCCGTCTGTTCTTCCAGCCAGTCCAGGCCCGGCTCGAGCAGCTTCATGTCGCCGCGGAAGCGGTTGATGACGAAACCGAGGATGCGCGCCCGCTCGCAGTCCGACAGGCAGGCCAGCGTGCCGACGATGTGGGCAAACACGCCGCCGCGGTCGATGTCCGCGACGAGGATCACCGGACAGTCGACCGCTTCCGCGAACCCCATGTTGGCGATGTCGCGGTCGCGCAGGTTGATCTCGGCGGGGCTGCCGGCGCCTTCCACGATCACGGCGTCGTATTGGGCGCGCAGCCGCGCATGCGATTCCAGCACGGCCTGCATCGCCACCGTCTTGTACTGGTGGTAGTCGCGCGCGTTCATCTCGGCGCGCACGCGGCCGTGGATGACGACCTGCGCGCCGGTGTCGCTCGACGGTTTCAGCAGCACCGGGTTCATGTCCGTGTGCGGTTCGAGTCCGGCGGCGATGGCCTGCAGCGCCTGCGCGCGGCCGATCTCGCCGCCGTCGCTCGTGACCGCACTGTTCAGCGCCATGTTCTGCGGCTTGAACGGCGCCACGCGCACGCCGCGGCGCACCAGCAGCCGGCACAGCGCGGCGACGAGCGTGCTCTTGCCGGCGTCCGACGTCGTGCCCTGCACCATCAGCGTGGGATACGGGAAGCGGCTCATTTGCTCATGTTGGTACGATGGCTGCGCGCCAGTTCGAGCTTCTCGCACAGTTGCTCGGCGCCCGCGATCATGCGCGGGCCGGAGCGGTTGAGGAGGTTGCCGTCGATGGTGAACAGGTTGTCGTTGCGGACGGCGGTGAGTGTCCCGTAGGACTTCCAGAGGCTCACGCCGCCGTAGTTCTTTTCCGCGGTGGCGAAGATCGCCTCCGGATTCTCCTGCAGCACGGCCTCGATCGACACGACGGGCGCCGTCACGGCCAGCTTGTCGAAGATGTTTTCGCCGCCGCACAGGCGCAGCGCATCGCTGACGATGTGGCGGCCGTTCAGTGTGTACAGCGGCTTGTCCCACACCTGATAAAAACTGCGCATGACAGGACGCTTCGCGTAGCGCGCGCGCAGGCTGGCGATCTTGTCGCGCAGGCTTGTTGCAGCCGGGCCGGCGACGGCGTCGGTGCCCATCAGCTGGCCGAGCTTTTGCACGTTGTCCGCGATGTCTTCCAGCTTCTGCGGCTCGCTGTGGAACATCGGGATGCCGAGCTTTTGCACCATCTCGATCTGGCGCTCGGAACTGCCGTGGCGCCAGACGACGATCAGGTCGGGTTTCAATGCCATGATGCGTTCGAGGTCGACTTCGCGGTTCGAGCCGATCTGCTGGATCTTTTTCGCTTCCTCCGGAAAGTCGCTGTACGAGACGACGCCCACGACGTGGCTGCCGCCGCCGGCCGCGAACAGCAGTTCGGTGACGTGCGGCGCCAGCGAGATCACGCGCTGGGCCGGTTTCGCGACGGTGACGGTGGCGCCGGCGTCGTCCCTGACGCTGACGGCGGCGCGCGCCTGCAGGCTGGCCGCGAGCAGGAGCGCGCCTGCGATGATGATCGGTCGTTTCATGTGTCGTTCCATTCCCGGAGTGCTTGTTCGATGCGCCGCCATGCGGATTCGTTCCCCGGCAGGCCGACGCGGATGCCGCGCGCCGCGCCCGGGAACAGCCGTACCCAGATCGCGCGGCGCGCCATGTGTTCATGAAATGCCTCGGCGCGCGGCTCCGCCCACCAGCGGAACAGCGGCGTGCCGTGCGCGTCGATGGCGTGCTTCGCGAGCAGCGCGTGCATGCGGGCGCCGTCGCGCGCGAGGCGGGTCTGCGTGGCCTGTTGCCAGCCGTGGTCGCGCAGGGCCGCGATCGCGATCTCCTGCGCCGGACCGCTGACGGCCCATGGCCCGAGCAGGTCGTCCAGCGCCGCCAGCAGGGCAGTGTCCGCGCCGGCGAAGCCGAGCCGCAGGCCGGCCAGGCCGAAGAACTTGCCGACGGAGTGCAGCACGATCAGGCCAGGTCGGCCGCGCCGGCCGGCGTGGGCCGCCACGCTGAGCGCCCGTGCCGTATCGCCGAATGCTTCGTCCACGACGAGCCAGCCGCCGCGCGTGGCGAGTTGTTCGGCCCACGCCAGCAATGTAACGGGTGCCACCGTCGCGCCGGTAGGATTGTTCGGATTGACGACGATCACCACGTCGCTGGCGGCCACCGCAGCGTCGAGCGCGTCGTACGCCACCTGGCGCAGGACGTGGCCGTGGCGGCCCCAGTGATGCGCGTGTTCCGCATACGACGGCGCGGACACCGTCACACGCGCGGGCCCGGCCAGTTCGGCGCGCAGGCGCGGCAAGGCCTGGATCGCGGCCTGCGTGCCCGCCACCGGCAGCAGGTGCGGCGCGCCGTAGTAGGCGCATGCCGCCTGCACGAGCGCCGGATCCCGCTCCGGCAAACGGCGCCAAGCATCCGGCGCCGGCGCGGGCGCAGGATAGCCGTGCGGATTGATGCCGGTGGAGAGGTCGATCCAGTCCGTGCCGCCGTAGCGCTGCTGCGCCGCGCGCAGGTTGCCGCCGTGGTCAAGCATGGAGCACTCCATCCAGTGCAAAGAGCGCGGCGCCGGCGACAAAGATCCACAGCAGCGTCGTGCGCCACACGAGGCGCCAGGCGCGCAGGATGTCGTCCGCGCACGCGTCGGGTCCGGCGCCGAGCGGGGGACGCTGTTCCGTCACGCCGTCGTACACGGCCGCGCCGCCCAGTTGCACGCCCAGCGCGCCGGCGCCGCTCGCCATGACGGGGCCCGCGTTCGGGCTGCTCCACGCGGGCGCCTGCGCGCGCCAGCAGCGCCAGGCACGCAGCCGTCCCCGTTCCGCCAGCAGCACGTACGACAGGGCGGTGAGGCGCGCCGGCACGTAGTTCAGCACATCGTCGATGCGCGCGGCCACCTTGCCGAACCGGTTGAAGCGCGCATTGCGATAGCCCCACATCGCATCCAGCGTGTTCGCGAGGCGAAACAGCACAACACAAGGGCCGCCGCCGACGAGGAACCAGAACAGCGTGCCGAACACGGCGTCGTTGCCGTTTTCGAGCAGCGATTCCGCGCCGGCCTTGGCGAGGTCGGATTCGCCGGCCTGCCCGGTGTCGCGGCTGACGATGCGCGACGTCAGGCCGCGCGCGGCATCGAGGTCGCCGCGCACGAGCGCCGCATGGATCGGCAAGGTGTGGTCGCGCAGGCTGCGCAGGCCGATGCCCAGGTACAGCAACAGCACGTGGACGGCCGCGCCGGCGTAGGCGCAGGCGAGCCACGACAGCAGCGACAACGGCAGCACGGCGAGCATCCAGGCCAGCAGTCCGCGCGCGACGCGCATGCGGCCCGCGTTGAGCCGGCGTTCCAGCGCCGACGCCAGCCGGCCGAAGCCGACGAGCGGATGCCAGCGCCGCGCCTCGCCCAGCAACAGGTCCAGCACGACGCCGGCGACGAGCGCCAGCGCGAGCGTCGGCGGGGCCAGTCCGCTCAACACGGCGCGCCTTTCAGCACGAGCGGCAGGCCGGCCGCGACGAACAGCACGCGCTCGCAGCGCGCCGCCACGTCCTGGTTCAGGCGGCCCGCTTCGTCCACGAACGCGCGCGACACGGCCCCATAGGGCACGATGCCCATGCCGGTTTCGTTCGACACGAACACGACGTCGCCTGTGGGCGGTTCGTCCAGCCAGTCCATCAATGCCGCGCGTTCGCCGACGAACAGCGGCGGCAGGTCGATCGGGCCGACTTCCGGAAATTCCTGCTGCGCGGAGAACATCAGGTTCGTGAGCCACAACGTCAGGCAGTCGACGAGTACGATGCGCTCCGGCGCGCACAGTAT
The DNA here is from genome assembly GCA_045810485.1 of Massilia sp. Taxonomy (GTDB): domain Bacteria; phylum Pseudomonadota; class Gammaproteobacteria; order Burkholderiales; family Burkholderiaceae_D; genus Telluria. The sequence continues at coordinate 8,717 of JBJMVU010000126.1, read as the reverse complement.
CCGCAGCGTGGCCGCCAGCGCCGTCGCTTCCTCCACGGTTTTCCACGCCGCCGGCCGGCGCGCGCGATGATGTTCGATCCGCGCCGTCATCTCGGTATCGCCCGCGTACGACGTCGCGACATAGACGACGTCCTTGCCGGACTCGCGCGCGAGCCGTTCGGCCAGCCCGCTCTTGCCGGAGCGCGCGCCGCCGAGGAGGAGGGTGCGGCTCATGCCAGCTCTCCCCGCAGCAGGCTCGCCACGGCGGCGGGATTGGAGGCGAAGAACGCGTGGAAATACGACGCGGTCAGCGAACCGGTGCGGTACACGGCTTCCCCCTGCGCGCCGGACGGATGCTTGACCGTCCACGCGACGGGGGCGAGCGGCGTCTCCAGGCGCGAATAGTGGAACGTGTGGCCGCGCATCTGCCCGGCGTTCGTCGCCAGGCCCTGCGAGCCCAGTCCCGCGAGGCGTGGCTGCATCAGCACGCGGCCCGGCAGCAGGCCCGCCATGGGCCAGTCGCGGCCTTCCTTGTCGGCGAGCGATTCGGCCAGCACCATCATGCCGCCGCACTCCCCGAGGATGGGCAAGCCGGAAGCGTGCGCCGCACGGATCGACGTTTGCCAGCGCCCGGCCTGTGCCAGCGTTTCGCCATGCAGTTCCGGGTAGCCGCCCGGCAGGTAGACGGCGTCGGCGTTTTCGGGCACCGGCTCGTCCGCGAGCGGCGAAAACCACACGATCCGCGCGCCCAGCGCTTCCAGCGTGTCGACGTTGGCCGGGTACAGGAAGCAGAACGCGGCGTCGCGCGCGATCGCCACCGTCGTCCCCGCCAGCAGCGGCGCGACCGGTTCTTCCGGCCGAGCCTCGTCCGGCAGTTGCGGCGCCAGCGCGTTCCACTGCGCCTCGTCCACCTGCAGCTGGTCGGCCAGTTCGTCCAGGATCGCGTCGATGTCGGCGACTTCGCCCGGCACGACGAGGCCGAGATGGCGCTCGGGCAGTTGGCGCACCTGCTTTGGCAGGGTCGCAAGCAGCGGAATGTCGCGCAGCGAGGCCGCCACCATGCGCGCATGGCCTTCGCTCGCGACGCGGTTGGCGACGACGCCGGCCATGCGCACCGGCCCGTAGTCGCGCAAGCCCATGACGACGGCGCCGGCCGTCTGCGCCATCGCCGACGCATCGATCACGGCCAGCACGGGAAGATCGAATGCGCGCGCGAGGTCGGCGGCGGACGGATCGCCGTCGTACAGGCCCATTACGCCTTCGACCAGCACGACGTCCGCCTCGCGGGCGGCGCGGGCCAGCCGCTGGCGGCTCTGCTCCAGCCCGACCATCCACAGGTCGAGCGTGTGCACCTTCGCGCGGCTCGCGTGTTCGAGGACCATCGGGTCGATGAAGTCCGGCCCGCATTTGAAGACGTGCACGCGCTGGCCCTGGCGGCGCAGCCGGCGCGCCAGCGCGGCCGTCACCGTCGTCTTGCCCTGGCCGGACGCGATCGCCGCGACCAGCAGCATCCGTGCGCCGGTCGCCATCACCACTCCGTCCCGGCCTGCGCCGCGATGCCCGCCTTGAAGGCGTGCTTGACGACGTTCATCTCGGTCACGGTGTCGGCGACGGCGACGAGTTCCGGCGGCGCCGCGCGGCCCGTCACGACGACGTGCTGCATCTCGGGACGGTCGAGCAGGTCGGCGATCACCGTGTGCACGTCCAGGTAGCGGTACTTCAAAGCGATGTTCAGTTCGTCCAGCACGACGAGGCCGTAGCTTGGGTCGGTCAGGAAGCGGCATGCCTGTTCCCAGGCTTCCTCGGCCTTGGCGACGTCGCGCTCGCGGTTCTGCGTCTCCCACGTATAGCCTTCGCCCATCGCGTGGAAGCTCACGTCGTCGGGAAAGCGGCGCAGGAACAGCTCTTCGCCGGTGGACATCGCGCCCTTGATGAACTGGACGACGCCGACCTTCATGCCGTGGCCGAGCGCGCGCGCGACCATGCCGAACGCGCTCGAGCTCTTGCCCTTGCCGTTGCCGGTGTTGACGATGATGATGCCGATCTTCTTGTCGGCCGCGGCGATCTTGGCGTCGATCACCGCCTTCTTGCGTTCCATGCGCGCACGGTGGCGCTCGTTCAGTTCCGCGGTTTGTTCGGGCGTCAGGTCAGTCATGGGGGGACTCCAGGGGAATAAAGATACGCCGGCCCCCGTGCTCGATCGCGTCGATCGGGTGGCCGAGATAGCTGCTCAGCAGCGGTGCCTGCAGCGCGTCGTCGACGGGGCCGGCATGCCAGCGGCCGTCGCCCATCAGCAGCAGGGCGTGGGTGGAGATACTGTGCGCCAGGTTCAGGTCGTGGCCGATCATCACGATGGTCTTGCCGCTTTGCCGGCACAGGCGCGACAGCAGCGACATCGTGCGCACCTGGTGCGCCAGGTCGAGCGCGTTCGCCGGCTCGTCCAGCAACAGCAGCGGCGTGTCCTGCGCGAGCAGCGCGGCAATGGCCACGCGCTGGCGCTCGCCGCCCGACAGGGTGCGCACGTCGCGCGCGGCGAGATGGTCGACTTCCATCGCGGCGAGCGCTTCGAGCGCCGCATGATGGTCGTCGCTCTGCTCCCAGTAATGGTTCGCGTGGTACGGGTGGCGTGCGGACAGCACGGTTTCCATCACGCTGTACGAGAATGCGTCGCTGCGCGCCTGCGGCAGATACGCCCGCTCGCGCGCCAGCGCTTCCAGCGGCCAGGCGGACAGCGGGCGGTCGTGCAGCACGACGGCGCCGGCATCCGGCGCGCGCAGGCCCGCCACGGTGCGCAGCAGGGTGCTCTTGCCGGCGCCGTTGCGGCCGATGATGGACCAGCATTCGCCCGCGTGCACATCCCAGTCCAGGGACTGCACGAGCACGCGGTCGCCGGCCCGCAGTTCCAGTTGTCGGGTCGCGATCATCATTTGTGCATCCGGTGCAGCTGATAAAGGAAGACGGGCGCGCCGATCAGCGCGGTGATGGCGCCGACGGGCAGCTGGGTCGGCGCGACGACCGTGCGCGCGACCGTATCGCACAGCACGAGCAGGCTCCCGCCGCCCAGCACCGCGGCCGGGATGAGCACGCGGTGGTCCGGGCCGAACGCGAAGCGGCAGGCGTGCGGCACGATCAGGCCGACGAAGCCGACGGCGCCCGCACTCGTCACCGCGCTCGCCGTCAGCACGGCCGACATGAAGAACAGGCCCTTGCGCACGGCGCCGACGCGCACGCCCAGCGTGGCGGCGGCTTCCGCGTGCAGCGCGAGCATGTTCAGCGCGCGCGCGTTGCGCAGCGCGTACGCGAGCGCCACGCCCAGCACGATCCAGGGCAGGATGCGCACCGGCGCGCCGGCCAGGTCGCCGATCATCCAGAACACCATGCTGCGCAAGCGGCCTTCCGGCGCGATCGACAGCATCAGGGTGACGAGCGCCATGCTGGCCGAGGACATGATCACGCCCGTCAGCAGCAGCATCGAGGTGCCGCCTTCCGCCGCGACGCCGCTGCGCATGTCGCGCCGCGCCAGCACGTACAACAGCAGGGCGACCGTTACCGCGCCGCCCATGGCCGCGAGGTCCACGGTGGTGGCCGCGCACATCATCAGCAGCGCGAACAGCGCGCCGACCGACGCGCCGGCCGAGATGCCGAGCACGTACGGCTCGGCGAGCGGATTGCGCAGCAGCGCCTGCATCATGACACCGGCCAGCGCGAGCGCGCCGCCGGTGACGAAGGCCATCAGCGCACGGCCGGCGCGCAGCTCGACGAGCGACGCGGCCAGCGATTCCGGACGGCCGCGCAGCACCTGCGCCACCGCGTCCGGCAGCTCGGCCGGCGCGACCGCGATCGACCCGCTCATGCCCGCGACGAGCAGGCTGGCGAGGGCCATGCACAGCAGCGTGGCGATGATAGTGACGGCGCGCTGGCGCAGGGGCGGTGGAACAGGGTGCATGGCTCGTCGGTACATGGTGGTCAGCGAACTCCGTAGCGAAGGCCTGCGAACCACGTGCGCCCGGCCGTGCCGTAGTTGCGCGCCAGGTCGTAGTGCTTGTCGGCCGCGTTGTCGACGCGGACCAGCAGCGACCAGTCGCGCGTCATGTGCCAGGTAGTGTACAGGTTCAGCAGGCCGTAGCCGCCGAGGCGGTTGGCGTTGGCGGCATCGTCGAAGCGCCGGCCGGACGCCTGCAGCTCGACGCCGGCGTCCACCGGGCCGACGGTGTAGTCGGCCGCGACGCTGGCGTGGCGGCGCGCGCGGCGGGCCAGCTGCTTGCCGGTCGTCTCGTCGCGCGGATCCTGCAGGTCGGCGCTGGCGCGCAGGTCGAGGTTGCCGATGCGCGTATTGGCCGCCAGCGTCAGGCCTTCCAGCAGCGCGTGGTCGACGTTGTAGGCGCAGCTGCCGGCCGGGCGGCCCGGGCACGGCGTGACGGACACGATCATGTCGGTCAGGCGGTTGCGGTAGTAATTCGCCTGCAGGTCGACGCCGGCCACGTGGTACTGCACGCCCGCTTCCGCGTTGCGGCCCCGTTCCGGCTTGTTCGACGCCAGGCCGTAGCCCGGGTAGTACAACTCGTTGAACGTCGGCGCGCGGAAGCTCGTGCCGTAGCTGGCCGCGGCGCGCAGGTCCCGCGTGAATTCGTAGCCGTAGCCGAGGGCGCCTGTCGTCTTCGAGCCGTATTCGGAATGGTCGTTGCGCGCGCTGACGTCGAGCAGGTGGCTGCCGCGGCGCAGGTCGTACGAGGCGGCGACGGCATTCGTGATGCGCGTGCGGTTGATGTCCTTGATGGCGCTGGACAGGACTTGTTCCTTGCGGTGGCCGGCCAGCACCTGCAGCGTGTCGCCCGCGATGTCGAATGTGTTCTGCCACGTGAACTCGTCCTGGCGCGTGTTCAGTTGCGAGGTGCCGGAAGGCGCCGTGCTCGTGAAGCTGCCCAGTTTATCTTCCGAGCGCGCCACCTGGACGCTGCTGCGCCAGTTCGGCAGGAAGCGGTCGTTCACGAACACGGCATAGCTGTCGAGTTCCTGGATGTTGTGCGCGTCGAAGTCCGACTTGCCGTTGTCGTATTGCGCATTCAGGCGGCTCCGCATGAATTGCGCGCCGATCTCGTGGCCCTCGGCCAGCCGCAGCGCGATGCGGCCGTTGACGCTGTTGCGCGTGTAGCCGTCGTCATCAGGGTTGTAGCTCGACGAGCCGGGGCGCGTGGACGAGAAGCCGTCCGATTCTTCGTGTGCGCCGGAGAGCGCGTAGGTCACGCTGTGTTCACCGCCCGTCGCGCCGTGCACGCTGGCGTCGTACTGGTTGGTGCCGTAGGTGCCGCCGCCCGCGCTGGCGCTGAACATCGGCGCGCCTTCGCTCTTCTTCGTGAAGATCTGCACGACGCCGCCGATGGCATCCGCGCCGTACAGGGAGCTCAGGGGGCCGTAGACGATCTCGATATGGTCGATGGATGACAGCGGAATCGCGTTCCAGGAGGCCGCGCCCGTGGTCGCGGAGCCGATGCGCACGCCGTCGACGAGCACGACGACCTGGTTGCTGTTGGCGCCGCGCAGGAACACGGTGGTGTTGGTGCCGGCGCCGCCGTTGCGTCCGATTTCGATGCCGCGCTGGCGGCGCAGCACGTCGGCGACGGAGCCGGCGCCCGCGCGGGCGATGTCGTCGCTGGAAATGACGACGGTGTCGGGGATGACGTCTTCGGCGCGCTGCGGCGTGCGGTTGGCGGTGACGATGACGGTGTCGGGGATGGGATCGGCGTGGGCCGATGCGGCGGCAGCGAATGCGAGCGAAAGCGCGGCCGCTTGCCGGGAAACAGGAAAGGACATGACGTTTGATTTTATGGGACAACCGGCCGACGTCCCCGTCAGCCAGGTGAACAGAAGCGCGGACGAACCGCATGCTTCCACCTTTTGGCCGGTATCCGGGCTGGCAAGTATGGCCGTCCGACCTTCCCATGCGGATGCACAGTGGTATGTGGGGACGGTTGTCGCGCACGCGTGGACGCGTGGCGGCACTTGCTTACCGTTGCGGGGGCAGCACACGTTGGCGCCTGTCTGAAAAGCGCTTCGTGTTTCCCGTTTAACTGCGCCCGAGAGACGGGCGCGAGCACCAAAACGCCGACATTATACGCCCAGCACGACGACGTCGCCGTAGCCGATGCGATGCGGCGTCCGTGCCGCCAGCAGCGCCGCCTGCTCCAGCGGTGCGCCGCCGTGCAGCGCCGCCAGCAGGCGGATGATGCCGGCGTGGCAGACGACCAGCGCGGACGGCGCACGCAGATCGGCCACGAAGGCCTGCACGCGGCGCGCGACATCGAGCACGTTCTCGGCGCCGCCGGGGCGATAGTGGAGCAGGTCGGCGGTCCACGCGTCGACGTCGGCGCGCGGGATGTCCGACCACGGGCGCAGTTCCCACGCGCCGAAATCCATCTCGGCCAGGCGCGCATCGAGCGTCACGCGGCCCGGCGCCAGGCGTTCGGCCAGCAGGGCGCAGCGTTGCAGGGGGCTGGCGTAAACAGGCAGCTCATGCGGCAAGTCGAGCGCCGCGTGCACGCGTGCGAGCTCGGTGTCGGTGACCGGGACGTCGCTGGCGCCGTAGCACAAGCCCGGTGCGACGTCCGGCTGCGGATGGCGTACCAGATAGAGCGTCATGCGTGCCAGGCGCCGTGGCCCAGTGTGGCCAGCACGACGATGTAGATCAGTGCTTCCGCCAGCTGCTGCACGGCGCCGAGGCAGTCGCCCGTGTAGCCGCCGAGGCGGCGCACGAACAGGCGGCCGAACCAGAGCGCGGCTGCGAGCGCCGCGCAGATGGCGGCCAGCATGGCGGCCGGCGTCATCGCATCGGTGGCCAATATATAAGCGGCGGGCAGTGTGCAGGTCAGCGCCGCGATCGCGAACTCCGCGTTCGTCATCTGCTGCGCGAGCGGCTTGGCCTTGCCTTCGCCGCGGACGTAGTCCAGCTTCCAGATCAGCGCCGTCGCGGCAAGACGCGACAACGGATGTGCGACGCACAGCGCGGCCACGGCCACGCGCGGCGGCAGCAGCGCCAGCGCCGACAGCTTGGCCGCCAGCATGCACACGATGCCGATCGCACCGTACGCGCCCACGCGCGAATCCTTCATGATCTCCAGCGCCCGTTCCTTCGTCATGCCGCCACCGAGGCCGTCGCACGTGTCGGCGAAGCCGTCTTCGTGAAAGGCGCCGGTGATATAGATCGACGCCGCCGTCGACAGCACGGCCGCCACGGGCGCGGGCAGCACGAGCGCGGCGGCGTAATAGACGCCGGCCGCGATCGCCGCGACGACGACGCCGACGAGCGGGAAGTAGCGCGACGCATGCTGCAGCCACGCGGCCTCGAACCCGACCCAGGCCGGAATCGGCAGCCGCGTGAAGAACTGCAGGGCGATGAAGAACAGGCGGACTTGATGCATCAGGTGGATTTTTCGCTGACGCTGGCCGATTCGAAGGTCGCCATCTCGTTCAGGAAGTTCACGGCCGCATGCAGCAGCGGCAGGGCCAGCGCGGCGCCCGTACCTTCGCCGAGGCGCAGATTCAGCTGCAGCAGCGGCTCGGCGCCGAGCGCGTCCAGCATGCGGCGATGGCCGGCTTCGTCCGAGCAGTGCGCGAACACGCAGTAATCCAGGATCGCGGGTTCGATGCGCGCCGCGACGAGCAGGGCGCTCGTGACGATGAAGCCGTCGATCAGCAATACCTTGCGCAGCGCGGCCGCTTTCAGCATGGCGCCGGCCATCATCGCGATCTCGAAGCCGCCGAACGTGGCCAGGACGGCGCGGGGATCGTCGATGCCGGCATGGCGCTGGACCGCCGCTTCGATCACGCGCTGCTTGCGCAGCACGCCGTCCACCGACAGGCCGGTGCCGGCGCCGACGCAGTCCGCGACCAGGATCCCCGTCAGCTTGTGCATCAGTGCCGCCGCCGCGGTCGTATTCCCGATGCCCATTTCGCCGAAGCCGATCACGTTGCCGGGCAGGTCGGCCGCGAGGGCGGCGCCATGTTCCAGTGCGGTGGCGCACTGCTCGGCCGTCATCGCCGGCTCGAGCGCGAAGTTGCGCGTGCCGTGCGCCACCTTGCGGTCGACGAGGCCGGGGGGTGCGCCGAAATCGTGATTGACGCCCGCATCGACGACGTGCAGGTCGATGCCGTTCTGGCGCGCGAACACGTTGATGGCGGCGCCCTCGGCGAGGAAGTTCTCGACCATTTGCCACGTGACGTCCTGCGGGTAGGCCGACACGCCTTCCGCGACGACGCCGTGGTCGCCGGCGAATACGAGGATGGCCGGCTGGCGGATGGTCGGTGCGACGGTGTCCTGGATCAGGCCGAGGCGGCTGGCCAGCCGCTCGAGGGCGCCGAGGCTGCCGAGCGGCTTCGTCTTGTTGTTAATGGCGGCGGCGAGGGCGGCGGCAAGGTCGGGATTCCTCGTGGGAGCGATGCGCATGTGGGACTCAATGGGTGAAGAAGCCGGCAAAGATAGCACAGAAGCAACTTGAAAATTCTTACGGTAAGCCTCTTGCATACCCCTAATCCGTTTTGCTATAGTTCGCGTCCTGCTTCGGCAGCGCAAGAAAAGTTCAGCTAAATCAAACAGTTGAGCTAGGTGGTTTGACAACACCGCTTGCGCTGATGAAAAAGATGAGTTGACGAGATAAACGAAACACTGCATAATCTCGTTCCTCTGCTGCTGACGAACAAAACGATTCGCAAATGCAGCAAGGCAGTACCGAATACAGTTCTTT
>JBJMVU010000125.1:0-3291 GCA_045810485.1 Massilia sp. | reverse complement strand
GGAACATGCCAGCCAACCCGGAATCCAACACCCGGCTCTGCTTCCCGGTCTACTGGCAGCAGAACATCTACTCGCCTCCGTCGCTGAACTGGTTCAACAAGTACACCGTCGCAAGCATTGTCGAATCCGACGCACACGCCACTGTGGTGCCCGTGAAGACCAGCTACACCTACTCCAAAGGCGCAGCATGGCACTACGACGACAACGAACTCGTCAAGCCCAAGTACCGGACTTGGGGACAGTTCCGCGGCTTCAACACTGTCGAGGTCACCAAGGGCGACCCATCGGAAGCGGGGACCGTCCAGAGCTACGACAAGTACCTGTACTTCCAAGGCATGAACGGCGACCGGCTGCCCGACGGGCCCGATCCAGACGCCAACCCAGACAGTCGCATCGCGAAGATCACTGACAGCCAAAGCCTGGCTGTCATGAACGACGACGACTATCTGGCTGGGTTCCAGCGTGAGCACATCCAGCGCAACGGACCCACCGGCGAAGTCGTATCCGCAGAGATCGACGACCCTTGGCACTCCCCAACGCCGACCGCCGACGACGGAACCGACCAAGCCCAGATCCTGCGCACCGCCGCAGTGCACACCCGCAAGCAACTCGTTGGTACCTCCAACTACACCCGCTCGACCATGACCACTTCCTACGACAGCTACGGGTTGCCAACCTCAGTCGAAGACGCCGGCGACGACTCCAAGACGACCGACTCCACGTGCACGACTACCGACTACGCGCGCGACGTCAGCCAATGGCTCTTGACCACGATCAAGGAGACCAAGGTCGTCGGAGTCGCATGCAACGCGACGCCTGCAGCTACCGACGTGCTTTCCGACAAGCGCTACTCATTCGACAGCGGAGCTTTCGGAGCGACGCCGTCCAAGGGCGACGTCACCAAGGAAGAGACGTTGTCAGGCACGGCGGGTTCTTCCTCGTGGAAGACCACTAGTCAGATGGGGTACGACGCTCGGGGGCGCGTTACCTCTACTACCGACGGACTCGGGAACACCTCCGGTGTCACCTACACGCCGAGCGGAGCCGACTCCAACAATCTCGGGCCCGTCACGCAGCAGGTCACCTACAACGCCAAGAGCCAGCAAACCACGACGACCTTCGACCCCTCACGTGGAGCTCCGCTGACGGTCACCGATCCAAACGGGCGGGTCCAGTCGGCAACCTACGACGCGCTCGGGCGCGTGACGGCCGTGTGGCAACCGGGGCACGTCCAAGGGGTCGACAACCCGGACACCAAGTACTCCTACGGCCTGAGCAACTCGACATACTCCTACCTGGCAACGTCGCGCCTTCTCAACGACGGCACCTACGACACCTCGTACGACATCTACGACGCCATGTTGCGACCCGTCGAAACCCAGGCCAGCTCGACCCAGCTGAGCACCGACCGAGCAATCACGACCACCGAGTACAACTCGCTCGGCCAGGCCTCCTTCAAGCTCGGCCCGTACCTGAACTCAGGCACCACGCCCACAGGGACCTACTTCGCACCATCAACCGTCAACGTCTACAACCAGCACCGGTACCTCTACGACGGCGCCGGACGACAGACCGCAGACATCTACCAGCCCAAGGGCGCCGAAGCGTGGCGGACCACCACCGTGTACGACGCCGACCGCACCAAGGTCACACCTCCATCCGGGGGAACGCCGACCGAAGACATCATCGACGTACGCGGCAACACCCTCACGCACATCGACCATCTCGGCACCACCACCGCTGCGCCGGGTCAGAACACCACCTATACCTACGACCTGGCCAGCCGGATGAAGTCCATGACCGACCCCAAGGGCGATGTCTGGACCTGGGCCTACGATCTGCGCGGAAACCAGATCGCGGTCAAGGACCCCGACAAGGGCAACGCGAGCATGTCCTACGACAACAACGACCAACTCGCGACAACGACCGATGCTCGAGGCATCTCTACCCTCGCCACCTATGACGTCCTCGGTCGCAAGGTTGCGCTCTACGACGGAACGACAGTCGACCCGACCAAGCTCCGTGCCTCCTGGCTCTACGACACCCTCGCAGCGGGACAGTTGACCAGCTCGACTCGGTACGCCACGCCCGGCAACTCGACCACCGCATACGTCAACGCCGTAACGGGCTACAACACCAGGTACGAGCCGACCGGAACCAGCGTCACCGTTCCGTCGATCACCGGACAGACCGACACGCTCGCCGGCACCTACTCCACGTCAATGACATACAACGACGACGGCACGCTGAAGACGAAGACCCTCCCGTCTGTAACCGGACTGGGCGCAGAGACCGTCAGCTACTTCTACGACAAGCTGGGACTGCTTCGAACGATGGGCGGCCGCGACTCCTACGTCGGAGCGTCCACATACTCGCCATTCGGTGAACTCCTGCAGCTCAGTCTGGGCACGACCAGCGGGAAACTTGCGTTCCAAACCTGGTACCTCGACGAGGGCACGCGACGCCTGACCCGCAACGTCGTGTCGAACCAGGCCGTCACGGGATCCCTGCTCGACGCGAACTACACCTACGACAACGACGGCAACGTGAAAGCACTCGCCGACAACGGCGGAACCACAGACATCCAGTGCTTCAACTACGACTACCAGCGACAGCTGAAGGAGTCCTGGACCATCAACACAGGCACCTGCGGGACGACCCCGTCGCAGACCGTGATGGGCACGAACACCGGTGCCTACTGGGCCTCCTACACCTATGACAGCATCGGAAACCGGCTAACCCGAACCGATCACGTCAAGACCGGAACCAGCAACACCGTCTACACCTACACACCCGGCCCATCCGGAGCGAGCGTTGTCCCGAACGGCACTACGGGCGCCGGAGGCCCGCACTCCCTCGCCTCAGTTTCCAAGAAGGTCGGGACAGGAACAGCCACCACCACCTCCTACAAGTACGACTCCAGCGGGAACATGTCGCTCCGAGGGGCCGAGACCGACACCTGGGACTCCGAAGGCAAGCTCGCTACCACCAAGACCGGAACCGCTGCGGCCGCAACGAACATCTACGACGCCGACGGCAACCGCATCCTGCGACGAGACCCCTCCGGTACAACGACCGTGTACCTGGACTCGAGCGAGGTGAAGCTCACCGGGACCACGAAGACCAGCCAACGGTGGTACGGGTTCGGTTCTAAGGTCGTCGCAACCCGCACCGCCGGCGCTCTATACATCCTGGGCGCCAACGACCAGAACACCGCATCGGTCCAGATGGACGCCGCGACGGCTGCCTATGTGAAGCGGCGCTTTGACCCCTTTGGCAATGCACGCGCGG
>JBJMVU010000124.1:0-7459 GCA_045810485.1 Massilia sp. | reverse complement strand
TGGCAGGTGCAGGGCGAACATAACCGGATGAACGCGCTCGCCGCAATCGCCGCCGCGCGCCACGTCGGCGTGCCGCCCGCGCAGGCGATCGACTCGCTGGCCCGCTTCCAGAACGTCAAGCGGCGCATGGAAGTGCGCGGCATCGTGAACGGCGTGACCGTCTATGACGACTTCGCGCACCATCCGACCGCGATCGCGACGACCGTCGGCGGCCTGCGCCAGAAAATCGGCGCCAGCGGCAGGATTCTCGCCGTGCTCGAGCCGCGCTCGAACACGATGAAGCTGGGCGCGATGAAGGATGCGCTGCCGGGCAGCCTGAAGGATGCCGATCTCGTGTTCGGCTTCGGCAGCCAGCAGGCGCTGGGCTGGTCGCTGGCCGACGCATTGAAACCGCTGGGCGCCAACGCGCACAGCTTCGACCAGCTCGACTACATGGTGCAGGCGATCGTCCAGGCCGCGCAGCCGGGCGACCACATCCTCGTGATGAGCAACGGCGGCTTCGGCGGCGTCCACCAGAAGCTGCTGGAGGCGATGGCGGCATGAGCGGGATACCGGTTCTTTCCGCAGCCGCCCGCGAGGGCGCGCGCGTCCACCTACTCTACCTGCACGGCTTCCGCTCGTCGCCGCGCTCGTTCAAGGCGAGAGTGGTGCAGCAGCGGATGGAAGCGGCCGGCCGCGCCGGCGACCTGATTTGCCCGCAATTGCCGGCCTCGCCGAAGGCCGCGATGGATCTCGTGCTGACCTTGGTCGAGCGGTACACCGGCAACCTCGCGATCGTCGGTTCCTCGCTGGGCGGCTTCTACGCGACCTGGCTGGCGGAACGCTTCGGCTGCCGCGCCGCGCTGATCAATCCGGCCGTCGACCCCTTGAAAGACCTGGACAAGCACGTCGGCATCACGACCGAATGGCATACGGGCGAGCCGTTCGAATTCAGGCGCGAGTACATCGACGAACTGGCCGCATTGAAGGTCGGTGCCATCACCCGGCCGGAGCGCTATTTCCTGCTGGCCGCGACCGGCGACGAGGTGTTGGACTACCGCGACATGGTTGCGCATTACGCGGGCGCGCACCAGCACGTCATCCAGGGCAGCGACCACGCGGTGTCGGAATTCGAGCAGTATGTCGATGAGGTGCTGGCGTTCTGCCTGACGGCTAACCGGAACGAAGGCGACGCCGGATCGGACCAGCGCCGGTGAGGCCCGCTTCGCTGCGCCGGGCGCGCTGGCTGGCGCACCCGGACGGCGTCGGCGTCCCGGCCGCCATGCGCGACTGGCTGACGACCCCGGGCTCGCTGACGGCGCGCCTGATCGCGCACAGCCGGCATTTCCGGGTACAGAAACTGCGCCAGGCGGGCAATGTCTGCCTGGCGGACGAGGCCGGCGCGATCGGCCTGGCGCGGCCCCAGCGCGTGTGGGAACGCGAAGTGCTGCTGCGCTGCGACGGCCGGCCGGTCGTGTACGGCCATACCGTCGTGCCGATGAGTGCGAGCGCAAGCGACTGGCCCCTGTTTTCGGCGCTGGGCGAACGTTCGCTCGGCACCACGCTGTTTTACGATCCGCGGGTCACGCGCGGCGCGCTGGAATTCGCGCGGCTGCGTCCCGGCCATCCGTTGCTGGCCCGCGTGCAGGCCGCGCTCGGCAGGGACGAGCCGGCCCGCGACACTTGTTTTGCGCGGCGCTGCGTGTATCGCCGCCGCCAGGGACTGCTGCTGGTCACCGAGGTCTTCCTGCCCGAGGTGCTGGATCTCGTGGCGACCGCAACCACTATGAATACGAATACAAAATGAACTTATTTTTCGAAGAGTCCGGCGATTTCAAGGTCGGCACCGTGCTGTCGCAGGCGGGCGAGGCCTACCAGGTCGAAATGCCGAGCGGGAAGCGTACCAAGGTCAAGGCGCGCGACGTGATGCTGCAGTTCGAGAAGCCGGATCCCGCCACCCTGCTGGAGCAGGCGAAGGCCGTCGCGGCGGACGTCGACCTGGAATTCCTGTGGGAAGTCGCGGGCCAGGAAGAATTCGGCTTCGCGGAGCTGGGCGCCGAATACTTCGGCCATGCGCCGCTGCCGTTCGAAGCGGCCGGCCTCGTGCTGGCGCTGCACAACGCGCCCATTTATTTCTACAAGAAGGGCCGCGGCCGCTACAAGGCGGCGCCGGAACAGTCGCTGCGCGCGGCGCTGGCCGGCATCGAGAAGAAGAAACAGCTGGCCATCGTACAGGCCGCCTATGTCGACGAACTGAAGGCCGGCACGCTGCCGCAGGCGATGCAGCCCCTCGTCCAGCAACTGCTGTTCAAGCCGGACAAGAACAGCATCGAATACAAGGCCCTCGAAACGGCGGCCGACGAACTGCAGACGACGGCCCCGCGCCTGATGCTGTCCACGGGCGGGATCGCGTCGGCCAAAGAGCTGCACATGGGACGCTTCCTGTTCGAGCAGTTCCCGCGCGGCGCCGGCTTCCCGCCCGTCGCGGTGCCGGCGCCCCCGGGCGACCTGCCGCTGGCGAACGTGGCCGCGTTCTCGATCGACGACGTGACGACGACCGAGATCGACGACGCGTTCTCCGTCGAGAAGCTCGATGACGGCACGATCCGCGTGGGCATCCACATCGCGGCGCCGGGCCTCGGCATCCGTCCGGACGACGCCATCGACAAGATCGCCCGCGCGCGCATGTCGACCGTGTATATGCCGGGCGACAAGATCACGATGCTGCCGGACGAGGTCGTCAACGCCTACACGCTGGCCGAGGGTAACGATTGCCCGGCGCTGTCGCTGTACGCCGTGCTGGATCCGGCCACGTGGACCGTGCTCTCGACGACGACCCGCGCCGAGCGCGTGCCGGTCAAGAACAACCTGCGCCACAACGACCTCGACGACGTCGTCAACGAGGAAACGCTGAACAACGGCGAAGGCGATTACCCGCACAAGATGGAACTGGGCCTGCTGTGGCAATGGGCGCTGCAACTGGAAGCGGGCCGCATGAAGAAGCGCGAGGCGTTCGGCCTGAAGCCGGAGCAGGCCAACCGCGTCGACTACAATTTCTATGTCGAGGACGACGTCGTCACGATCGTGCGCCGCAAGCGCGGCGCGCCGCTGGACAAGATCGTGGCCGAGCTGATGATCTTCGCGAACAGCACGTGGGGCAAGCTGCTGCACGACTGCGGCGTGCCGGGCATCTACCGCTCGCAGGGTCCGGGCGCCGGCGGCTGGGCCGCCAAGATGCAGGTGCGCATGGTCACGCACGCGGCGCCGCACCAGGGCCTCGGCGTCGACCAGTACGCCTGGTCGACGTCGCCGCTGCGCCGCTACACCGACCTCGTGAACCAGTGGCAGATCCTCGCGTGCGCGACGAACGGCGTGACGGCGCCGCTCGTCGCCCCGTTCAAGCACCGCGATGCGACCCTGTTCTCGATCGTCTCCGCGTTCGATGCCGCGTACGCCGCCTATAACGACTTCCAGCAGAACATGGAGCGTTACTGGTGCCTGCGCTGGCTGGCGCAGGAAAACGCCAGGCAGGTCGAGGCCGTCGTGCTGAAGGACGAGGTGCTGCGCCTCGTCGAGATCCCGCTCGTGATCCGCCTGCCGGGCATGCCCCAGGCGGCGCGCGGCGCCCAGGTCCGCCTGGACATCGTGCGCTGGGACGAGGTCGACCTGGCGCTGGAGGCGCGCCTGCTCGAAGTGGCCGCCGTGGCGCCGGAAGCAGCCGAGGAACTGGGCCTGGACGAGGAAGAAGACACGGGCGAGGCTGCGGCAGCGGAAGTGGCCGAAGCCGAGGGCGCCGTGGCCGTCACCGATCCGGAGACGCAGACCGACGTCACGGGGTAGGGTGGACGGCTCGCCGTCCACGCGGTGATAGGCGGCATTCGATAATTCGTGCCCGCTCTGGCGGTGGTTGTACGCGTGGACGGCAGAGCCATCCACCTTACGTTGAAATGATAACAACTTGTTGCTGGTACGATCCGGTCTTTCCACAAGGCTCGCAAATCGGCCGGCCCGCACGGTAGAATGGGGAGTTCCATGATCCCAACCGTCCCACCCCGCAGCGCGTGAACACCCTCCGACACAATCGTCCCCTGATGATCGCCATCGCCTGTTCGGTGCTGGCGCACGCCTGCCTGCTGGCGGTCCGTTTCGCCGCGCCGGATGCGTTCAGGCTGCAGCCGGCCGATCCGGGCCTGGAGGTCATCCTTGTCAACGCCAGGCATGCGCGCGCGCCCGTCAAGGCGGACGCGCTGGCCCAGGCCAACCTGGACGGCGGCGGCAATGCCGATGCCGGCCGCGCCCAGTCGCCGCTGCCGGACCTGCGCAAGGTCGAGAACGGCGACTCCATCCGCGCCCTGCAGCGCCGCATCGCCGAACTGGAACAGCAGCAGAAAAGCGTGCTGACGAAGATGCGCCAGTCGCAGTTCAACAGCGCGCCGGTGGCCGAGCAGACGAAGCCGGACCCCAGCCGCACGGGCGAGGACAACCTCGACTCCACCCGCGCCATCGCGCGCATGACGGCCGAGATCACCCAGCGCATCGCCGACGAGAACAAGCGCCCGAAAAAGACGTTCATCAGCCCCAGCACGCGCGAGGTCGGCTACGCCATGTATTACAAGGCGATGCAGAAGCGGGTGGAGGAGGTGGGCACCTTGAACTTCCCGCAACAGAATGGCAAGAAGCTGTACGGCGAGCTGGTCGTCTACATCCCGATCTTCCAGGACGGGACGCTCTACGAAAAAGAAGGCGGACCGCGCATCGAGCGCAGTTCCGGCAATCCGGCGCTGGACAAGGCCGCGCTGGCGATCGTGCGCCGGGCCGCGCCGTTCGGCAGGTTCCCGGCCAATATGCGCTCGACCGACAAGGACGACCTCTGGATCGTCGTCACCCGCTTCAAATTCACCCGCGAGGAAAAACTGCAGGCGGAATTGCGCGGCGAAGGATAACAGGAGACCGAATGACAGATAAATATTGCGTGATCGGCAACCCGATCGCCCACAGCAAATCGCCGGACATCCACGCCGCCTTCGCGGCCGCGACCGGCCAGGACATCGCGTATGAACGCTGCCTGGCGCCGCTGGACGGCTTCGCCGCCACCGTCCGCGACCTCGTCGCGCAGGGCTACCGCGGCGCCAACGTGACCGTCCCATTCAAACTGGAAGCGGCCGCGCTGGCGACCCGGCTGGAAGAGCGGGCGCGCCTGGCGGGCGCCGTCAACACGCTGCGCTTCGAGGGTGGCGAGATCGTCGGCGACAATACGGACGGGCCGGGCCTCGTCGCCGACATCGTGAAGAACGCGGGCGTGCCGCTCACCGGCAAGCGCGTCCTGCTGCTGGGCGCGGGTGGGGCGGCGCGCGGCGTCATCCTGCCCTTTTTGCGTGAACAACCGGAATCGATCGTGATCGCCAACCGCACGCGCGCGACCGCCGATGCGCTCGTTTCCCACTTCGCCGATCACGTGGCGTATGCGGGGCAGATCGGCGCCTGCGGTGTTACGGACATCGCCGGCCCGTTCGACGTCGTCGTCAATGCGACGTCGGCCAGCCTGTCGGCCGACCTGCCGCCCGTGCCCGCGTCGGCCTTCCGCGCGGGGACGCTGGCGCTGGACATGATGTACGGGAAGGAACCGACACCGTTCATGGTATTCGCGGCAGCGCACGGCGCGACCGTGCGCGACGGCCTCGGCATGCTCGTCGAACAGGCTGCGGAAGCGTTCGCCATCTGGCGCGGCGTGCGGCCGGCCACGTCGGCCCTGCTGGCCCGCATGCGCGCAGCATGAGCGGCATCGGCACGCTCAAGGCGGGCGCACCCGCGCGCGCAAGAACCGGCGGACGGCGCTGGCTGAAGTGGATCGTCCTCGGGCCGCTGCTGCTCGTCGTCCTGGTGCAGCTGTACTTCTTTGCGATGGTGTGCTGGTGGACGCAGTTCAATCCGTCGTCCACGAGCATGATGCGCCAGCAGATGGCGGCGCTGCGCGAGCAGAACCCGAAGGCGAAGCTGGAACACCTCTGGGTGCCGTATGCCCGCATCTCGAACAATCTCAAGCGCGCCGTGATCGCATCCGAGGACGCCAATTTCATCGACCACGACGGCGTCGACTGGGACGCGCTGGAAAAGGCGTACGAGCGCAACAACAAGAAGCACAAGGTCGTGGGCGGCGGCTCGACGATCACCCAGCAGCTGGCCAAGAACCTGTTCCTGTCCGGCTCGCGCAACTACCTGCGCAAGGGCCAGGAACTGGTCATCGCCTACATGCTGGAGGCGGTGATGGACAAGGAACGCATCCTCGAGATCTACCTGAACGTGGTGGAATTCGGCCGCGGCGTGTTCGGCGCCGAGGCGGCGGCGCGCCACTATTTCCGCATCCCGGCCGCGAACCTGAGCCCGGCCCAGGGCGCGCGCCTGGCGGTGATGCTGCCGAACCCGCGCTTCTACGATCGCCACCGCGACACGAACTACCTGGCGCGCCGCACGGCGATCATCCAGCGCCGCATGAACGCGGCCGAACTGCCCTGAACCGGGGTCAGCCCCCATTTTTTGGCAAGATCCCAAGGGCAAGTTGGATGACTGATGCATTGTCGACTTAGTTCGCGCCAGATATTTCCAAAAATCGGGGTCTGACCCCGGGTTCGGGCTGGCTGGCCTCAGGGCTTACAGGTACACTTGCGCTGTTTCCGAATCCGGCCGAGAAAGCAGCGCATGATCAACGTATTTGTCCTACAAAATGGCCGACTGAACCAGGTTCCCATCGCGTCGCGTACCGATCTGGAGAACGTGCCTGCCGTCTGGGTGGATCTTACCGATCCGACCGACGACGAGCGCGCCTGGGTCAAGGCGACCTATGACGTGATCCTGCCCGGCGAGGACGAAGTCCAGGACATCGAGGCATCGGCGCGCTACTACGAGGCGGAAAACGGCGACCTGCACCTGCGCACCGACTTCCTGCTCGAGGAAGAGGACGGCCCGTCGCGCATCGTGACGGTCGCGTTCATCCTGGCCAAGAAGATCCTGTTCTCGGTGCACACGGACGATCTGCCCGTGTTCCGCCTCGTGCGCCTGCGCGCGCGTTCGCGGCCCGGCTCGATCGAGGACTACATGGATGTGCTGCTGGACCTGTACGCGACCGACGCCGAGTACTCGGCCGACGCACTGGAAGGCATCTACGAGAGCCTGGAAGACGTCAGCCAGCGCGTGCTGCAGAAGGAATTCACCGACCAGGACGCGGCCTCCGCGCTGAATGCGATCGCCCACGAGGAAGACTTGAACGGCCGCATCCGCCGCAACATGATGGACACGCGCCGCGCCGTCAGCTTCCTGATGCGCGGGCGATTGCTGAACGCCGACCAGTTCGAGGAAGCGCGCCAGATCCTGCGCGACATCGAATCGCTCGACGGCCACACGTCGTTCCTGTTCGACAAGATCAACTTCCTGATGGACGCCACCGTCGGCTTCATCAACATCAACCAGAACAAGATCATCAAGA
>JBJMVU010000123.1:0-14675 GCA_045810485.1 Massilia sp. | reverse complement strand
CGCGGCCGGCATCGACGGCAAGCTGCCGCCGGCGCCGCAGGTGATGCCGGACCTGACGGAACTCGACCTGCCGCTGCGTCCCGCCGGCACGGATACGCCAGTCGCCGCATCCGGCACGGCACCCGCACCTTCCGTCCCGCCGGGCAAGCTGATGGTGCCCGTCGACGGCATGCCGTTCGCCAAGCTCACCGACACCTACGACCAGGCGCGCGGCACCGAACGCCACCACGAAGCGCTGGACATCATGGCGCCGAAGGGCACGAAGGTGGTTGCGGTGGCGGACGGCAAGATCGTGAAGCTGTTCACGAGCAAGCCGGGCGGGTTGACGCTCTACCAGTTCGACCCGACCGAGAAATACGCGTATTACTATGCGCACCTGGACCGCTATGCGGACGGCCTGCAGGAAGGCGCCCAGGTCAAGCGGGGCGATCTGATCGGCTACGTGGGCGCGACCGGGAACGCCGATCCGAACGCGCCCCACCTGCACTTCGCCGTGTTCGAGCTGACGCCCGAGAAGCAGTGGTGGAAGGGGACGCCGGTGAATCCATATCCGTTGCTGCAGCCATAATCACGTCGTCCCTGCGAAAGCGGGGCCCCATGCTGAACATCCGAAGCCGATCCCGTAGACCGCCGGCGCGCCTCCGACGTGCCGAATTCTATTGCTCAGTATGGATTCCCGCTTTCGCGGGACTGACGGCTCAGGGCGCTTCGTCCACATCCGCCCCCACATTGATCGCCGCATACGCCCTTTGTACGGCGATCACCTCTTTACCGCTCTTGCCGTACAACTCCCCCGCCGCCTCGATCATCTTGGCGCGCGCATCCGCGTAATTGGTGCTCGACGTGAACCTGGTCGTGTTCGCCCTGAACCAGATGCGATATGCCTTGTCGAGGCCGACGCCCGTCATCGCGGCCGGGGTCTTGACGAGGTATTTGCTGTAATCGTCGCCGGACTTGTCGGCGTTCGAGCCTTGCGCGAGGAAATAGAACATGCGGTTGTTGGGGCCGCTGCTGTAGTGCACGTCGAGACGCTTGATCGAGTTGCTCCACGCGTCCGGGCTGCTGCCGTCCTTGCTCGGGCGGACCATCCAGCGCAGCGGCGTGCCGCTCTTGCTGATTTCCTTGCCCAGCACCCAGTCGTTGCCCGTGAGCGGGATGCTGTCGCCCTTCCCGCCCCCGCGCGCATACGCTTCGACGGCCTCGCCGTTGATGTCCGACGACGATTCGTTCAGGCCGCCCGATTCGCCGGAATACGTGAGGTTCGACGTGGCGGCGGTGACGCCGTGGCCCATCTCGTGGCCGATCACGTCGATCGAGCCCAGGCTGTTGAAGCTGGCGCCGTCGCCGATGAACATGCAGCGGCACGTGTCGCTGTAATAGGCGTTGTCGTACGCGGTGTTGACGTGCGCGGCGATGTAGGTCGCCGTGTTGTGCCCGTCCAGCGACAGCCAGTTGAACACGTTCTTCATCGTGTCGTACGTGTTCATCAGGCCCCACATCGCGTTCACGGCGGCCGTCTGGCCGTTCGCGTTCGTCGTCGGCCCGCCGGACACGTACTGCTTGCCGTCGCCCCACGTGTTCGTGTCGTTGACGTAGACGCTGCCCGCGCTCGTGCCGTGGTTCGCGTTCGTGATCGCCATCGCGCCGAACGTGCCGCCGGTGCCGCGGGTGTCGTCGACCATCTTGTACTTGCCGTCGGCGAGCGTCGTGTTGATGGGCACGTCGCCGTTGTACTGGCTGTGGCCCACGCCGGTCACCGTCTGCAGCATGTTCCACTGGGCCAGGATGCTGCCGTCGCGCGCGCTGACGATGGTGTCGTGGTACACGGGCTTGTCGCCGATGACCATGCGCGTGTGCACGAGATAGGCCAGTTCGTAATGGTCGACGACGTCCTGCACGTCGAGCGCGTTCAGGTCCTGCTCCTGCTTGTCGCGCACGTCCGGGAGACGTTCCGTGCGCATCGCGGGCCAGATGATCAGCTCGGCGCTGGGCGGCGTCTCGTGGCGCGCCGACGTGCCCAGCGATGCGAGGGCCGCATCGATCGCCGCCTTGGACGAGATCGCCGGCACGACGCTGAAATCCGTGCCCGGCCCGGCGGTATCCGCCTTGACGAAGTTGGCGCGCTGCTCGGAATCCGATTCGGACACGATCTTGCCGTTCGCATCCAGCACGAGCACGGATTCGAAGCCGAAGATGCGCACGCCCTTGTACGTGTGGGCCACGCGCGCGACCTGCGTGCCCTGCGCGCCTGGATGCCGCGCGACGATCGCATAGCCGTGGCGCGCATCCAGCCCGCGTGCGGCGCGGCGCGCGTCCAGCTGGGCCAGCAGCGCCGCGTTGAGTTGCGGGGACGCGGCAACCGCCGGACTCATCGTGCCGGGACCGGCCGCGCCGGCAGGCACGACGACCGTCAGGGACAGGGCGCCGAACGACGCCAGCAACATCTTGCGCTTGTTCATGAGATTTCCTTTCATTGAGCGGGCACACGGAAGCAGTGTGGACGAGCTCGCTTAAAGGAATTTGCTCAAGCGCAAAGAGCCCCACGGCGCTTGCGGCGGCCGTGAGGCAGTTTGTAGTTAGTAGGGTGGGCACCAGTGCCCACGCGCAACGCAGGCGCATTGTTTGCGATACGCGTGGGCTCGCTTCATTTGGGGCCCCCGGCCCCAAATGCCCACCCTACGTTCGCATCAGCGCTCGCGCCGGCGCATCAGGTACACGGCCGTGCCGACGACGGCGCCCGCGATCACGGCCTTCTTCACGAGGCCGGCCCGGTTGTGTTCCCACTCGGCCTTGATGCCCATCTCGGCCAGCACGTTCGGCACCTTGCCGTGGACGAGGTCTTCGCCGACGCCCTCGACGACGTTCACGCGGTCCGCCGCGAGCAGCAGGAGCCAGCGGCGCATATCGTTCTCGGACCATTTGAAGGCCAGGCGCCGGATCATGCCGGACAGGCCTTTCGGCGGCTGCGCGGTGCCGAAGATCGGCGTGATGCCGGGCCGTTCGGTCGAGACGAGGATCTCGACGTTTTCCGGCTGCTGCGGCAGCTTGCCTTCGTGCTGGTGGATGAAGCGCGGCGGCGTGCGTTCCATCGGGATGGCCGGGCGGTTCTTGCGGTCGAGGTCGGCGCCCCAGCCCTCGATGTGCGACAACTCCTCGCGGCTCGGACGGCGCGGGCCCTCCGCCATGTCGCCCTGCAGCGGATGCGCATGCACGTGGCCCACGTCGTCGTCGCGATGTTGATGATCATGATGATGGTGGTGTTCCATGACGGCTCCTCAATGCAAAGCGGTGGCGTTCACGGCCTGGACCTCGCGCGCCGACGGCGGGATCAGGACGGTCTTGATGCAGTTGTCGAGCTTGCTCGAGAAGATGTGGTACGCGTCCGCCACCTCTTCCAGCGGCACCCGGTGCGTGATGATTTCCTTCGGATTGATCCGGCCTTCGCGGATGTGCTCGATCAGGCGCGGCAGGTGGCGCTTCACGCTGGCCTGGTTCGCGCGGATCGTCAGGCCCTTGTTCAGCACGTTGCCGATGGGGACCATATTGAACGTCGGGCCATACACGCCCACGATCGACACGTTGCCGCCCTTGCGTACGCAGTTGATGGCCCAGTGCAGCACGGTCGAGGCGCCGGCCTGCATCTTCATCAGGCGACCGGTGAGCGTCTGCGCGATGGAGCCGGCCGCGTCGCCGCCCACGCAATCGATGGTGACGTCGGCGCCCATCCAGTCCGTCATCTTCTTGATGTGTTCCGCCATGTCGTTCACTTCGCGGAAGTTCACGACCTCGCACTGGGCGTAGCGCTTGACGAATTCGAGACGGTACTCGACCTCGTCGACGACGATCACCCTGCCCGCGCCCATCAGCCACGCGGCTTTCGCGGCGAAGATGCCGATCGGGCCGGCGCCGAAGATGACGACCGTGTCGCCTTCCTGGATGTCGCCCATCTCGGCGGCCTGGTAGCCCGTCGGGAGGGCGTCCGTCAGCAGCACGGCGTCGTCGAGGTGCAGGTCGTCGGGGATCGGGTACGGACCCACGTCGGCCATCGGCACGCGCACGTACTCGGCCTGGCCGCCGTCGTAGCCGCCCGCCGTGTGCGAATAGCCGTAGATGGCGCCGACGGCCGTCGCTTCCGGATTCGTGTTGTGGCAATTGCCGAAGAGCTCGCGCTGGCAGAAGAAACAGGAGCCGCAGAACAGGTTGAACGGCACCAGCACCCGGTCGCCCGCTTTCAGCGTCTGCACGTCGCGGCCCACGTCCACGACTTCGCCGACGAATTCGTGGCCGAAAGTGTGGCCCACGCGGGTGTCGGGCACCATGCCGTGGTAAAGGTGCAGGTCGGACCCGCAGATGCAGGAGCGCAGCACGCGCACGATGGCGTCGCCCGGATGCTCGATGACGGGATCGGGCTTGTAATCGGCGCGGACGCGATACGGTCCCCGGTAATTCATTGCCAGCATAATTCCTCCTCATTGGATGACGGCCCGCCGCAATGGACGAGCGCTTGACAACAAGGTATGTCAAAACGCTAAGGAAGGCGATACGCGCACGGAAACGAACGCGGGTTACGGAACACTTTTTTTGAAGAGGTGTAGGGCTTTGTTTTTAAAAGGAAACGGCGCACAACCGTCGTCCCCGCGGAGACGGGGACCCAATTTGCACGCAGCACGGCGACGCATGAGAACCTGGATTCCCGCCTGCGCGGGAACGACGATTCGGATGCGAGTGGTGAACGTTTAGAGCTGGCGCGCCTCGAACGTATTGCACTGCTCCACGGAGCCCGTCTCCAGCCCGCGCTTGAACCAGCGCACGCGCTGGGCCGACGTGCCGTGCGTGAACGAGTCCGGCACGACCTCGCCGCGCGACTGGCGCTGCAGCGCGTCGTCGCCGATGGCGCTCGCGGCGTTCAGCGCGGATTCCACGTCGCCCTGTTCGATGATCTGCTTGGCCTGGTTCGTGTGGTAGGCCCACACGCCGGCGAAGCAGTCGGCCTGCAGTTCCAGCCGCACGGACGCGGCGTTCGCCTGCGTCTCGGACAGGTTCCGGCGCGCGCTGTCGACCTTGCCCGAGATGCCCAGCAGGTTCTGCACGTGGTGGCCGACTTCGTGCGCGATCACGTACGCCTGCGTGAATTCGCCGCCCACCTTGAAGCGCTGCTGCATCATGCGGAAGAACGTCAGGTCGATGTACACCTTGCGGTCGGCCGGGCAGTAGAACGGCCCGACGGCCGCCTGGCCCGCGCCGCAACCGCCGGTCGACGTGCGGCCCGAATACAGCACGAGGTGCGGCGGCGAGTACGTCGCCCCGTTGGCGCGGAAGATCTGCGACCACGTGTCTTCGGTGTAGCCGAGCACGGTACGCACGAACTGTGTCTCGCGATCGTTGGCGGGCGGATGCGCCGGCGCCTGCTGGACCTGGGCCGGCGAGCCGCCCGACAGCAGGCTCAGTATCGTGGACGGCGACACGCCGAAGAACCACGAACCCAGCAGCGCGATGACGATCGTGCCGATGCCGACGGTCCCGCCGCCGATGCCGAATCCGCCGCCGCCCCCACCGCCGCGGCGGTCCTCGATGTTGTCGCTCTGCCTGTCGCCTTCCCAACGCATGTTAGTTCTCCTTGCGGGTGCCGCGAACGGCACCTCGTCGTTATTGCCACGTGTCGGACGCCTCAGCGTTCCCTGGCACGCCTGATCTTCACCGAACCCATGTTCTCGCGCGCATCCTTGAGGCGGAACTCGTCGTCCACCGCCAGGCCGGCGCGCTGCTCGTCGTGCAGCACGCGCTCGTGGCGCTCGCGTTCGACCTCACGCTCCAGTCGCTCGTGGAGGGTTACGTCCGGCGTCGTTTTCATGGTCGTCCTCGTCTGTAGGCCGCGCGTTCCGCATCATCCCGAGTGCATTGTGCCTGCGGCGCCCGGCCGCATCTGTTCGAACCTTCACATAATCCGCATCATGCCATAGGGTGCACGTCGCTTGCATGACAGCCCGTCCACATCTCCGTGCGCCCGCGTACGGACGCGCGCGTGGGCGCCGTGCATGCTGCGCACATGACCCCGACCGCCCCCACCTTCGCCCATCACGACGCGCTCGCCGCGCTCGGCCGCAGTCTACAGGCCACAGGCTACCGTTTCGTGACCGTCACCCCCGCCACGCACCGCCGGGTCAACAACCGGCCCGGGAACGCCTGGGCCCACGACCTGCGCGGCGTGTTCGGCTGGAGCCGGCCGTACCGGGCCGGCGTGCTGCCGGATGCCATCGACAACCAGCTGCGCGCGGCCGGGCTGGCGGTCCCCGCGGAAGGCGACGGCTGGCGTGCCGAGGTGCGCGCCTCGACCATCGGCGACCGCCTGTATTTTCATTCGGCCTGGCCCACGCTGGAAGAGGACGCCGTGTTCTTCGGTCCCGACACCTACCGCTACACGAGCGCCCTCGGGCGCGTGCTCGCGGCGCACGGGAGCCTGCGCCGGCCGGGGCGGCGCGCCGTCGACATCGGCGCCGGCGCGGGCCCGGGCGCGGTCGAAGTGGCGCTGCGCCGCCCCGACGCCACCGTCTACGCGGCCGACATCAACCCGGCCGCGCTGGCGCTCGCGGAAGTCAACGCGGGCCTGAACGGCGCGCACAACGTCGTGCCCTGCCGCAGCGACCTGCTGGACGGTATCGACGGTGGCTTCGACCTCATCATGTCGAACCCGCCGTACATCCTCGACCCGGACGGACTGACGTACCGCCACGGCGGCGGCACGCACGGCGCCGAACTGTCGATCCGCATCGTGCACGCGGCGCTCGACCGGCTGCATCCCGGCGGCAGCCTGCTGCTGTACACGGGCGTGGCCATCGTCGACGGCGCCGATCCGTTCCTCGCCGCCATCCGCGACCGCCTCGACGCCGACACGGAATGCTGGTCGTACGAGGAACTCGATCCGGACGTCTTCGGCGGCCAGCTCGGCTGCGAAGGCTACGAGCAGGTGGAGCGTATCGCGGCCGTGTGGCTGCATGCCATCCGGCGCGGGTAGCCAGATGAGTTTGCAGCGCGCGCTGCGGGCGTCGTATTCTTGTGGCCCAAAACAAAAAAGGCTCCCGATGGGAGCCTTTTTCTTTAAATCCTGGCGGAGAGGGTGGGATTCGAACCCACGGTACGGTCACCCGTACGCCTGATTTCGAGTCAGGTACATTCGACCACTCTGCCACCTCTCCTGGTAACTGTCATCATGCGGTCGTTTCGCGTGAGGCCGCATTATAGACGGTGGGTAAGAGAATCGCAAGCGTCGGTTAATTGCCATGGACGCGGTTCACCAATTCCCTTCCCTCCTCGAACGCCGTCAGGCTCTCGATGGTGGTCCGCATGATCTGCCCGATCGCTTCCACCGTGAAAAACGCCTGATGCCCGGTGACGATCACGTTTGGAAACGACACCAGCCGCTGGATGACGTCATCCGTGATGATCGTCGACGACAAATCCTGGAAGAACAGGCTGGCTTCCTGCTCGTACACGTCGATCGCGAGGCCGCCCAGCTGACCCGTCTTCAGCGCGGCAATCGCAGCCTCCGTGTCGACGAGGCCGCCGCGGCTCGTGTTCACGAGGATGCTCCCCCGCTTCGCCCGCGCCAGCGACCTCGCGTTCGCGATGTGGCGCGTCTCGTCCGTCAGCGGGCAGTGCAGCGAGACGACGTCGCTGCAGTCCAGCAGCTCGTCGATGCCGACGTAGCGTCCGCCCAGCGCCTCGAACGCCGGTGACGGATAGCGGTCGTGGCCGACCACCGTGCAGCCGAAGCCGGCCATGATACGCGCGAAGATCGTGCCGATCTTGCCCGTGCCGATCACGCCCACGGTCTTGCCGTGCAGGTCGAAGCCCATCAGGCCGTGCAAGTCGAAGTTGCCGTCGCGTGTGCGGGCGCTCGCGCGGGCGATCTTGCGGTTCACGGCCAGCAGCAGGCCTACCGCGAATTCCGCGACCGAGTGCGGCGAATAGTCCGTCACGCGCACGACCGCGATGCCGAGCCGCCCGGCCGCCGCCACGTCGATGTGGTTGTAGCCGGTGGAGCGTGTCGCCACCAGCCGCGCGCCCTGCCGCGCGAGCAGGCCGAGAACCTCTGCATCGACCGTGTCGTTGACGAAGACGCAAACCGCGTCGCAGCCCGTCGCCAGGGCGGCGGTCTGCGGGGTCAGGCGGTCTTCCAGGAAGCGCAGGTCGTGGCCGGCTTCCCGGTTGGCGCCCGCCAGCATCGATTTGTCGTACGGGCGGGCGCTGAAGATGGCGGTTTTCATGACCGCCAGTCTAGCGCAATCAGGGCGCCAGGCCCGCCATCAGCGCATCCAGCGTCGCCTGGCCGCGCACCTGGTACGTCCGGCGGTCGAAGATGCTGCCCGACTGGTCGTCCGGCGCGCCGACGTCCCAGAAGAACGGCTGCACGCCGTTGGCGCGGGCCTTCCTGACGACGTACGTATGGTAATAGTTGCGCGACTTGAGGTGCAGCGCCAGGGCGTCGCCCGTCAGGTTCGTGCGCCGCTGGGAGGCGAATTCGCCGAGCAGGACCGGAATGCCTTTGTCGACGAACGCGGTCTTCAGGCTGGCGAATTGCGCATCCACATAGTCTTCCTCGCCCCACGTCGAATTGCGGATCGTGTCCGTCGTCGAGTGGTTGCCCGCGCCCCAGTAATAGGCCTGCTTGCCCCAGGTTTCATCCTTGTTCATCAGCACGAAATTGAACGGCGCGTAGAAGTGGATCTCGGTCATCATCCGGCCAGCCACCTTGTCGGTTGGCAGTGTCGGCATGTATTTCACCATCAGGTCGATGTTGGTCTCGGGGCCCTGCACGACGAGCACGCGGTTGGCGTTCCGGCCACCGGTGGCGCGCACGGCGTCGACGAAGGTCTGGTGATAGCTCTTCAGGACGTCGACTGCCACCTTCAGCGTCGGGACATCAGTGTCCTGCTCATTGCCCGTGGCCGGTTCGTTGGCGCTGGCGAACATCACGTGCTCGTCGAAATCGCGCAGGGTCGTCGCGATCTGTTCCCAGTACGCTTTCTGCTTGGCATTCACGGCATCCTTCTTGGCGGCCGTGATGTTCTTTTCCAGCCAGCCGCCGTCCCAGTGGATGTTGACGAGGACAACCATGTCATTGTCGACGCAATACTGGACGACCTGCTTCACGCGGGCGAGCCACGTGGCGCTGATCTGGCCCGTCTTCTGGTCCGCGTACTGGTCCCACGACACGGGCAGGCGGATCGCGTTGAAGCCGGCTTTCTTGACGGCCTGGATGAGGTCGTTCGTGATCAGGGGATTGCCCCAGGCCGTTTCGCCGCCGCTGGCTTCCATCGTGTTGCCGATGTTGAAGCCGATGCGGATGCCTCCCGCGATCTGCTGGGCGTTGTGCGACATGCCCGTCATGTCGGCCGGGATGGGGTTCGTGTTGTAGCTCGGGTAGAGGCTGGCGGACGGGGCAGGCGTAGGTGCCGGCGCGGGGGTGGGCGCCGGCGCGGGCGCGGGGGTAGGCGCCGGCGCGGGCGCGGGTGCGGGTGCGGGTGCGGGCGTGACGGCAACCGGTGCCGGGGTGGACGGTGCGGCACCGGCTCCACCGCCGCAACCCGCGATCAGCACGGCGAGCAGCGGGGCGCTCAGCATGGACAAGGCTTTCATGGTCTCCTCTTTGGAATGCTATGCAAAACCTGCAGAGTAGAAAGACTTTGTGCCTGATGGATAGCGCTGGCGCCTTAAAATTTACTGGTATGCGTATTATTGAAGGAATGCTGCCGGCCGTGTTAGCCGGGCCGGCTTTGCAGCGCGCGCCCTCGGCGCGCGGGGCCGTCCGCTGCGCGGACGGCAAATGGGCGATTCGGAGAGGGCTGGCCTTGCAAGGCCAGCCCTTCGAATCCCACCCGCAGGGCGCGCAGGCGCCTTGCTCCTCTCCGCCAAAACAAAAAAGGCCCCGATGGGGCCTTGTTTGTTCTGGCGGAGAGGGTGGGATTCGAACCCACGGTACGGTCACCCGTACGCCTGATTTCGAGTCAGGTACATTCGACCACTCTGCCACCTCTCCTGGTAACTTGCATCATGCGGTCGTTTCGCGTGAAGGCCGCATTATAGACGGCCCGTCACGAAAACGGAAGACCTATTTGCTCACACCACCGGAACCAGCCGCTCCAGCCCACCCATATACGGACGCAGCACGTCCGGCACCACCACGCTGCCATCCGCCTGCTGGTAATTCTCCAGCACGGCAACCAGCGTACGGCCGACCGCCAGGCCCGAGCCGTTCAGCGTATGCAGCAGCTCCGGCTTGCCCTTCGCATTGCGGAAACGGGCCTGCATGCGGCGGGCCTGGAAGTCTTCGCAGTTCGACAGCGACGAGATCTCGCGGTACGTGTTCTGCGCCGGCAGCCACACTTCCAGGTCATAGGTTTTCGCGGCCGAGAAGCCCATATCGCCCGTGCACAGCTGCATCACGCGATACGGCAGGCCCAGGTTCTTCAGGATCGTTTCCGCCTGGCCGACCATCTCTTCCAGCGCGTCGTACGACTGTTCCGGCTGGGCGATCTGGACGAGCTCGACCTTGTCGAACTGGTGCTGGCGGATCATGCCGCGGGTGTCGCGGCCGTAGCTGCCCGCTTCCGAGCGGAAGCACGGGGTGTGCGCCGTGATCTTGATCGGCAGGGTTTCCGCCGCCACGATCTCGTCGCGCACCATATTGGTCAGCGACACTTCCGACGTCGGGATCAGGTAGAAATTCTCGCCCTCGCCTTCCGCACCGCCCTTTTTCACGGCGAACAGGTCTTCCTCGAACTTCGGCAGCTGGCCCGTGCCGCGCAGCGAATCCGCGTTCACCATGTACGGCGTGTAGCACTCGGTGTAGCCGTGCTGGCCCGTGTGCGTGTCCAGCATGTATTGCGCCAGTGCGCGGTGCAGGCGGGCGATGCCGCCCTTCATCACGGCGAAGCGCGAGCCCGTCAGCTTGGTCGCGGTGTCGAAATCGAGGCCCAGCGGGCCGCCGACGTCGACATGGTCCTTCACTTCGAAATCGAATGCGCGCGGCGCGCCCACCTTGCGGACTTCCACGTTGCCCGACTCGTCCTGGCCGACGGGCGTGGACGGGTGCGGCAGGTTCGGGATCGCGGCCATGAACTGGGCCAGCCTGTCCTGCACCTGGGCGAGCGAGGTCTCGTTGGCCTTCAGCTCGTCGCCGATGCCGGCCACTTCCGCCATCACGGCGCTCGTGTCTTCGCCCTTGCCTTTCAGCATGCCGATCTGCTTGGACAGCGAATTGCGCTTGCCCTGCAATTCCTCGGTGCGCGTCTGGATCGCCTTGCGCTCGGCTTCGAGGGCGTTGAATCCGGCGACGTCGAGCTGGTACTTGCGGCTCGCGAGACGCGCGGCGGCGGTATCGATGTCTTTGCGGAGGAGTTGAATGTCTATCATTGTCGGGATTGTCGCAGGGTGGGATATCGAAACCGCAATTGTACCAAGTCGTAGGCTGCAGACGATGGCTGCGCGCCGATCTTTTGGCCTTGCACGGCAGTCCGACAGCGAGAGAACCGCCATGGACGTCGACTGGGAAACGCTGTTCACGTTCAGCGTACCGCCGCTCGAACTCGTCGTGCGCGGCGCGCGGGACGATGGCGGTACGGGAAGCCAGCCGCGGCGTGGCGTGCAGTCAGTCGGCCCGCGCGTCGTCGTCCAGGCCGCGCAGCCAGGCCAGCTTTTCCGCGATCTTGGCCTCGATCCCGCGCGGCACCGGCTGGTACCAGCCCGGTTCCGGCATATCGTCCGGCAAATAGGTCTCGCCGGCCGCGTACGCGTGCGGCTCGTCGTGGGCGTAGCGGTATTCGTGGCCGTAGCCAAGCTCTTTCATGAGCTTGGTCGGGGCGTTGCGCAGGTGGACGGGCACCTCGCGCGACTTGTCCTTGCGCACGAAGGCCATCGCGGCATTGAACGCGTTGTAGCCGGCATTGCTCTTGGCCGCGATGGCGAGGTAGATGACGGCCTGGCCGAGCGCCAGCTCTCCCTCCGGCGAGCCGAGGCGTTCGTACGTCTCGACCGCGTCGTTGGCAAGCTGGATGGCGCGCGGGTCGGCGACGCCGATGTCTTCCCACGCCATGCGCACGATGCGGCGCCCCAGGTATTTCGGATCGGCGCCGCCGTCCAGCATGCGGCACAGCCAGTACAGGGCGGCGTCCGGATGCGAGCCGCGCACCGATTTGTGCAGCGCCGAGATCTGGTCGTAGAAATTGTCGCCGCCCTTGTCGAAGCGGCGCGCGTTCAGGGTCAGCGCGTTTTCGACGAATTCGCGCGTGATGTGGGTCGTCTGCGCCGTGTCGGCCGACGTCTTCGTCTGCTCCAGCAGGTTCAGGAAGCGGCGGGCGTCGCCGTCCGCGTAGCCGATCAGGGTCTGCACGGCGATATCGTCGAACTGCAGGTGCGACAATCCGCCCTGCTGGCGCGCGCGCTCGAGCAGCTGGCGCATCTCGTCGTCGTTCAGCGCCTTCAGCACGTACACCTGCGAGCGCGACAGCAGTGCCGAATTGACCTCGAACGACGGGTTTTCCGTCGTCGCGCCGATCAGGGTGACGAGGCCGGATTCCACGAACGGCAGCAATGCGTCCTGCTGCGCCTTGTTGAAGCGGTGGATCTCGTCGATGAACAGGATCGTGTGGTGGCCGGAGGCGAGGTAGTGCCCGGCCTGTTCGATGGCGGCGCGGATGTCCTTCACGCCCGACAGCACGGCGGACAGGGCGATGAATTCGCAGTCGAACGCATTTGCAGTGAGGCGCGCCAGGGTCGTCTTGCCGACGCCCGGCGGGCCCCACAGGATCATCGAATGCGGGCGCCCCGACTTGAACACGAGGTTCAGCGGCTTGCCCTCGCCCAGCAAATGGCTCTGGCCGATCACCTCGGCGATCGTCTTGGGGCGCAGGCTTTCCGCCAGCGGGGCGGCGGGTTCGGTCTTGAAAAGGTCATCCATGGGCTGCATTGTTATTGTATGTCTTGCCTATGTATGGCCGGCGCAGCGAAAGCGCAAGTGGCTTACTGGTTCACGACCTCCGCGCCCTTCGGCACGTCGAACTTGAACGTCTGCGCACCGAGCGCCGGATTGCGCTGGAAGCTGGTGAATTTGAGCAGCACGGTCTGGCCGAAGTTGTCCTTCAGCTCCATCGCCTGCGGGATGCCGTCCTTCAGGCCGATGCCGATCTGCTCGAACGTCGTGTCCTTCGATTTCGGCGTGGCGTTCAGCCATTCCAGGCCGTCGTGCGTGCCCGCCTCGGCCACGGTGAAGTTCTTTTCCAGGTCGTTGCTGCCGAACAGGATCGCGGCTGGCGAACTGCCCAGCGCGCCGCCCAGCTTGCGCGTCGTGACCTGGTTCAGGTCCTTGTCGTACAGGTACAGCGTTTCGCCGTCGGCCTGCAGCAGTTGCTCGTACGGCTTCTGGTAGGTCCAGACGAATTTGCCGGGACGTGCGAACACGAAGGTGCCGCTCGACGTCTTGCCCGCCTTCGACTTCATGACCTGCGTCTGCGTGAATTCGCCACGGGCCGACTTGGTGCCGGCGACGAAGGATTTGAACTGGTCGAGGGCCGTGGCGTGGGCCGCGCCCGCGATCAGGAACGTGGTGGCGATCAGGGTGGTTTTCAGTTTCAACATGCTCATTCCGCGTTCGTTGTCGGCACCAGGATGTCCCGGTTGCCGTTCGACTGCATCGGCGACACGACACCGCTTTGCTCCATCTGCTCGAGCAGGCGGGCGGCGCGGTTGTAGCCGATGCGCAGGTGGCGCTGCACGAGCGAGATCGACGCCCGGCGGTTCTTCAGCACCACCGCCACGGCCTGGTCGTACATCGCGTCGGACTCGCCGCCGCCCTCGCCGGCCGGCACGCCGTCGGCGCCGCCGCCTTCTTCCGCCACGCCGCCTTCGAGGATGCCCTCAATGTAATTCGGTTCGCCTGTCGATTGCAGATGTTTTACAACTCGATGCACTTCGTCGTCCGAGACGAAGGCGCCGTGCACGCGGACCGGCAGGCCCGTCCCCGGCGGCATGTACAGCATGTCGCCCATGCCGAGCAGCGTCTCGGCGCCCATCTGGTCGAGGATGGTGCGCGAGTCGATCTTGGACGACACCTGGAACGCGATACGCGTCGGGATGTTCGCCTTGATCAGGCCCGTGATGACGTCCACGGACGGGCGCTGCGTCGCCAGGATCAGGTGGATGCCGGCCGCGCGCGCCTTCTGCGCGATACGCGCGATCAGTTCCTCGACCTTCTTGCCGACCACCATCATCAGGTCGGCCAGCTCGTCGATGATGATGACGATCGTCGGCAGCTTGTCCAGCGGCTCCGGCGCGTCCGGCGTCAGCGAGAACGGGTTCGGGATGTGTTCCTCGCGCCTGGCCGCTTCCGCGATCTTGCCGTTGTAGCCGGCCAGGTTACGCACGCCCAGCTTCGACATCAGCTTGTAGCGCCGCTCCATCTCGTTCACGGCCCAGTTCAGGGCGTGGCCGGCCTGGCGCATGTCCGTGACGACCGGCGCCAGCAGGTGCGGGATGCCTTCGTACACCGACATCTCCAGCATCTTCGGGTCGATCAGGATCAGGCGCACGTCGTCCGGGTCGGACTTGTACAGCAGCGACAGGATGGTGGCGTTGATCCCCACCGATTTACCCGAGCCGGTGGTACCGGCGACCAGCAAGTG
>JBJMVU010000122.1:0-17108 GCA_045810485.1 Massilia sp. | reverse complement strand
GCGCTGCCGCGCGTGGCCGGCGCGATCCTGACGAGCATCCTGCTGGTGCTGCTGGCGCACGAGGCCGACCAGGCGCTGCGGACCCAGCTCGCGCGCGTGCGCGTCCTGGCGGCAAGCTGGCCGGTCGACGTCGCCGCGCTGGCCCGGCGTGCTCGCGCGCTGGTGCTGCTGGGCACCGCGCTCGCGCCGGCCGCCGTCACACTCCTGGGTGCGGCAGCCGGCGCCTGGCACGGCAGGGCCGGCCACCTGTATCTCGCATTGGCCTGGGGCATGCCGCCGCTGCTCGTGCTGACGCCCCCCTTCACGGCACGCGGCCGCATGGCGCTCGTCGCGCTCGCCATCGTGCTGCTGTGCGCCACCGGAAGCAAACTATGGGACTGAATCCAGCCATCGACATCGAGGACCTGGCGTTTCACTTCGCCACGCGCAGCGTCTTCCTCGGCCTGAACCTGCAACTCGGGCCGGGCCTGACCTGGCTGCGCGGCCGCAACGGGCGCGGCAAGACGACATTGTTGAAACTGCTGGGCGGCGTATTGGCCCCGAGCCGCGGCCACATCCGCCTCGACGGCCTGGACAGCACAATGGATGCACTCGCCTACCGGCGCCTGAGCTTTTATTGCGGCGGCGAAGCGCCGGCACTGGACTGGCTGACGGCACGCGAGTGGATCGAGCTGCACCTGGCGCTTTACCTCGATGCCGACCGCGCCGCACTGGACCGCCACCTGCACGCATTTCACATCGCCGACATCGGCGGCCAGCCGGTCACGGGCCTGTCGCTGGGGCAGTATAAAAAGCTGCAGCTGTCACTGGCGCTCGCGTTGCCGGCGCGACTGCTGCTGGTGGACGAACCATTCAACGGCCTGGATGTCGACGCGGTCGGCGTACTGGAGGAAGCCCTTGCGCGCCGCACACGCGCGGGCACGAGTTGCATCGTGCTGACGAGCCACCTGGACCTCCGCATCGCGCCGACGGTCACGCTCGACCTCGACACGCAGCCGGGCGTGCTCTGAGCGCCGGCCGCTCAGGCCCGCCTGAGGAGGGGTGCGCCGATCTCGACGCGGTTGCGGCCGCCCGTCTTGGCGGCATACAGGGCGTGGTCGGCACGCGCCAGGGCGGCCGTCAATTCCTCGCTCGGATCGATCATCACGAGACCGATGCTGACCGTCATGCGATAGGTGGCGGCGCAGGCGAGCACCGGTGCCTCGGCGACGGCGATGCGCAGGCGCTCGGCGGCATACTGCGCACCCGCCAGCGACGTGCCCGGCATCGCCAGCGCGAACTCTTCTCCGCCCAGTCGGCCCATCACATCGTTCTCGCGCAGGGTGGCACGCGCCGTATCGGCGAACAGGCGCAGGGCCTGGTCGCCGCAGGCATGGCCGAAGCCGTCGTTGAGCTGCTTGAAATGATCGAGGTCGAGCATCATTAGCGCGATCGGCTTGCGCAGGCGCACCGCCGTCTGGCGGGCACGCTCGGCGCGCTCGAAGAAGGCGCGGCGGTTCAGCATGTCCGTCAGGCCGTCGATCGTGGCCAGGCGCTGCATGCGCTGGTCATCCTTCAGCTTGCACAGCAACAGGAAGCCGAAGCCGTTGACGATCATCAGCAGATAGCTGGCCAGGTAGGCGAAGCCATATACCGGATTCGCATTGAACGTGCCCGTGTCGCCATTGGCCACGGCCATCCAGATCCAGATCGCGATGGCGAACACGGCATCGTTGATGCCGATGATACGCTGCAGCAGCGGCGCATCGGCCTGCGGCCGCAGGAGGATGGCGGCGGCGCCGGACGCGAACAGGGCGACGATCACGGCCACCACCTGCGTCATCTGCTCGCGCGACGCCTGCACCATCGCGGCGGCGGCCACGATGATCAGCGCGGCGACGGCAGCAGGCGCAAGCACCCGGCGCCAGTTGCGGAACCCGAAGAACACGCAATACGACGCCAGTTCCAGCGCCACACCGCCCACCCAGCCGAACGCGGCCAGTTCCTCCGCGATGGGCAGCCCGGCATGCGGCGCCACCCAGCAGCAGATCTGCGCCAGACCGGACGACAGGCGCGCCCACATCCAGGTCCGCAGGGCGGAATTGGGCGCCGCACCACGCATATAACCCGCCATGAGCAGCGCAAACGCCGTGTTGCCGACGCCAAGCGCCAACATGAAGGTCTGGATATCGATCACTCGGTTCCTCCTGGCAGGAAGTGGTGAAATGATGCCATTAATGTAATAAATATTTCCCAAAGGAATTATATTACACGTTTTCTAATCTGATGCACGTACGATTTGCATCAATGTTGAGCGATATGCACGGTGGCGACAGCGTGTTGTGTCGCATTCAATCAACTGAGCATTCGTTGCTGCGCAAGCACAAATGAATCGTTCATAATCGACAGCGCAGCCACTCGGCCGCATCGTCCTGGAGCTTTTGTGATCTTTGGTTTCCTGAAATCACCCACGCTGTCCCCCCGCCAGCTTCGGCTGCAGAACACGCCGCTGTTCCGTTCCCTCAAACCGTTGGAAATCAAATTCGTCGACGGCCTCATGCACGAGCGCCGCTACCTGCCGGACGAGATCGTGTTCGACGAAGGCGAGGAAGGCCAGGCGCTGTACCTCGTGATGAGCGGCCGCGTGCAGATCAGCCGCAGCCACAACCGGGGCAGGCAAATCGTGGGCGAAATGAGCGCCGGCAGTTTCTTCGGCGACCTCGCCCTACTGGACAATTCTCCGCGCAGCGCCCAGGTCCGCGCCCTCGACGCCTGCGAACTGGCCGTGTTCTTCCGCGACGACTTCCTGGCCCTGATGGAAACGGATGCCGTGATCGGCTACAAGATCTCGCTCGCACTGGCCCGCCACATCGGCCAGCGCCTGCGCGGCTGGCTCGACGGCCACACCCAGGTGGAGGCACTGTGATCCACGGCGCCCTCCGCGACGAGCGCAGCGGCCCGTTCGTCTGGACCGGCATCATCGGCATCACTTGTTTGCTGCTGGTGCTGCTCGAACACATGCTGTGGCTGGTGCTGCCCTTCATCCTCGGCACCGTCATGTACTACATCCTGCTGGGCCCGATGCAACGCCTGCTGCGCGCAGGGTTTACCCGCAACGTCTCGGCCACGCTCGTGTGCATCGTGTTCTACGGCGCCACCGTCCTGCTGGTGATGGCGGCGATGACCTGGACCGCCGCCCCCGGCGACGCCGACGGCTGGCACACGACGGGCGCGCTGTACCTGGACGGCGGCGTCGCCTTCGTGCGCAACACGATGACGCTGCTGGAAGCCAAGTTCCCGATCCTGGCCGAGATGCATTTGACGTCCATCGTCAACAAGCGCTTCAAGGCCTACACCGACAACTTCGCCCAACGCCACCTGACGTCGATCCTGCTGGGCGCGGCCGGCTGGCTCCCTTCGCTGCTGCTGGCCCCGTTCCTCGCCTTCTTCTTCCTGCGCGACGGCCTGCGCTTCAAAAAATTCCTCGCCCGCGCGGTGCCCAACGCGTATTTCGAACGGACGCTGTTCCTGCTGCACCAGGTCGACCAGACCGCGCGCCGCTACTTCGAGGGCCTGTTGAAATTGACTGTGCTGGACACCATCGTGCTTGGCTTCGGCCTGTGGGTGATCGGCGTCTCCTCGCCGCTGCTGCTGGGTTTTATTTCGGCATTGCTGGCGTGGGTGCCGTTCGTCGGTTCGGTCGTCGGGTGCATGATGGTCGTGGTCGTCGCCGCCACGGACGCGCCGAACAACCCGCTGATCGCGTATGGCGCGATCGTCGTCTTCATCCTTGCGCGCCTGCTGGACGATTTCGTGTTCATGCCGCTGACCTTGGGCCGCAGCCTGCACATTCACCCGCTGGTGACGGTGCTGATGATCTTCATCGGCGGGGCGCTGTCCGGCGTGGCGGGGCTGATGCTCGTGTTGCCGTTATTGGGCGTCGTGATGGTCGTCGGCGAGACCATGGGGCGGTTGATGACCAATCCGCGCCTTAGGGCAAGGCATCGGTATGCGCGCAGGTTGCGGGAGAGACAGGCGAGCGCGGATTTGAGTGTTTGAGCGTGTCAAAGCGGAGTCACGGCCCAGAAAACGTGCACGTGTCGAGAGCGAAGCCGCTGGACTTCTGCACTGACGAGTTCTTCTCGAATGTTAAATTCAAACCTCTTTCCGGAAGCGGCTAAGGAAGCGTTTTCGAAGCCATATCGATATATATATCTTTTCGATTCTTTTCTTTAATTTTTCTTGGATAATAATAGTAAATAAGATAACCGCGCGTCATCAAACCCAGTGACATCAGCACAAATGGAAAAAAACTTGCCACCATAAAAATGTACATAGCATGGACACCTATCGAGGAAGAAACAATACCAGCGAAAGGAAATACGATAAAACCAAATGAAAACATTGAAATAAATAGTGCAACAGGCGGTATCTGCCTCAATTTAAAGACGTTATTCAGTACCCAAGTGTCATTTTTTTGCAAATAATAAACCGCATCATTGTCCTCGACATAGATCCTGCCATGCCATTTTTCATCAGTCATGATCTTGCGATAACATCTGACGAATCGCCAGCACCACCATATAGCAACCGAACTGTATGTAAGTAATAAACACAATCGCACGCGCATCGACAAATAGCTATACAGCACAACACAAAGCAGGGGAATAATCCCTAACAAACTGAAACTACCGACATAGAATGCGCCCAATCCAAAATATTGCACACGCCAATCCCATTTGCAGATTTTTGAAAGAGCCGACAAAATGCAACCGAGCAGCATTACGGCAGCGCAAAATATAGAAAGCGGGTCTTTTGAAAATGGAGTATTGTGAGCGGCTTCACTGGAAAACATCCAGGACATTCCTCCGACGAAAAATGGTATGATGACTCCGACTGACAGAATTCGTTCAGGCTTGGCAAATTCAGGGTTCGTCTGGTCTAGTTTTCTCAAAACCCCAACTCCCTATAATCATTCGGGAACATTTTCATTAAATCAGACCAGGCTCGTTGTACTGCAGTGCCAAATTCCCTGAGATAAGGCGCCACAACAGAAGAAAGCCCATCGGAATTATCTTTGTCACCGATTACTAGTTGACCCAGTTTTTTATCTATCAGCTCAACGACATAACCAGCCATCATTCCTACGACGATCACAACCAAACCGATCACGATAACTGGAATGCCAATTTCTGCAATAGCCATTACTAAAGCCAATACAGCCGAAACCAGTCCAACGGCAATCATGCCACTGATAACTGTTTTCAGCACTCCCATTAGAAGGCTCGCGGCAAGATCATAGCCATCTTTCTTTACGTCATCCCTCCACTCCGCAATAGAAGCTACAGTCCCAAATATAAAGCTCACGAGTGCACATCCTTTGAACGTGCCGGCAACTCCTTTTGCTACAGCCGCGAAAGAACTACTGGTCTTTCCGGCCCCGGCAAATATTGTCATGATCCGGTCATCGCCAGGACCAAATCCGCCCGGACCGAACACGGTATTGTATTTACTAAATCCTGAAAAATAGAATCTGACTCTTCCTCTCACCAAGTGAACCTGGGCCTTTATCAAACGAAATCCTTGATGCGTCCTGCCATCCAAGCTTTCCCTCAACCATTCCCAATTGTCGCCTATATAGGCGCCAGCACCCGCGATCTGTCCCCATATCCAATTTCGTGTGGCTATTTGATAAGGATCTATCTCAACCAGCCCAGAGCCCCCTCCTCCATTGCCGAAATACTTTACTACGTCTGCAGGCATCGCTTTAACTGTACCGTCGACGACACAAACAATTGCGCACTCCTCATCGACTGGCGCAGCAACAGGGTGTAGGTTTTTAATATTGAACGGTTTTCCCATGGTTTTTTGAACAGGCGCTGTTGACGCGGTCGGCTTTCCTAACGCGACAATGATTGGTGCTGGCTTGGTCGTTGGTGCGTCATCATACTGATGAGGATCTATCTCACTTGGCGTTATTTTCAGGATGACTTGTCCCTCCCATTGGAGTATCAGTGCCCCCTTGAACGCACGCGTAACCCACAAATTCAGCCGCTCGCCATCACGAAAACTGACCATTTCACGGCGCTTTGCATACACGATCTTCTTGTCACGGGCATTATAAAAATCGGAATCCGTCGCGTGTACTGTATATGTTTTCCCATTTCCGAGATTCAAGTCGAACATGACATCACGATGCTTTCGCAAGATAACCTTGAGTTTGTCATGAGAACGCCAACATTGCACGCTTTCGCCCGGCAAATCGATGCATAGCTCCTGCGTGGTCGACTTATTCGTTTTCCCTGCCAGGCCTGCCATAATCACCTCATTTCCGTTTTGTTTGATCGGCACGGAATGGCCCGAGAGGGACATTCTTCAACACTACCTTGCCATTACTGTCCAGTGTTACGTTTTGATTTTTCCCATTCAGAAAACGTAACGAAATCGGTTCTCCTTCCGGACTGTTTCCATCCGCGTCGACATACTCGATCTCCAGATCCGATTTGATGTTCAGTTCATGAATCTTGTTGGCGACGTCGACGCTTGGTACGGACACCGGCCCCGCCAACTCCTTCATGCTGGCCTTGAACTCAATCTTCCCCGGCCCATGCACCTCGATATTCCCGCCCTCGAGCTTGAGATACGCCCCCTGCGCCGTCAGAAGCACATGCTCGCGCGCCGCCACGCTGACGCTCTTCGCGACGCTGGCCACCGTCACCAGCTTGTCGGCGATGATCCGCGTCGCGCCCGACTGGCTCTGGCTGCTCACCTTGCCGCTGGCCGCATGCAGGCGGATGCCGGTTTCCTGGGCCGGTTTCCCTGCACTGCTGCCGGCTTTGCCATACGTGAACAGGCTGATACCAGCCCTGACGCCGTGATGCCAATTGGCCAGCGCGGCAAAGTTCAGATCCTGGCCGGCCAGTGACGTCGACGTACCCGCACTGAGCACGGCGTCGGCGGCGGTTGTCGCGGCGATGCCCGCCGGCGCTGACAGTTGCAGATGCGGCTCCGCATAGGGCGCGTCGCGCACGACGTCGGCGCTGTGCCGCATGGCATCGATGGCAGGCAGTTTGTCGGGCTCAGATTCCTGCGCGAGGCGCGCATTCTGCTTTTGGGCCGTGCGCGCCAGCTCTGTCTGCAATTGCGCCGCCTCCTCGATCTGCCGCGCCGCCGCGATCGAATCGAGATGCGGATCGGCGGTGCTTGCGCGGTCGGCGCTCAGCAACATGCCGCTGCCGGCGCGCACGGCGGCGCCGTGGACGGCCTTCAGTTCGAAGCCGAGGCCGACCGGCGCGAGACGCTGGTTGTCGACCTGGTGGCGCAGGTGCCCGAGGTTCAGCTCCGCCGTGCCACCGTGCGCGTTGGCATGGCGCTGCAGGGCCACGCGGGCCTCGCCTGGGGTATCGTCGAAGACCAGCTGGCTGTAGGCGCCGGTCCCGCTCTGGCTGGTCTGCATTGCCTGGGTTTTCAGGCCCGACAGGACGGCCGCATGGGCGTGACCAGGCGCTTCGCCCGGGAACCACATCGGTGCGTTCCCGGTCGCGGCACCGCCACCGTACGCAGCCCTGTTGTGCTGGGCATCGGCCTGTCCGGCGCCGTTATACACCGCGCCGATCACGACGGGACGGTCGATGTTCCCGTCGAGGAAATCGATCAGCACCTCCTGGCCGACCCGCGGCAGGGCATGGCTGCCCCAGTTGGCGCCCGCGATCGGGGCCATCGACGTGGCGACGCGCACCCAGGTGCCGGCACGGTCATCGGCCGGGGCGCCGGTGTGTCCGTCGGGAGACGGGTGCTCGAGGCGGCTGTGGCTGGCTTGGCCGCGCTGCCAGTGGAATTGCACCTTGATGCGATGGTCGCGGTCGGTATGGATGACGGCGCCGGGCGGGCCGACGACGATCGCCGTCTGCTGCCCACGCACGACCGGCTGCGGATGAACGCGGCTGGGACGGTACGCGACGCTGCTGCGGATGGCGTCGATGCGGTTGCGGTAGACCGGGCGCTCGCCGGCACCTTGCGTCCCCGTGTGCAGGCTCGATGCGAGGTCGACATGATTGGACTTGGCCAGCGCACATTGCCCCAGCAGCCGTGTGAGCGCGGCGCCCGTGTCGGCGTCCAGATTATTGTGTGCGAGGTGGCTGACGTGCAGGATCGCGAAACGCGCGCCCTCCCCGCCATCGTGAATGGCGTGATCATGCAGGGTGAACGTGGTGCCGGGCACGAACGTGCGGACAGTGCCCGCGCCCACGAAGATCTCCTTGCGGGCTTGCAGGCCCTGCAGCCGGTTGTCGGCCATGCGTTGTCCCTGTCGCGTGCTCCCGTAGGCGTATGCGCCCGGGACGTCGCGGCTGACGAGGATGTCGCCATCGTCCGCGCTGCTCGCGACGTCCCGCCGCGTCCTGGCGCGGTAATCCCAGCTACTGATCTCGACGGCATTGGTCTGCAGGCGCAGTTCGCTGCGCCAGCGGTCCAGGCTGTCTTCGCGCATGACCGCACCCGGTTGCGTGAACCGGACGTTGGCCTGGACATTGGGCGTGAACGCGTCGTTGTGATCGGCGATCACGAGCGTGTGACTGCCGTGCTCGTGCTCGAAGAAAAAGAACAAGCCCTCTTCGTGCATGAGCCGCGTGGCGAACGCGAGGTCGCTTTCCTGATACTGCGTGGTCAGGCTGCGCCGCGGATAGAGGCTGCGGTCGTGGATGTCGAAACGCCATGCCGACGCGAGCTGGCCCCTGCCGTCGTAGGCCTTGAAGACCGTGTCGAGGATGTCGAACACGGACTTGTCCTGGAACACGCGGCTGTCACGGCCCAGGGCCAGGAACGCGGTCCATGGCTCGATGGTGAGCAGGTAGCGGGCAAAGCCGCCGTTGGCCCCCACCTGCTCGACGGCGGTCGCGTGGCCATGGAAACAGCGCGGCTGTCCGGACGGGCCGCCGGTCTGGAGCTCGACGCGGACCGGTTGGCCGATCAGCGTCCGCAGTGAAATGCCGGCATCGAGCGCCAGTGCGGCGACCTGGAAACGGAAACCTGCGTCGACACCCTCGTCGCCGCGCAGGCTCTCGGCCAATAAGGCGTCTTCCCCGACCGGCGTCGACAGGCGCAACACGCGCCGGTGTTGACTGAACCGCCCCGCAAGTTGCTCGATGAGTCTGGACGCGAGTCCTTCAAGCGCAGTCGCCATTCTCCAGCTCCCGTTGTTAGCGAAGAGAAACGCTTACGTCACAAAGCGTTGAGTATAGCTTTCGCAACATGGCGCCGAAGACACTAGAATTTGACCAAATCGGTATCTGCGCTGGAAATAAAAAAACCGGAGCAAGCTCCGGTTTGTGGTCAGCTTATTTGCGCCCCGCCTTGGGCTTCGACTTGATCGTCGACAAAATGCCCGCCTTTGCTTTCGACGGCGGCGCCATGAACGGCGCCGGTTCTCCGCGACGCTCGCCGCCGCGTCCGTTACGCCGCGGCGCCACTTCGATCACGCGGCCTTTCGGCGCTTCGCTGCGCGGTGCGACCGGCAGACGGCGCTCGCCACGCTGCGGCGCAACTTCCTGTTCGGACCCGGCCGGCGGCACCAGGTGGCGCTCGCCGTTGCCGATCAGGTCGCCGCGGCCCATGCGCTTCAGGCCCTCGCGCAGGACCGGCCAGTTTTCCGGATCGTAGTAGCGCAGGAATGCCTTGTGCAGCTTCCTCGTCTTGCCGCTCTTCGCGGTGATGACGTCTTCCGAATCCTCGGTGACCTTGTGCAGCGGATTCTTTCCCGAGTGGTACATCGTCGTGGCCATGGCCATCGGCGTCGGCGTGAACGTCTGCACCTGGTCGAGGTGGAAATTGTTCTTTTTGAGCCAGAGGGCGAGGTTCA
Organism: Massilia sp.; assembly: GCA_045810485.1. Lineage (GTDB taxonomy): Bacteria > Pseudomonadota > Gammaproteobacteria > Burkholderiales > Burkholderiaceae_D > Telluria. The sequence goes on along the minus strand of JBJMVU010000122.1, from coordinate 7,273 downwards.
GCATGTCCTCGTCCGTCGAGCCCGGGTGCGCGGCGATGAAGTACGGGATCAGGTATTGCTTCTTGCCCGCTTCGCGCGAGTACTTGTCGAACAGGGCCTTGAACTCGTCATAGGCGCCGATGCCCGGCTTCATCATCTTCGAGAGCGTGGCCTCTTCCGTGTGCTCCGGCGCGATTTTCAACAGGCCACCGACGTGGTGCGTGACCAGTTCCTTGACGTATTCCGGCGAGCGCACGGCGAGGTCGTAGCGCAGGCCCGAACCGATCAGGATCTTCTTGATGCCGGGAATAGCGCGCGCCTTGCGGTACAGCGAGATCAGCTTGCTGTGGTCCGTGCCGAGGTTGCTGCAGATGGTCGGGTACACGCACGACAGGCGACGGCACGTTTCCTCGATCTTCTTGTCCTTGCACGCGAGGCGGTACATGTTCGCGGTCGGGCCGCCCAGGTCCGTGATGGTGCCGGCGAAGTTTTTCGTGGTGTCGCGGATCAGTTCGATTTCGCGCAGGATCGACGGTTCCGAGCGGCTCTGGATGATGCGGCCCTCGTGCTCCGTGATCGAGCAGAACGTGCAGCCGCCGAAGCAGCCGCGCATGATGTTCACGGAGTAGCGGATCATTTCCCACGCCGGGATATGCGCCTTGCCATAGCTCGGGTGCGGCGCGCGCGCGTACGGGAGGTCGTAGACGCCGTCCATCTCGTCCATCGCGAGCGGCAGCGGCGGTGCGTTCAGCCAGACGTCGCGGTCGCCGTGCTGCTGCACAAGCGCGCGCGCATTGCCCGGGTTCGATTCCAGGTGGAACACGCGCGACGCGTGCGCGTACATCACCGGATCCTCGCTGACGGTCTCGAACGATGGCAGGCGGACGACGGTCTTTTGCGCTTTCTCGCGCGCGGCCGCCTGGCGCTGTTCGCGCGTCATGATGACGATAGGCTTCACTTCCGGTTCCGGCTGCGCATTATCCAGCGCGCATTGCTTCGGATCTTCCAGCGCCATCGCGTACGGGTTCGGTTGCACGTCGATGCGGCCCGGCACGTCCACGCGGGTGGAATTGTGCACGGTCCATTCTTCGTCCGGCAACCAGCCGTGCGGCACGAGGAACGCCGTGCCGCGCAGGTCGCGGATGGATTTGATGTTCTCGCCTGCCGCGATGCGGCGGGTGACATCGACGAGCGCGCGTTCGGCGTTGCCGAAGATGACGAGGTCGGCCTTCGATTCGAACAGCACGGAGCGGCGCACCTTGTCCGACCAGTAGTCGAAGTGCGCGATGCGACGCAGCGACGCCTCGATCGAGCCGGCGATGACGGGCACGCCCGGGAACGCTTCGCGCGCGCGCTGGCAGTACACGGTCACGGCGCGGTCCGGCCGTTTATTGGGCTCGGCGTTCGGGGTGTAGGCGTCGTCGGAGCGGATCTTGCGGTCGGCCGTGTAGCGATTGACCATCGAATCCATATTGCCGGCCGTGATGCCCCAGTACAGGTTCGGCTTGCCCAGCGCGCGGAACGGTTCCACGGAGGTCCAATCCGGCTGGCTGATGATGCCGACGCGGTACCCCTGCGCTTCCAGCAGGCGGCCGACGAGGGCCATGCCGAAACTCGGATGGTCGATGTAGGCGTCGCCCGTGATCAGGATGATGTCGCACGAATCCCACCCCAGCTTGTCCATCTCGGCGCGGGACATGGGCAGGAACGGGGCCGCGGGGGCGCGGCTGGAACGCTTGGCGACGTTCGTGAAAAGATTGGCAGGGGAGTTCATTGGTCGGCATTTTACCGGAAAACGCCTGTTTAAGCTGCGAGCCTCTCTAAAAATGGCTTAATTTTCAATGGCTTGTCGTTAAATCCCCATGCTCGCCAGGATATTGCCGAGCTCGCGCAGGGCCGGTTCCAGGTGCGGATGGCGGAGTGCGAAGCGGGCCGTCAGCTCCTGCGTGCGCGAGGCCAGGCCGTACGTGTTCGCGTCGGCGTCCTGGGCGCGCTTGCTGAGTACGTGCTTGATGTCGCCGTCGAGCTGGCGCAGCAGCATTTCCAGTTCGTCGTCGACTTCGCCGGTTTCCTCGAGGCTGCGGTGCAGCGTCTTGAGGTGCGCTTTCAGGGTGTTTTCGTTTTCGGGCAGCATGGCTTTCTCACGTCATGATGTTGTGAGAAGTCTACACCCGATGGGGGCGAATTGGCGCGCCGCTCCCGGGGGGAACAGCGCGCGCGTCAATTACTCGCCGGTCAGGCCGCGGCGCTCCAGCAGCGGCTCGATCTTCGCATCACGGCCGCGGAAGTTGCGGTACATGTCCATCGCGTCCATCGTGCCGCCGCGCGAGAGCAGCATCTGGCGGAAACGGTCGCCGTTCCTGCGCGTCAGGCCGCCGTTTTCCTTGAACCATTCGACGGTGTCGGCGTCCAGCTTCTCGGCCCACAGGTAGCCGTAGTAGCCGGCCGAATAGCCGCCCGAGAACACGTGCGAGAAGTACGTCGTGCGGTAGCGCGGCGGGACGAGCGGGAAGTCGACGCCGGCCTCGATCAGCGCGCTCGCTTCGAAGCCCAGCACGTCATTCGGGATCTGCCCGGCGCCCAGTTGATGCCATTTCTGGTCGAGGATCGATGCGGCGAGGTATTCGGTCGTACGATAACCCTCGTTGAACTTGGACGATGCCTGGACTTTATCCAGCAGCTCCTTCGGCATGGCCGCGCCCGTCTGGTAGTGCTTGGCATAGTTGGCCAGCACTTCCGGCCACGCCACCCACATCTCGTTGACCTGCGACGGGAACTCGACGTAGTCGCGCGGCACGCGGGTGCCCGAGAAGCGCGGGTATTTCACGTTGGAGAACATGCCGTGCAGCGCATGGCCGAACTCGTGGAACATCGTGCGCACTTCGTCGTACGTCAGCAGCGTCGGCTCGCCGGCCGCCGGCTTCGGGATGTTCAGGTGGTTCGCGATGACCGGATGCGTGCCCAGCAGCTTGTTCTGGCCGACATACGCATTCATCCACGCGCCGCCGCGCTTGTTCGAGCGCGCATACGGATCGTGCAGGAAGATGGCCAGCTGCTTGCCGTCGGCGTCGAACACGTCGAACACGCGCACGTCGGGGTTGTACACCGGCAGGTCGTGGCGTTCCTTGAAGGTGATTCCGTATTCCTTGGTGGCCGCGAAGAACACGCCGTTCAGCAGGACATTGTTGTACTCGAAATAGGGACGCAGCTGGTTTTCGTCGAACGCATAGCGTGCCTGGCGCACCTTGTCGGTGTAATAGTTCCAGTCATAGGCGGTCGCCGGGAATTTGCCGCCCTCAAGCTCGATGACCTTCTGGATCTCGCCCGCTTCCTTCTTCGCATTGCGCACAGCCGGCTTGGCGAATTCGGACAGCAGGTTGTTGACGGCGTCCGTCGTCTTGGCGGTCTGGTCTTCCAGCATGTAGGCGGCGTGGTTCGGATAGCCCAGCAGCTTGGCGCGCTCGGCGCGTGCCTTGGCGAGGTCCAGCACGACCTGGCGGTTGTCGTAGTCACCGCCGTGGCTGCCGCGGGCCAGCGACAGCGCCAGCAGTTTTTCGCGCGTGGCGCGGTGGGTCAGCACGGACAGGGGCGCCTGCTGCGTCGTGTTCACGACCGGCACCTTGAACTTGCCGTCGAGGCCATCTTTCTTGGCCAGCGCGGCGGCGGCGTCGATCGCCTTGTCCGACATGCCGGCGAGCTCGTCGCGCGTGTCGACGACCAGCGCCGACGCGTTGGCTTCCTTCAGCACGTTCTGGCTGAACTGGGTCTGCAGGGCGGCGATCTTGCCGTTATACGCCTTCAGCGTTTCCTTGTCGGCGGCGGACAGCCTGGCGCCGGCGCGGACGAAGTCGGTGTGATAACGCTCGAGCAGATAGGCCGATTCCGGATCGAGGTGGAGCCTGGCGCGCTTGTCGTACAGCGTCTGGATGCGCTTGTAGAGCTTCTCGTTCAGGCGGATCTTGTCGCTGTGGGCGGCCAGCTTGGGCGCGAGATCCTTGTCGAGCGCGTCGAGCGTGGGATTGGTGTTGCAGCCAACCAGGTTATAAAACGTGGTCGAGACGCGGTTCAGCAGCAGGCCCGAACGTTCCATCGCGACGATCGTGTTGTCGAAGGTCGGCGCGGCACGGCTAGCGGCGATCGCCTCGATTTCCAGCGACTGCTGGCGCATGCCTTCTTCGAACGCCGGCGCGAAGTCCTCGTTCCTGATCTTGTCGAAGGCCGGGTACTGGTATTGCAGGGTGCTCGGCTTGGCGAAAGGGTTGGACGCCGGCAGCAGCGAAGCAGGGGCGGCATGGGCCAGGTTGGCGAAGGCTGCGGTAACAGCGACGGCCAGGATGTGCGAACGGTTCATTCTTTGGGCTCTCCGGAGGGTTGTCGGATCCGACCGTGCTTGTGCCACGGACCGATCTCTTCTTGCTGCGTGCACCTCCATAATGGAAACCGCCGGGACGAACCCGGCGGCGAAAGTGCGCCCTAAGGATAGCAGGGATATTGCCGCAAGTTACATATTTACGGCCGAAAAAAGGGGGTTTGCAGTTGGTTCAGCCCTGCTCGGATTGCTCTTCCTGCTCGGTCTCCTCGGCGACTTTTTCCTCGATGCGCCGGTCAGGAATCAGCCACACGATCGCGACGGCGGCATAGACCAGGAAGCCAAGCCAGGCCGCGAACCATGCCAGCCCGACGCCGCAGAGATACAGGACACACGACAGCTTGCCCTTGCGATCCTCGCCGATGGCCTCGGCCAGGGCCGCGTTCTTGGGATGGTTCGCTGTCAGCGCCAGCACCAGCACCAGATAGGCGACGGAGCACATGAACAGGACAAAACCGTATGCCGCGGTCGGCCCGGTCTCGAAATGGTTCTCGCCCATCCACGCGGTCACGAACGGAATCAGCGACAACCAGAACAGCAGGTGAAGATTCGCCCACAGGACGCCGCCGCTGACTTCCTTCACGGCGTGCAGCATGTGGTGGTGGTTGTTCCAGTAGATGCCCACGTAGATGAAACTGAGCACGTAGCTCATGAACACCGGCCACAGCGGAATCAGCGCGCGGAAATCCGGATCGTGCGGGACTTTGAGTTCCAGCACCATGATGGTGATGATGATGGCGATGACGCCGTCGCTGAAGGCTTCTAGCCGGGTTTTGCCCATCGTTCTAGTCTCTCACTCTCTTGATTAGGGAACAGCGCATGCTATACGTCTCTCGCAAGATGCCGGTGGTTTTTCTGTCCGATATTGGCAACACATTTCATTCATTCCGGGTTCGATCTTTCGCCTTCCTCCGCACCCAATCTCCGGTCCGTTCAGCGTATGGACTTGTGCGCCCGGGCTTAAATTGCAAGCCCTTTGTGTCAGAAAATTTTACATTTCAGACGTTCCCCACATAAAACATATATTAACCGGTTGATTTATAAATAAATTAGTTACTCGCATGGTTCTTGCTTATATTCTTCGACCAGTCAATTCAAGTTTTTGTTTCTTTTTTGACTAGGTGAGATCCAAGATGCGAGGCATGCTGATTACATAAAATGTTGCAACCGGTTATGGTTATTCTTTCTCTAACATGAATTCGAATAGGGTGTCGACATGAAATTTTCTATCGCAAGAAATGCACGTCTTCTAGTGCTCGGATTTTCGGCTTTAGTATGGTCCGTTGCTTCATCCGCTGCGGTGATCACCATTGCGGAAAATGCGGACGAGACGAGCCCAATTACTTTTTCGACAACATTGACTGGAATTACTGCGAATTCATCTCCAGAATTTTTGGATTTGATTGGATACGCTCACTTGGGAAATGCGAATGCTCCGTCAGGTCCTTGGTCACGCAGAGTGGATCTGTTAGAAGGAGATGGCACGGTAAGTGACTCGATAGTGATAACGGCAAGCGGGCTGCTCACAGATACTGCTTTTTGCGCTTCCGTTGGCGCTCCGAGTGGATCGAGCTGCGAGTCGTTTGCCATCCAATTCTTTTCGGATCCTCAGCAAGCATCGGGGCCGGTCTTCGGTAGCGTGACGGAAACGGGCGGCTTACAAGACATAACGTCGCTATTTGGTCTGGAGCCAGAAAATCTTCAGGTAATTGTTCAATCCGACGTTGCAGAAAACGTCCCGGAACCCGCTTCACTCGCTCTGCTTTGCCTGGGGTTGGCAGGGGTCGGGTTGAGCCGTCGCAAGAACCGTTAGGCCTCCATTTCGATCGGACGTGGCAGAACCTCGCGACACGGGGTTCTGCTAATCCCTGGGCCGGTAAAAAAATATAATTAAAGGGAGTAATTTGCATAGTGGAGCTTGTGCCAGTAGATGCCCACGTAGATGAAACTGAGCACGTAGCTCATGAACACCGGCCACAGCGGGATCAGCGCGCGGAAATCGGGGTCGTGCGGGACTTTGAGTTCCGGCACCATAATGGTGATGATGATGGCGATGACGCCGTCGCTCAAGGCTTCGAGGCGGGTTTTGCCCATTATTTATCTTTCTGATTGCCGCCAACCACCTGATCGCGATACGCCTGCCAGCCGCTCACATCGCCACCGAGCGCCCGCCCCAGGTCTTGTGCGGACGTGAGTAATTGCACATGGCCGGGGTCGGCCCACAGGCGCTGTCGCTGCGCTTCGTTCACGATGAGCGCCGCCGGCGAATCTTCGGTGCCCTGTCCTTGCGGATTCATCACCATCATGTCGCCCGCCACTGCGACCTCGTAGATGAAGCGCATGATCGGGAAGGTAAAGTTGCGCAGGTAAAATGTACAAATATTGAGCTCTTCGTCCGTTTCCAGCCCCTTGGCCAACAACTGCACGTGGCTGCCGTCGTCGAACGACACGTCATAAAAGTCCGATCCGTCGGCATCCACGTTGGGATAACGCCGGAACACCTCGAGGATGGCGCTCCGGTCAGGCTGGACAGGCTCGCCGTTTTCAAGACGAATCAAATAGAGGTCGAAACTCATCGGTATGGAGTGAACTGGTAATGACAATATAATAACTGCTGTCACAGGCACGTGGCTTGAACGTCATCTCCCTGCAGGCGCCAACGCACAAAAAAAATGGCCGCACGCGGCGGCCGTCCATGGAGCGCAGCGATTACTTCGCCGCGGGCTTCATGTACTGGTCGTAGTTCTCGATGAAATCGTCGAGATTCGCTTCCATCATCTTGCGGAACTGGTCGGTGAAATACTCCAGCGCCCGCTCCTTTTCCGAGCTCATGGCCTGCGGGTTGCCCGTGGTGGCCGCGACGATGAAGGCATTGAAGCGCGCCGAGGCGTACAGCGTCGATGCGCTGACTTCGCTCGGATGGGT
>JBJMVU010000121.1:0-17990 GCA_045810485.1 Massilia sp. | reverse complement strand
CCTGAAAAAGGCGACGGAAGACGTCGGCTATCCGGCGATGCTCAAGACCGCGAAGTGATCCCGCGGGGTTCGGTGAGAAACACCAGCAGCACCGCCCCGATCAATGCCATCCCCACGGCGCACGCGGCCTGCCAGCCGCCGTGCGCATAGCTCCATGTCCCCACGGCCGATCCGGTCGCGCCGCCCAGGAAGAACGTCGCCATGTACAGGCCGTTGACGCGCCCGCGCACTTCCGCGCCCAGCGCGTAGATCGCACGCTGGCCCAGCACGAGATTGCCCGACACGGCGAAGTCCAGCGCGATGGCCGCCGCCACGAGGATGCCGACACCGAATCTGCCGCCGCCGGCCAGGCCCAGGGTCGGCAAAAACGACACAAGGCCCAGGAGCATGCAGAACGCCGTCGCCGGACGGGTCCAGCCGCGGTCCGCCACGCGGCCGGCGAGCGGCGCCGCGATGGTGCCCGCGACGCCGGCCAGCGCGAACCACGCGAGGTCGCGCTGGTTCATGCCGTAGGCCGGGCTTGCGAGCAGCAGCGGCGTGACGGTCCAGAACACGCTGAACGCGCCGAACATGCCCGCTTGATAGATGGCGCGGCGGCGCAGCACGGGCAGGTCGCGCACGAGACCGGCCATCGACGCCAGCAATGCGCCATAGCCGAGCGTCGCGTGCGGCCGGCGCGTCGGCAACAGCACGCGCAGCACGATCCCCAGCACCACCATCAGCACGGCCGACAGCGCGTACACGCCCTGCCACGACCACGCGTGCGTAATGAAACTGGCGACTGGCCGGGCGAGCATGATCCCGAACATCAACCCGCTGACGATGTTGCCGACGACGCGCCCGCGCACGTGCTCGGCCGCCATGTGGGATGCGTACGGCACGAGCACCTGCACGGCGACGGCGCCGAAGCCGATCGCCAGCGAACAGGCGAGGAACGCGGGCGCCGGGTGACCGAACGTCGGCACGATGGGCGCGGCGACGAGCGCCACCACGAGCAGGGCCACGAGGGCCAGCACGAGTTTGCGGTTTTCCAGCAGGTCGCCGAGCGGCACCACGAGCAGCAGGCCGGCGCAATAGCCGAGCTGCGTGAGGGTGACGAGGAGGCCCGCGGCGCCGGCCGGCAGGCCGATGGCGTCGCGGATCGGGCCGACGAGCGGCTGGACATAATATAGATTCGCGACGATCAGGCCGCACGCGGCGGCGACCAGTAGCATCAGCCACGTGGGCATGTGGGGTTGCGTCGCAGCGTCATGCCGCGGACGGTCGAGCACCTCGATGGGCGAAGGCGATGGGGACAACGTGCGCTCCGGTCAAAGCGGCAAGTGTAACGCCTGGCGGCGATCCTTGCCGAAGGCGGCCCGGACGCGACTCAGACCGGCGTGCGCTCCCACATCACGTCGAGTGCGCCGTCCACCTGGCCCACGGCGACGCGCGGATAGCGTTTCAGGCGCGCGCCCGCGAAGGCATCGGCGAGCGCCTCGCGCAGCAGGCGCCGCACCAGCAGCACGCCGTCGTCGGCATCGAGCACGGCGGCGGGCAGCGCGAGGCTGGGACGGGACGGCAGCCAGACTTCGTCCAGCGCCCAGTCGGCGGCCGTGGGATCGCAGTCCGCCGCGCCGATCAGTTCCACGGCGTGCGCCGCGTCCGTCGCCGGGTAGACGTTGAAGCACAGCGCGCGCACGCCCGCGCGCCAGCTGCCGGCGGGCTCGCCGAGCGCGCGCAGCAGCCAGCGCCGGAACGCGTCCTCGAAGCGCGCGTCCGGCACGTCCGGCCGCGGCATCCCCGCCGCGCCGGCGGCGTCAAGGTTGATCCAGCCAGTCATATTTCCAGCTCCACGGCACGTCGTCGGGACCGAGCGCCTGCCGGCCCAGTTCCGGGAACAGGCGCTCGGCGCGCACATCGTTCGACAGCATCACGACGCAGCGCTGGCCCGTCTCCAGGCACAGCACGAAGGCCGCCGTCGCGTCGTCGTGGCCGCCGTCGAACCAGCCGGGGCCCGTCCGGTCCTCGAACGTGACGACGCCCAGGCCCGCCGCCAGCTTCTGCGGCCACGCGGCCTCGGCGCCGTCCATGGTCGGGAACTGGTGGCGCGATGCGATGGGCAGCCAGCCCGTCGAGAACGCGGCGCGCGTGTCGGGCCGCAGGCCGTCGCCGCGCATGATGCCGGCCCACAGTTTGGCCTGGTCGGCAATCGTCGTCTCCATCGACCCGGCCGCGCGCACGCGGTAGCGCCGTTCGTGCGGCTGCAGGGCGCCGTCGAACGCGTAGCCGTCCGCCACGTTCTCGGCGAACTCCGCGCGCCAGTGCATGCTCGTGTTGCGCATGCCGAAGCGGTCGAACACGCGCCGCCGCATCTCCTGCGCCACGTCCAGCCGCAACCCCTGTTCGACGATCAGCTGCAGGATCGTGTAGCCCTCGCTCGAATAAGCGTAGCGCGAGCCCGGCTCGAAGTGGATGCGCATGCGGCCGCCCGGTTCCAGCCAGCGGTAGTTCGCGAGGCCGCCGCCGTGCCCGAGCAGGATGCGCGGCGTGAGCGCCTGCCAGCGCGCGTCGCCGGCGAGGTCGGAAAAGTCGTAGGGACGCTCGCGGTACGTGGGCAGCGGATGCGGCAGCAGCTTCGTGAGGGGCGCATCCAGGTCCAGCCGGCCTTCGTCCGCCAGCTGCAGCAGCATGTAGGCGAAGGCCGCCTTCGTGATGGCGCCGCCGGCCATGATCGTGTCCGGCGTGAGCGGCTGGCCGAGCGACGCGTTGCGGGTGCCGAACGCCTTCACTTTCGCGACCTGCCCGTTCTCGATCGTCGCCAGCGCGAGGCCCTGCACCTGCTCGCGCCGCATCGCGCGCTGGATCTCGGGGTCGGCCAGCGATTGCATGAGACGCACGGGCGGCGCGCATCCCGCCACCGTCAACGCCGCCACGCCCACCGCCCACCACTGCCACACCCGCATGCGCTTCTCCACGACCCGCCGGGCGCCGCCCCGCGCGGCGCCCAAGCCCGCCATGATGCCATGAGAGCGCTAACTTCGTCATGACAATTCGTCAATGCGCGCGCTGGTAGACGCGCACGTAGTCGACCAGCATCCGCTGGGGGAGCGCCGTCGTCGCATCCGGGTTGCCGGGCCAGCCGCCGCCGACGGCCAGGTTGAGGATCACGAAGAACGGATGGTCGAACACCCAGTCGCCCGTGACGGTGTCGGGCCGCGCCGTGTGGTACAGGATGCCGTCGCGGTACCAGCGGATCTCGCGCGGTTCCCATTCGACGGCGTAGACGTGGAATCCGTCCGCATACGCCCCTTTGTCGAGCTTTTGCGGCTTGCCGATCGCCTTGTCGCCACTGTAGCCGGGACCGTGCAGGGTGCCGTGCACGAGGTCCGGCTCGCGGCCGATGTTTTCCATGATGTCGATCTCGCCGCAGCGCGGCCACCCGGCCTGGCCGACGTCGGCGCCGAGCAGCCAGAACGCGGGCCAGATCCCCTGCCCGCGCGGGATCCTGATGCGGGCCTCGTAGCGGCCGTAGGTGCGCTCGACCTTGCCGGCGGTCTTGATCCGCGCCGAGGTGTAGTGGCGTCCGTTGTAGTCTTCGCGGCGCGCCTCGATGACGAGGTTGCCGCCGTCGACGCGCACGTTGTCCGGCCGGCCCGTATAGAACTCCAGTTCCTGGTTGCCCCAGCCGTCGCCGCCCGTCTCCGGGACCCATTTGGCCGGGTCCAGCGTCGGGCCGTCGAATTCGTCGTGCCAGTCGAGTACCCAGCCCGGCGGTTGCGTGGGCGGCGTGCCCGTCGCCCGTGCCTGGACCGCGGTCCCGAACGACATGCAAATGGCGAGCAAGGCGACGATGCGTAACGGGGTCATGCGGACTCCTTTGGAAACGGTTCCAGCCAGTTTCCACTATAGCACCGGGGATTTTTCGATGTCAAACGTGCACTGTTTCCCGGTGTGCCGTTTCGGCCACGCACTACTGAATATTCCGTTGACAATTGTTTTTTCTGAACATAAGATTCGACCAGCATATGGAAACGTTTCCAGAGATTGGAAACGATGTTGAAGCGGCGAAGAACAAAGAGATAAAAACAGAGGAGACCCAATGCATTACCCAAAGGCAAACCAAAAACTGATGAGCCTCGCTGTGGCGAGCGCCTGCGCCGCCCTGATCCCGGCCTACGCCCAGACGGCCGCGCCCGAAGACACCCGCGGCGGCGACATCCCGACCACGTCGATCCAGCAGGTCACCGTCACCGGCCTGCGCCAGTCGCTGGCCTCGTCGCTGAACCTGAAACGCCAGTCGGACGGCATCGTCGACGGCATCGTGGCCGAGGACATCGGCAAATTCCCCGACACGAACCTCGCCGAATCGCTGCAGCGCATCTCGGGCGTGTCGATCGACCGCGTGAACGGCGAAGGCCAGAAGATCACCGTGCGCGGCGTGGGCCCCGACTTCAACATGGTGCTGCTGAACGGCCGCCAGATGCCGACGTCGAACCTGGGCGACCTGAATGGCCGCTCGTTCGACTTTTCGAACCTGGCGTCGGAAGCGATCTCGCAGCTGCAGGTCTACAAGACCAGCCGCGCCGAGACCCCGACCGGCGGCGTCGGCGCCACCGTCAACGTGATCACGGCGCGTCCGCTCGATAAACTGGGCACGTATTCGAGCATCGGCATCAAGGCCGTGCACGACACGTCGAACAACAACCTGCCGGGCGACGTCAAGGCCGGCACCTCGACGACGCCGGAATTCTCGGGCATTTATTCGACGACGTCGAAAGACGGCCACTGGGGCCTGGGCGTGTCGGCCAGCTACCAGGAACGCAACCTGGGCTTCAACCAGGCCTCCGTCGGCAACGGCTGGAAGGGTCCCTTCCGCGGCGACGAAAACAACTGGGGCACGATCCCGCAGCCGGGCGCCGCCGGCTCCGAAAACATCACGAACCGTCCGAAGCCCGGCGACATCTACCAGGTGCCGCAGAACCTGAACTACAGCATGACGGGCGTGAAGCGCCAGCGCACCAACGGCCAGTTGACCCTGCAGTGGCAGCCGGTCAAGGAGCTGACGACGACCCTCGACTATACGTACTCGGAAAACAAGCTGCAGACGAAGCGCAACGACGTCTCCGCGTGGTTCAACTTCGGCCCATCGGCATCATCGTGGACCAACGGCCCGATCGCCGCGCCGCTCGTGTACACGGAATTCCTCCCGGCCGGGAACAGCGACATCGCGATGGGCGGCGCGAACTTCGCCACCAGGACGCAGAACAAGTCGCTCGGCTTCAACGCCCAGTGGCGCGCCACGAATGATCTGAAGTTCGAATTCGACGCGCACCGTTCGACCGCGGAATCCAAGGCGGACAGCCCGTTCGGCTCGAACAATACGCTGGGCACCGCGAGCTTCTCGCGCGGCGACACGACGGCCGACTTCTCGCAGGAATTCCCCGTCCTGTCGATCAAGGGCGCCAACTTCACAGGCGCGCCGCAGCAGGTCACGGGCTCCGTGTTCCAGAACGGCTATATGAAGGGCGAGGTCGACCAGCTCCAGTTCAAGGGCCGCCTGCGCATGCTCGAATCGTCGAACCTGAACTTCGGCATCGGCACCGTCGAGGTCAAGAACCGGTCCGCGTTCTCCACCCAGCAGCGCGACGCCTGGACCGGCGCGACCAAGCCGTCCGACTACCCGAGCAGCCTGTGGCACGCCGACACGATCCGCCAGTACTTCGACCAGCTGGCCGGCAGCCAGAACCCGAACCTGTTCAACACGTTCTACACCTTCAACTTCGCGCAGGTGCGCGACGTGGTGGCGAAGGCGTCCGGCCTGCCCGAGCTGTACATGCCGAAGAACACGTACGACACGGACCAGCGCACCGGCGAAAAATCGAAGAGCCTGTACCTGCAGTTCAATACGGACTGGGATACGGCGCTGCCGATGCACACCGCGATCGGCGTGCGCTACGAAAAGACCGACGTCGTCTCCACCGCACTCGTGCCGGCGGCTACCGCCATCACGATGGTCTCCGCCAACGAGTTCCCGGTCACGTTCGGCGCCCCGACGTTCACCACGCTGACCGGCAAATACCACCACCTGCTGCCGTCGGTCGACTGGGACATGGACCTGCGCGACGACATGAAGGTGCGCGCGAGCTACGGCGAGACGATCGGCCGTCCGCGCTACGACCAGATCGCCGGCGGCCAGATTCTGAATACGCTGGCGCGCGTCGACGGCGGCACGGGCTCGCAGGGCAACCCGGCGCTGAAACCCGTCAGGTCGAAGAACTTCGACTTGTCGTGGGAGTGGTACTACGGCAAGGACAGCTTCTTCTCCGTGAACGCGTTCTATAAAGACCTGGAGAACTACGCCGGCCAGTCGAAGATCGACGCCACGCCGTTCAACCTGCACACCCCCGTCGGCGGCGCGCTGTGGAACGAAGCGTCGGCCTCGGGCTGCGGCACGGATCCGGCCTGCATCCGCAACTACATCTTCAAGAACCACCCGACGGCGGCTGGCGTGACGGTGACGGGCGTGGACAGCAGCGGCAACCCGACCGGCAACATCGTCGGCCAGCCGGGCGATCCGGTGGCGCACTTCCAGATCACGACGTTCTCGAACCAGAAGAAGGCAAGCCTGAACGGCCTGGAATTCAACCTCCAGCACATGTTCGGCAACACCGGCTTCGGCATTTCGGCGAACTACACGTACGTCCACTCCGGACTGCGGTACGATAACGGCAGCGTGGGCGAGCAGTTCGCACTGGTCGGCCTGTCGAACTCCGCCAACCTGGTCGGCATCTACGAGAACGACAAGTGGAACGTGCGCGCGGCGTACAACTGGCGCGGCGAGTTCCTGTCGTCGACATTCGACGGCGCCGGCCCGAACCCGAACTACGTGGAGCCGTACGGCCAGCTCGACCTGTCGGTCGGCTACAACGTCACGCCGAAGCTGGTCGTGCAGTTCGAAGCCATCAACCTGACGAACGAGACGAGCCGCGTCCACGGCCGCACCACGCAGCAGGCCTTGTACGTGACGCAGACCGGACCGCGTTACATGCTGGGCGCCCGGTACAAGTTCTGATCGGGTCCGTAGGGTGGGCACACCGTGCCCACGCGTGACTCCCGCGGTTTGTCGGCGTTGCGCGTGGGCGGAGGGCCGCCCACCCTACGCGGACACGATCCGGATGCGGCGGATGTGCAGCCTGCCGTAATCGGTTTCATCGATCAAAAAGTTGTTCCAAAAACAGCTTTTTCGGGTAGACTCATGCGGCCCACCGAAAAAGGAAGCTGTGATGAGCAAACCCATCGAACAGGTCGTGGTGGTCGGCGGCGGCTCCGCCGGCTGGCTGACGGCCGCCGTCCTCGCGGCCGAACACCCGCGCCTGGCCGTCACGCTCGTCGAATCTCCCGGCGTGCCGCCCATCGGTGTCGGCGAAGGCACGTGGCCGTCCATGCGCGAGACCCTGCAGCGCATCGGCGTCTCGGAGGCCGCGTTCTTCCGCGAATGCGACGCCGCGTTCAAGCAGGGTTCGCGCTTCGACCGCTGGGTCGACGGCAGCGACGACGACATCTACTTCCACCCCTTTTCCCTGCCCCAGGGCTATGCCGAGGCGAACCTCGTCGCCGCGTGGCAGCGGTCGCACCGCGGCGTCCCGTTCGCGGACCTGGTCAGCTACCAGCCGCATTTGTGCGTGCAGGGCCGCGCGCCCAAGCAGCCGCAGACGCCCGAATTCGCGGGCGTCGCCAACTATGGCTACCACCTGGACGCCGGCAAGTTCGGCGTCTTCTTGCAGAAGCACTGCGTCGAAAAGCTGCGGGTGCGCCACGTGCTGGCCCACGTCGTCGACATCCTCTCGACCGACGACGGCGACGTCGCGGCCTTGCGCACGCGCGAAGCCGGTGTCGTCGAGGGCGACCTGTTCATCGATTGCACCGGCATGGCGTCGCTGCTGCTGGGCCGCCACTACGGCGTGCCGCTCGTGTCGCAGCGCGACGTGCTGTTCAACGACCGCGCCCTCGCCGTGCAGGCGCCCTACCCCGCCGCCGACACGCCGATCGCGTCGCAGACGACGTCCACCGCGCAGTCGCACGGCTGGACCTGGGACATCGGCCTGCCGACCCGGCGCGGCGTCGGTTACGTGTATTCGAGCGCGCACGTCGACGACGGCGCGGCCGAACGGACGCTGCGTACTTATCTGGCGGAGACCGGGACCACGGGGGACATCCCGGCGCCGCGCAAGATCGCGTTCGACCCTGGCTACCGCGCCCGCTTCTGGGAGAAGAACGTCGTCGCGATCGGCCTGTCGGCCGGATTCATCGAGCCGCTGGAAGCATCCGCGCTCGCGCTCGTGGAACTGTCCGCGGCCTGGCTGGCGGACGATCTGCCCGCGACGCGCGCGCAGATGGACACGATCTCCGCCCGCTTCAACGACGCATTCACGTACCGGTGGGAGCGGATCATCGACTTCCTGAAGCTGCACTACGTGCTGTCGAAGCGCACGGACACCGGCTACTGGCTCGATCACCGCGCGCCGCACACGCAGTCGCCGCGCCTGCGCGAACTGCTCGCGCTGTGGCGCACGCGGGCGCCGTCGCGGCGCGACTTCCCCCGCATCGAAGAGATCTTCCCGTCCGCCAGCTGGCAGTACATCCTGTACGGGATGGGCTTCCGGCCCGAGCTGACGGAGCGCGCGTCCGACCTGCCCGGGCGCGCGGACCAGTATTTCCGCGAGGCCGCGCGGCTCACCGCCCGCATGCTGCCGCAGCTGCCCGCGAACCGCGAGATGCTCCACCACATCCGCCAGTTCGGCATGCCGCCGGGCTAGCGGAGCCACCGCCACCACCAAAACACCAATAACGCCAACTGAGCGAGAGACTACCACCGATGGCCAACCATGCACCCCTGAACAACGTCGACCACAAGCACCTGCGCGTGGTCACCGCCCGTAGCGCGGCCTACGGCGACGCCGTGATGTCGGCGCTGACCTTCCCCGCCGAATTCCGCGACCTGCAGGCCTGCTACCCGATCGTCTTCGCGCAGGACGGCAACGGCGGCTACGACGCGATCGCGCTGCTGGGCTTCGAACAGGGCGAGAACCTGTTCCTCGGCCCGAACGGCTGGGACGCGCCGACGATCCCGCTGACCATCGAACGCCAGCCGTTCATGATCGGCCGCGGCGGCGAGGAGCTGTCGGTCCACATCGACCTGGACAGCCCGCGCGTGCGCGACGGCGGCATCGAGGGCGAGGCGCTGTTCCTGACCTACGGCGGCACGAGCGAATACCTGGAGCGCATCAGCTCCGTGCTGCGCACCATCCACGAAGGCGTCGCGGCGTCGCGCGCGTTCGTCGGCGCGCTCGTCGAGCTGGAACTGATCGAGTCGTTCGTGCTCGACGTGGAACTGGACGACGGCTCGCAGAACCGCCTGGCCGGCTTCTACACGATCAACGAAGACCGCCTGGCGGCGCTGACGGGCGAGCAGCTCGAGCGCCTGCACCGCGCCGGCTACCTGCAGGCCATCTACATGGCGGTGGCGTCGCTGGCGCAGTTCCGCAACCTGATCCAACGGAAGAACCGCGCCAATGACGGCCTCCGTTAAGCACGTCCGGGAAATCGCGGCAGAAGGATTGGAACAAGCGGGCAAGCTGCCGGACGAGATGCTGTGCGCGACGCGCCCGTACGTCGTGCGCGGCCTCGCGGCCGACTGGCCGCTCGTGCGCGCGGGGCGGGAATCCGCGGAGAGCGCGGACGCCTACCTGCGCGGCTTTTATCGTGACGCGACCGTGAATGCGATGCTGGGCCCGCCGCAGATCGGCGGGCGGTTCTTCTACAACGACACCGTCACCGGGTTCAACTTCCAGAACGCGCGCGCGCGGCTCGACCAGGTGCTGGACGAACTGGCCGCGCACCGCGTCCGGCCGGATCCGGGCGCGATCTACGTCGGCTCGACCTCCATCGACGGCGCCTTGCCCGGCCTGCGCGCCGCCAACGACCTCGACCTCGGCGGCCGCAATCCGCTGGCCAGCATCTGGATCGGCAACCGCACCGTGGTCGCCACGCATTACGACCTGCCCGACAATGTGGCGGTCGTCGCGGTCGGCGAGCGCCGCTTCACGCTGTTCCCGCCCGACCAGTTGAAGAACCTGTACGTCGGGCCGCTCGACTTCAACCCGGCCGGCCAGGCGATCAGCCTCGTCGACGTGCGCAATCCGGACTTCGACCGCTTCCCCCGCTACGCCGAGGCGCTGCAGCATGCGGAAGTGGCCGAGATGGGCCCGGGCGACGCGCTGTTCATCCCATCGATGTGGTGGCACCACGTGGAAGCACTGGCCGCGTTCAACGTGCTCGTGAATTACTGGTGGCGCCAGTCCCCGGACTACATGGACACGCCGACCAACGCGCTGATGCTGGCGATCCTGACGATGCGCGACCTGCCGCCCGAGCAGCGGCGCGCATGGCAGGAGATTTTCCGGCACTATATCTTCGAGCCGGATCCCGCGAATCTCGCGCACCTGCCGGAGAATGCCCGGTACGCGCTGTCGCCGCTCGACGAAGACGGCGCGCGGGTCCTGCGCGGCCAGCTGCTGCGCCGTATCAACCGATAAGAACACAAGCTGTACAAGCCAGGAGTAGAGACATGGAGAACAACAACGAGAACGGGCAACAGCGGGACCGCGGCCGCCCGATCCGCCGCGTCGTCATCGCCGGCGGCGGCACGGCCGGATGGATGGCCGCGGCGGCGCTGGCGCGCACCCTTGGCAAGGTCGTCGACATCAAGCTCGTCGAATCGGACGACATCGGGACCGTGGGCGTGGGCGAAGCGACGATCCCGAGCCTCGTGCACTTCCACCGCCTGCTCGACATCGGCGAGCAGGAATTCATGGCGGCCACGCAGGCCACGTTCAAGCTGGGCATCAGCTTCGAGGGCTGGCGCGCGCGCGGCGAAGACTACATCCACTCGTTCGGCATGACCGGCACCGACCACTGGACGGCCGGCTTCCAGCACTTCTGGCTGAAGGGGCGCGACCGCGGCCTCGCGAGCGACTACGGCGACTACTGCCTGGAGCTCGTCGCGTCTCAGGAAAAACGCTTCGGCCACCTGCCGAACCAGGGCATCAACTACGCCTACCACCTGGACGCCACGCGCTACGCCCGCTACCTGCGCCGCTTCTCCGAACACTTCGGCGCGGAGCGCATCGAAGCGAAGATCGCCAGCGTCGACACCGATCCGGCCACGGGCCACATCACCGCGCTCGTGCTGGATTCGGGCACGCGCGTCGAGGGCGACCTGTTCATCGACTGCACGGGGTTCCGTTCGCTGCTGCTGGGCCAGACGATGGGCGTGGAATACGAAGACTGGTCGCAGTGGCTGTTCAACGACTGCGCGATCGCCGTCCAGACGGAATCCACCGGTCCGGCCGTGCCGCTGACGCGTTCGATGGCGCACGACTGGGGCTGGCAATGGCGCATCCCGCTGCAGCACCGTACCGGCAACGGCGTCGTGTTCTCCAGCCGCCACACGGATGAAGCCACCGCGCGCGCGACACTGCTCGGCAACCTGGAAGGGAAAGTCCTGACGGAGCCGCGCGTGATCCGCTTCACGCCGGGCCAGCGCCGGAAGGTCTGGGCCGGCAACTGCATCGGCCTGGGTCTCGCGAGCGGCTTCCTGGAACCGATCGAGTCGACGAGCATCCACCTGATCCAGCGCGGCATCGTGCGCCTGCTGCAGATTTTCCCCACGCACGGCGTCCAGCAGTCCGACATCGACGAGTTCAACGCGCAGGCCGAGGAAGACATCCGCACGATCCGCGACTTCATCATCCTGCACTACAAGGTCACGAACCGGCGCGACACGCCGTACTGGCACGACGCGGCGACGATGCAGGTGCCGGACAGCCTGCAGCACCGCATCGACCTGTTCCGCGACAGCGCCCGCGTCTTCCGCGAAGGGAACGAACTGTTCGCGGAAAACTCGTGGGTGCAGGTGATGCTGGGCCAGGGCCTGACGCCGGAACGCTGGCACCCGAGCGCGGACCTGATGGGCGACGACGAGTTGCGCGGCTTCCTGGACGGCATCCGCAACGGCGTGCGCCGCACGGTGTCGCAACTGCCGCCGCATCAACAGTACGTGGAGCGCTACTGCCCGGCGGGCAAGCCGTGACGACGGTCGGGCACTGCTGATCAGCCGTGCCCGAGGTGCTCGTACAGGATCAGCGACCCGATCGCGATCAGTACGAGCCCGCCCGCGACCTCCGCCCGCTTGCCCACCAGCTTGCCGAGGCCACGCCCCACCATCACGCCGAGCGTCACCATGATGAACGTCGACAGGCCGATCGCGCCGGCCGTCGTGACGATATTCGCGTCGATGAACGCGAGGCCCACGCCGACGGCCATCGCGTCGATGCTCGTCGCGAAACCCGCCACGGCCAGCAGCCAGAAGGAATGGCTCGTCGGCTTCTCGTCCTCGTCGTCGTCCGCGCCGGACAAGCCTTCGCGCATCATCCGCAGGCCGAGGACGCCCAGCAGGGTGAACGCGATCCAGTGGTCCCACGCCTCGACGTACGGCGCCGCCCAGTGGCCCAGCGCCCAGCCGATGACGGGCGTGAGACCTTCGATGACGCCGAAGATGGCGCCCGTGCGCAGGGCTTCGCGGAAATGGGGACGTTGCAGCGCGGCGCCCTTGCCGATGGCGACGGCGAAAGCGTCGGTGGACATCGCGAGGGCGAGGGCTGCAGTGGCGAGGAGATTCATTGTGGTTCCAGTCGGGCAATGACGAAGGCATGCCGGCGCGGCCCGATGAACGCGCAGGCATACCAAAGGTCTTGCCAACCGAAACGGCTGCCCGTACCACGCCAGCCGGGGCTGTCGAGTATGTTGATACGGGAACTTCCGCGTGGCGGAAGCAGGCTACTCCCCAATGGGATGCCGGCATTTTACTGCAAAGATGCCGGCATCGCCAGCCTCATGCTTCGCCGACCTTCTGCCGGTGCAGGTTCGCATACTTCACCCCGAAGAACAGGATGAAGCCGTAGCAGGCGGCGGGGACGAAGAACGACGGCTGCACGCCGATGTGGTCCGCGAGCCAGCCTTGCGCGAACGGCACGATGGCGCCGCCCACGATGGCCATGCACAGGATGCCGGACCCCTGGCCCGTATGGCGCCCGAGGCCGTGCAGCGCCATGCTGAAGATCGTCGGGAACATGATGGAATTGCACAGGCCGACCGCGAGGATCGCCCACATCGCGGCCTGGCCCTGGCCGAAGATGGCGGCCAGCACGAGCGCGATGGCGGCGAGCGCGTTGCACGCGAGCGCCTTGCCCGGGCTGACGACGCGCATGACGGCGAATCCGATGAAGCGCCCGACCAGCGCCCCGCCCCAGTACACGCTGACGTAGTTCGACGCCTGCGCCGCCGGCATCCCCGCCACCTTCTGCTCGCCGAGGAAGTTCACGAGGAAGCTGCCGATGCTCACTTCACCGCCCACGTACAGGAAGATGGCGACGGCGCCCAGCACCAGGTGCCGGTAATGCAGCGCCGAGCCGGCCGCGCCGTTTGCGGCAACGTCGGCTTCCGCGTGGCCGATGCGCGGCAGGCGGGCCAGCGCGAACAGCAC
Source organism: Massilia sp. (assembly GCA_045810485.1). Lineage (GTDB taxonomy): Bacteria > Pseudomonadota > Gammaproteobacteria > Burkholderiales > Burkholderiaceae_D > Telluria. The sequence continues at coordinate 4,405 of JBJMVU010000121.1, read as the reverse complement.
CGCGAGGAGCGCGAGCGCCGCCGCCAGTGCGAGATATGGACCCTGCACCGCGGCCGCCTGGTCCGCCGCGACGCTGCCGGCGCCCGCGAGGATCAGCATGCCGCCCAGCGCCGGACCCACGGTCGTGCCCAGCGAATTGAACGCCTGCGTGAGGGTCAGCCGGCTCGATGCCGTCGCGGCCGGGCCGAGCACCGTCACGTACGGGTTCGCGGCCACCTGCAGGATCGTGATGCCGGACGCCAGCACGAAGAACGCGAACAGGAACAGGCCGTAGCCGCCCTGCGCGGCCGGATAGAACAGCGCGCAGCCGGCGGCCGCGATGAGGAGGCCCGTGACGGCGCCCCTCTGGTAGCCGATGCGGCGGATCAGCGCGCCGGCCGGCAGCGACACGATGAAGTAGGCGCCGAAGAAGCAGAACTGCACGAGCATCGCCTGCAGGTAGTTCAGCGTATAGATCGCCTTCAGGTGCGGGATCAGCACGTCGTTCAGCGACGTGAGCAGGCCCCACATGAAGAACAGGATCGTGACGATGACGAGCGGACCGGTGTTGGTCGCGGTCGCCGGTGATGCCGCACCCACGGGCACGGACGGGTTGGGGGAAGCTGCCATGAAGTCTCCTTGCTTGTTATGGTTATGGTTATGGTTATGGTGTTGCGGCGTCGAGCAGCGCGGCCACGCCGCGTAGCGCGGGATACGGCTCGGTGACGAGATACGTGGGAATGCGCGCCAGGTACGGCTCCAGCCGGCCCTTGCCCGCGAATCGTTCACGGAAGGCGGACGCGTGGAACAGCGGCCCGAGACGGGGCACGATGCCGCCGCCGATGTACATGCCGCCGGTCGCGCCCAGGGTCAGCGCGACGTTGCCGGCCACGCCGCCCAGCACGGCGCAGAACGCGTCGACCGTCGCGCGGCACGCACCGCTCGATCCGCCCAGCGCGCGCGCCGTGATGTCGGCGGCGGCCAGCCGTTCGCCGGACAGCACGCGGTGCATCGCTTCCAGGCCCGGACCGGACAGCAGCCGCTCGGCCGATACGTGACCGTGTTCTTCGCGCAGCGCGTCGAGGATCCGCATCTCGTCGCGGGTGACGGGCGCGAAACTGGCATGGCCGCCCTCGCCCGCCAGCGCGATCCAGCGGCCGCCGCCCGCGGGCACGACGCCCGATACGCCGAGGCCCGTGCCCGGCCCGACGAGGCCGATGGGCCGGCCTTCGACGGCCACGGTATCCGTGCCGCCGATGCGTTCCCTGCCCGCCTCGTCCAGGTGCGGCAAGGCCTGCGCCAGCGCCGCGAAATCGTTCACGACGAGGAGTGTCGAGTAGCCGCAGGCGGCGCGCAACGCGGCGATGGAGAAACGCCAGTGATGGTTCGTCATGCGCACGACGTCGCCCTCGACCGGGTTCGCGATGGCGATCGCCGCGTGGCGGATACCGTCGGTCGCGCGCCCGCGCGCGGCGGCGCGGGCCAGGTAGGCGGCGATCGCATCGTCGATACGGTCGTAGTCGCGGCAGGCCAGCACGTCGATGTCGGCGACACCGCCGCCCCGCGCCTGCAGCGCGAAGCGGGCATTCGTGCCGCCGATGTCGGCCAGCAGGCGCAATGCGCTCATTCCAGGTCCCCGCACTTGACCGCATCCAAGGCGGTGGTCACGTCCACGCTGCCGAAGGCGGCCGCGAACGGGCCGTCGCTCGTCACGCGGAACGGCGTGTCCACGCGCGCCAGGTCCACGCCGTGGGCACGGAAGCAGGCCAGCGGGATCGCGACCTCTTGCCGGCCCTTGCCGGCCAGCCGCGTGAACAATCGCGTTGCGTCGAGCGGTGTGCCGCAGGCCGCGCCGCCGCAGGCCATCGCGATCGTCACCTTGCCGGCGGGCGCCTGCTGCACGATCGTGTCGAAGCGCAGCACGCCCTTGTCCGCCAGCGCGGCCGGCAGGGCGAGCGGCTTGCCGCCGTGCGCCTCGAACGTCGCCGGCGCGGTCCACGTGACGAGCTTCGCGTCCTGCTGCGTCCTGATCTGGGCGATGGCGACCGCGATGCCCGGCAGGCTGGCGCCCGCGTTCAGGTCCGCGCCCAACGCCGCCGCTTGCGTGCCGGTGGCGATGCGCAGCGGGAAGCTGGCGCGGTCGGCCTGCCCGTGGACGGGATACGTACCGGCCGCGCTGCAGCCGCCGGCCGGATACGTCGTGTCCAGCGTACCGAGGTGGGACCGCTCGCCGCGTTTCAGGCCGTAGCCGTACGCGAACAGCGGCGCATAGCCGGCGTCGCCCACGTTCAGCGGCGTCTGGCACACGGACTTCGGCCACGAGAACGACAGCCTGCCCCTGAATTCATACGGTGTCGCGCCCTTGCCGGCCACGAGCAGGTCCGAGACGCCCTTGCCTTCCGTGCCGGGCAGCCAGGCGGCGATGAACGTGTCGGACAGGTTCAGCAGATCGTTGACCCACAGCGGGCGGCCGGACAGGAACACCGTCACCACCGGCTTGCCCTTGCGGTGCACCTTCCGCAGCACGGCCAGATCTTCTGGATAGCGGCTGGAATGGCGCAACGTGCCCGACGGGACGATATCGCCATCGCCTTCCGCGTACGGCGCTTCGCCGATCACCGCGACCACGGCGTCGAACCGGGACGGGTCCACGTCGGCCGCATCCGCGCTGTACGTCACTTCCGCACCCGCCGCCTTCAGGCTCGCGAGGATCGTCTCGGCCTTCGGGAAATCGGCGTTCGTGTTCGCGGTTCCCTGCCACGTCAGCGCCCAGCCGCCCGTCTGGTTGGCCATGCTGTCGGCCGCCTTGCCGACGACGAGGATGCGCTTATTCGTCGCCAGCGGGAGCGCCGGCCCCTCGTTCTTCAGCAGCACCAGCGATTCGCGCACGGCCCGGCGGCCCAGGTCCTTCGCGAGCAGCGCGTCGTCCTGGCCGGCCCACGCGGATTGCGACGGCCGCTTGTCGAACACGCCGGCGCGCAGTTTGACACGCACGATGCGGCTGACGGCGTCGTCGATGCGCGCCATCGGAATCCGGCCGGCGTCCACATCCTTGACGGTGTTCGCGATGAACGCCTTCCAGTCGTTCGGCGCCATCACCATGTCGATTCCCGCGTTGATCGCCTGGGCGCAGCCGTCGTTGCGGCAGCCCGGCACTTCGCCGTGCCCGTTCCAGTCCGTGACGACGAAACCGTCGAAGCCCATCTTGTCCTTCAGGATATCGGTGAGCATGTAGCGGCTGCCGTGCACCTTGCCGTAGTCCTTGCCCGCCGCCGTGTCGTGCCACGAGTTGAACGACGCCATGACAGTCTGCGCGCCCGCCTCGATGCCGGCGTAATAGCCTTGCGCGTGGATGTTCATCATGTCGCGCTCGCTGACCTTCGCGACGCCGGTGTTGACGCCGAATTCCGTGCCGCCGTCCGCCATGTAGTGCTTGATGCTGGCGATGACGCTGGCGTCGTCCTTCAGCGCGCCCTGCAGGCCCGTCACGTAAGGCCCGGCGAGGCGCCGCACGAGTTGCGGGTCTTCCGAAAAGCTTTCGTAGGTCCGGCCCCAGCGGTCGTCGCGCACGACGGCGACGGTCGGGCCGAACACCCATGCGATGCCCGTCGCGCGCACGGCCTTGCCCGTCGCGGCGCCGATGGCCTTCACCAGTTCCGGATCGTGCGCCGCGCCGAGGCCGATATTGTGGGGGAACATGGTGGCGCCGTAGACGTTGTTGTGGCCGTGGACGGCGTCCGTGCCCCAGATCATCGGGACCTTGACCGCCATATCCGTCGCCATCGACGCGTCGTAGTAGGCGTCGGCCAGCTTCAGCCAGTCGGCCGCGTGCGCGTGCTTGTCGTTGTGCGGCCAGCTGCCGCCGCCGTTCAGCACGGAGCCGAGGTAGTACGCGCGCACGTCGTCCGGCGTCACGGCCTTGAGTTCGGCCTGCGTCATCTGGCCGATCTTTTGCGCGAGCGTCATGCGGCCGACGATCTCGCGCACGCGGGCCTCCAGGGCGGCGTCCGGGGCGATGGCGCTCTTCAGGTGCGGCCAGGATTCGATCCGGGGCGCGGCCGACGCGCACAGCGCGGCGAACGCCAGCGCGGACGCGACGGCGAGCCGGATCTTGCGGGAACGTTGGGTGGTCATGCGGGTGTCTCCAGGGGTGTCTCGTTATCGTGGGAGGCGAATTGGAAACGATTCCAATCGACCCCGCAGATATTGAATGCAAACGCCCGCGCTGTCAATCACCGTCGAATGTTCACGTCCCGCGCAGGAACGTGCGATACCATTTCGCGCTGTCCTTCAGGCGCCGTTCCTGCGTGGCGTAGTCCACGTGCACGAGGCCGAAGCGGCGCAGATACCCCTCCGCCCATTCGAAGTTGTCCAGCAGGCTCCAGGCGAAATAGCCTTTCACCGGCACGCCGTCCGCCGCGGCCTG
>JBJMVU010000120.1:0-15248 GCA_045810485.1 Massilia sp. | reverse complement strand
GCTTGCGCCGGCGGGGCTTTTATCCGAAGCAGTGGCTGGAAATTAAGGCAGAAATCGCTGCGCGATTTCCTTGGTCAGGCGAATCGGAGAGCCCTTGCGCTTGCCAGCGCAAGGTCGCTCGGGGGCTCGTCGCTGCGCGACTCGAAACCCCCGCTCGCCCCTCGTCCGTGCCGGACGAGGATTCAATTTCACGGTCTGCACGAGAGGTATTCAAAACAAAAGCCCCACCGGCTTGCGCCGGCGGGGCTTTTATCCGAAGCAGTGGCTGGAAATTAAGGCAGAAATCGCTGCGCGATTTCCTTGGTCAGGCGAATCGGAGAGCCCTTGCGCTTGCCAGCGCAAGGCCGCTCGCGGGCTCGTCGCTGCGCGGCTCGAAACCCCCGCTCGCCCCTTGTCCGTGCCGGACGAGGATTCAATTCCGCGGTCTGCACGAGAGGTATTCAAAACAAAAGCCCCACCGGCTTGCGCCGGCGGGGCTTTTATTTTGAATACTGGTGGAGGCGGAGGGAATCGAACCCTCGTCCGCAAGCACTCTACAGACAGTTCTACATACTTAGCACTGTCATTTAATTTAACTCAGCTGACGGGGACGTGCACCCTGCAACCAAGCGAGTTACCTAAAGTTTCGGAAGCAACCAGGTAACCCGGTTGAGTCCTAGCCTCTGTAAATGACTCTACTTGCCTTGCGGCACACCCCAGAGGCGAGGTGGTGTAGAGCTAGCAGCGATTAAGCTGCGAGTGCGTACGAGTTATCGTTTGCAGTTATTGATTTCTGGATGTATTTACGAGGTAACCAGTCCTCGGTATGCCCTGCTCTGCTTTGCAACCCACGTCGAAACCAGGTCGCCCCCAGAAAGGAATGCTCATTGTACCGCAATCGGCCAGTGAGCGGAGGGCCTTGAACCACCCTCACACCCGATATGGGTGCGAGGTGAGGAAAATCAAGGCCTGGGTGATTAACGACCCTGGTTCTGGTTGGCGATCTGGTTGCCCAGCATGCCGCCGCCGATCATGCCGGCGACCGTCGCCAGTTTGCGGCCGTTGCCGCTGCCCACCTGGTTGCCCAGCAGGCCACCCACGACGGCGCCCGTGCCGATCGCGACGTAGTTCGGCTGTGCCGGTTGCGGGGCCGGACGCGGTGCCGGTTCGCGGTACGTATCGTTCTGCGCGTAGCTCGTGTGATGCGTGGTGTGGCGCGGCGCCGGTTTCGCCGGCACTTCCTTGATGATCGTTTCCTTGATCACGGTCGGGGCCGGGGCCGGCTGGGCGCTTGCGACGGCTTGCTGGGCGTAGGCGCCTTGTGCCGGCTGGGCGTAAGCGCCTTGCAGCGGCTGTGCGCCTTGCGGCATTTCCGCAGCCATCGGCAGGGCCGGGGCGGTCGTCGGGGCGGCGGCGTAGGCCGGGTTCGCTTGCGCGCTCGGTGCGCCTGCCTCAGGTGCGCTGTGCGAGCTCGGCAGGAGGCCGGTGATCGCGGCCGTGCCGGCCAGGCTGACAATGACCACGGACACTGCGGCAGCGGCCATCAGCGGGTGGATGCGGGAAGTGGTCTTGGTCGTTTCCATTTTGTTTGCTCCTGAGACGTTGTTGTCGTGTGGTTGTAGATTACCCAGTGGCATCGTGGAGAGATAGACGATTCCTTGTATCAATCGTAAAGATATGTAAATGAAGAGCTGGACGACGGCGGAGACAATCTAACGGAGACAACGGCATTCGCAGATCATCTGCAACTAACCGACACCCGGGAGCGAAACCGAAAACCAGGCCGCCAGGCACGGCGGCACGGCACGGTCAACACGGTGAAGGAAGGCGAATCAGGCGGCCGTTTCAGCAGCGCCCGCCAGCTCGCGCAGCATGTGCAGCAGTTGCTGCGGCGTCTCGAGCAGGTAGTCCGCGCCCCACGTCACCGGATCGATGGACCCGCAATAGCCCCAGTTGCAGGCCACCGTGATCATGCCGGCCGCGCGGCCCGCTTCGATGTCGCGCTGGTCGTCGCCGACGTACCAGCAGTGGGTCGGATCGATGTCCAGGCGGCGCGCCGCTTCGAGCAGCGGGGCGGGGTGGGGTTTCGCGTGCGGCGTCGTGTCGCCCGAGATTACGCAGCCCGCGTGCGCCAGGCCGATTTGCGGGACGAGCGGGTCGGTGAAGCGCGCCGGCTTGTTGGTGACGATGCCCCAGGCCATGCCGGCCGCCGCAAGGCCGGCCAGCAGGTCGGGAATACCGTCGAACAGCGTGCTGTGCACGGCCATATTCGACTGGTAGCGCTCGAACCACTCCACGCGCAGTTCTTCATAGCCCGCGTCGCCCGGCGCCAGGCCGAAGGCGGCGCCGATCATGCCGCGGGCGCCGGCCGAGGCGGTCGGACGGAGGATGGCGTACGGCGTCGGTTCCAGGCCGCGCTCGCTGCGCATCCAGTTGACGGCCGCCGCGAGGTCGGGCGCGGTGTCGGCCAGGGTGCCGTCGAGGTCGAACAGGACGGCGCGCGGCGCGGACAGGGAAGAAGAAAAGGTCATGGAGCGGTCTTTTAAAACGGTTTGCTGCAGGCGACCATGTAATTGACGTCGGTGTCCTGGTTCAGCGAATAGATCTTGGTCAGCGGGTTGTAGGTCAGGCCCTTCAAGCCGTCGACGATGAGGCCGGCGTCGCGCGCGAAGTTCGACAGTTCGGCCGGCGTGATGAATTTGGCATAGTCGTGGGTGCCGCGCGGCAGCATGCGCAGCACGTATTCCGCGCCGACGACGGCGAACAGATACGATTTGACGTTGCGGTTCAGGGTCGAGAAAAACACGCGGCCACCGGGTTTGACGAGCGCCGCCGCAGCGCGCACGATGGAAGCCGGATCCGGGACGTGTTCCAGCATTTCCATGCACGTGACGACGTCGAACTGGCCCGGCTCTTCCGCGGCCATGTCCTCGGCCGCGATCAATTTATAGCGCACTTCGACGCCCGATTCCAGGCTGTGCAGGTCGGCCACCCTCAGTGCCTTTTTCGACAGGTCGATGCCCGTGACCTTGGCGCCCTTGCGCGCCATCGATTCGGCCAGGATGCCGCCGCCGCAGCCGATGTCGATGACGTTCTTGCCGGCCAGCGGCACGCGCGCGTTGATCCATTCGAGGCGCAACGGGTTGATGTCGTGCAGCGGACGGAATTCGGACGTCGGGTCCCACCAGCGGTGGGCCAGTTCACTGAACTTCTGGATCTCTAAGGGATCGGCATTGGTCGTCGTAGTCATAGGACGGAATGATAGCGGAAATGGGTAGCGGGTACGGATGGGATCGTGAAAAAAACCAGGCATAAAAAAACCCCGCCGCAGCGGGGTTGTTCAGGCGTACGCCGGATTACTGCTTGTTGCCGCGGGTACCGACGACTTCGATTTCGACGCGGCGGTTCTTCGCACGGCCGGCGGCGGTCTTGTTGTCGGCGACCGGCTGCTTCTCGCCTTTGCCTTCGGTGTAGACGCGGTTGGCTTCGACGCCCTTGCTCTGCAGATAGGCCTTGACGGCGTCGGCGCGGCGGACGGACAGCTTCTGGTTGTACTCATCGGTGCCGACCGAGTCGGTGTGGCCGACGGCGATGATGACTTCCAGGTTGATGTCGTTCAGCTTGGAGACCAGGTCGTCCAGCGATGCCTTGCCGGCCGGCTTCAGGACAGCCTTGTCGAAGTCGAAGAAGGCGTCAGCCGAGTAGCTCACTTTTTCCGAGGTCGGGACCGGAGCCGGTGCCGGGGCCGGAGCAGGGGCGGGTGCCGGAGCGGCAACCGGCGGCGGCGGCGGAGCGACGCACTTGCCGTTTTCCAGGCGCTCGGGTTCCACGCACAGCGGTGCGTCGCAGCCCGGGACCGCGTCGGCCGGGGTCCAGTAGCCGGTGCGCCAGCACAGGCCGAAAGGATTGCGGGCGATGACACCACGGGCATCCTGCACGTAAGCGCTGTACGGCGTCGGCGCGTTGATATCGGTGGTCAGCGGCGCATACGGCGGCGCGCTTTGCGCGGATGCGCTGCCCGCCATCGCGGCCGTAGCTGCGAATACGAGAGTTGCCAATTTATTCATATTTTTTCTTCCTTTCGGTAAAATCTTCTAGCCGCGAAACTGCCCTAGGGCAATGAGACGTGAGCATAATATTAACACTTGAGACAGCACGTCAGTTCCGCATTGTGAAACAAGCAATTAACGTCTCGGCCATTTTGCCACATACGCCACATCCGCACGACCGGGCGTCGACCAATTGCGTGCATGCGAATTGTGTCGTTGTTTCTGCGCAACAAGGTGTCGTGAACCAAACGGGAGCTTGACGAATGTTTATGACAGGCATGTGTCAAAGGGTTAATTGTGCCAGTTTGTCATGGGCCTTGCCTGCCGCCAAAATAGGTCATTAGTAGGCCTGCCGTGGTAAAATCATGGGCTTGGAATATCACTTATCAGCCTGAAGGCGCCGACCCGCACAATGGATCAATTCGCAAAAGAAACAATTCCAATTTCCCTGGAAGAAGAGATGCGCAAGAGCTACCTCGATTACGCCATGAGCGTGATCGTGGGCCGTGCTCTGCCGGACGTGCGCGACGGCCTGAAGCCCGTGCACCGCCGCGTGCTCTTCGCGATGCACGAGATGAACAACGTGTGGAACCGTCCGTACCTGAAGTGCGCGCGCGTGGTCGGCGACACGATGGGTAAGTACCACCCGCACGGCGACGCGTCGATCTACGACACCCTGGTCCGCATGGCCCAGGACTTCTCGCTGCGCTACACGCTCGTGGACGGGCAGGGCAACTTCGGCTCGATCGACGGCGACTCCGCCGCGGCGATGCGTTACACCGAGTGCCGCCTGGACAAGATCTCGAACGAGCTGCTGGCCGACATCGACAAGGATACCGTCGACTTCCAGCCGAACTATGACGGCAAGGAAAAAGAACCGACCGTCCTGCCGACGAAGATCCCGAACCTGCTGATCAACGGCTCGTCCGGCATCGCGGTCGGCATGGCGACGAACATCCCGCCGCACAACCTGTCCGAAGTGATCAACGGCGCGTTGTACGTGCTGAAGAACCCGCAGTGCACGATCGACGAGCTGATCGAGCTGATCCCGGCGCCGGACTTCCCGACGGCCGGCATCATCTACGGCGTCTCGGGCGTGCGCGACGGCTATCGCACGGGCCGCGGCCGCGTCGTCATGCGCGCCAAGACCCACTTCGAGGAATACGGCAAGGACGGCGGCCGCATCGCGATCATCGTCGACGAGCTGCCGTACCAGGTCAACAAGAAATCGCTGCTGGAGCGCATCGCCGAAAACGTGCGCGACAAGAAGCTGGAAGGCATTTCCGACATCCGCGACGAGTCGGATAAATCGGGCATGCGCGTCGTCATCGAGCTGAAGCGCGGTGAAGTGCCGGAAGTCGTGCTGAACAACCTGTACAAGCAGACCCAGCTGCAGGACACGTTCGGCATGAACATGGTGGCCCTCGTCAACGGCCAGCCGAAGCTGCTGAACCTGAAGCAGATGCTGGAGTGCTTCCTGTCGCACCGCCGCGAAGTGGTCACGCGCCGCACCGTGTTCGAGCTGCGCAAGGCGCGCGAACGCGGCCACATGCTGGAAGGCCTGGCCGTTGCGCTGGCGAACATCGACGACTTCATCGCGATCATCAAGGCCGCGCCGACGCCGCCGGTCGCGAAGACGGAACTGATGGCGCGCGCGTGGGATTCGTCCCTCGTGCGCGAAATGCTGAACCGCACCGAACTCGGCGCGTCCGGCGGCATCGAGGCCTTCCGTCCGGAGCACCTGCCGAAGCACTACGGCATGCAGCAGGACGGCCTGTATAAACTGTCGGACGAGCAGGCCCAGGAAATCCTGCAGATGCGCCTGCAGCGCCTCACCGGCCTCGAGCAGGACAAGATCATCAACGAGTACCGCGAAGTGATGCTGCACATCGCCGACCTGCTCGACATCCTGGCCCGTCCGGAGCGCGTCACCAGCATCATCACGGACGAGATGCTGCAGATTAAGGCGGACTACGCCGACAACGGCAAGGACACGCGCCGCTCCGCGATCGAGCACAACGCGTCCGACCTGGAAACGGAAGACCTGATCACGCCGCAGGACATGGTCGTGACCCTGTCGCACACCGGCTACATGAAGTCGCAGCCGATTTCCGAGTACCGCGCGCAGAAGCGCGGCGGTCGCGGCAAGCAGGCGATGGCGACGAAGGACGAGGACTGGATCGACCAGCTGTTCATCGCCAACACGCACGACTACATGCTGTGCTTCTCCAACCGCGGCCGGATGTACTGGCTGAAGGTGTGGGAAGTGCCGCAGGGTTCGCGCAACTCGCGCGGCAAGCCGATCGTGAACATGTTCCCGCTGCAGGACGGCGAGAAGGTCACGGTGATCCTGCCGCTGTCGGGCGAGAACTCGACGTTCCCGGAAGACCATTACGTGTTCATGTCGACGAGCCTCGGCACCGTCAAGAAGACGCCGCTGCGCGACTTTTCCAACCCGCGCAAGGCCGGCATCATCGCCGTCGACCTGGACGACGGCGACTTCCTGATCGGCGCGGCGCTGACCGACGGCAAGCACGACGTGATGCTGTTCTCCGACGCCGGCAAGGCCGTGCGCTTCGACGAGAACGACGTGCGTCCGATGGGCCGTACGGCGCGTGGCGTGCGCGGCATGAACCTGGAAGAGGGCCAGAACGTGATCGCGCTGCTGGTCGCCGAGAACGAGCAGCAGTCGGTGCTGACCGCGACCGAGAACGGCTTCGGCAAGCGCACTCCGATTACGGAGTACACGCGCCACGGCCGCGGCACGAAGGGCATGATCGCGATCCAGACGTCCGAGCGCAACGGCAAAGTCGTCGCCGCGACGCTGGTCGAGCAGACGGACGAGATCATGCTGATCACGACCGGCGGCGTGCTGATCCGCACCCGCGTGGCCGAGATCCGCGAGATGGGCCGCGCGACCCAGGGCGTGACCCTGATCGCGGTGGAAGACGGCACCAAGCTGTCCGGCCTGCAGCGCGTGGTCGAGAGCGACGTCGACGAAGTGGAACTGGAGCCGGCGCCGGAGTAATCCGGAACTGCCCAGCCACGAAGCCGCCCTGATGCTTGCATCTCGGCGGCTTTTTTTATTGACCTGCTCCTCAAGACCGTCATTCCCGGCATTGCCGGAAATGACTTCCCGGCATTGCCGGAAATGACTTCCAGCGCAGGCGGGAATCCAATTTTGCGCAGCCCGGACGCAAAACTTGGGGCTCCGCCTGCGCGGGGGCGACGGTTCATGGCCAGCCAAAATGCCGGCGCTTGAGGATTTTTTGCAAGTTTCGTGCGAAAATCGAGGAACCCGCATTGTCATGCCGGGAATGCAAGCCCCCGCACCAGCTCTCATTCAAGGATATTCGTGAAGAAATCGCTCGCCGCCATCGCCTCCGCCATCATCGTCACCTGCTCCCCCGCCGCGTTTGCCGCGACCCCGGCGTCGTCCGCCGACCCGGCCGTCGTTGCCGCCGTCAAGCAGATGCTGGCGTCGATGAAGATCCGCGATGTGATGCTGGCGTCGCTGAAGCAGGCGGACCAGCAGATGCCGGCCCAGATGGCCGCGTCGCTGAACGCGATGATCGACAGCGATACGACCATGAGTGCGGACAAGAAGGCCGAGGCGCACAAGAAGCTCCAGGAGGCGCTGCCCACGCTGACCGCGCAGACGCATGCCATCTTCACCGACCCGACCCTCGTCGACGACATGCTGGCTGAAATGGTGCCGCTGTATGCCGAGACCTACACGCTGGACGAGATCCGCCAGCTGTCGGCGTTCTACGCGTCGCCGCTGGGCCAGAAGATGCTGGCCAATATGCCGGCGCTGATGACCCGCAGCATGGAGATCAGCAACCGCGTGATGATGCCGCGCGTGCAGAAGATGATGGCGCAGAGCGCGCAAAGCATCGTCGGCAAATAAGGAGCAGGCGATGACCCAGGTTTACAACTTCTCCGCCGGCCCAGCCGTCCTTCCGAAAGAAGTGCTGCGCCAGGCCGCCGACGAGATGCTCGACTGGCACGGCAGCGGCATGTCCGTGATGGAAATGAGCCATCGCGGCCCCGAATTCATCTCGATCGCGAAGCGGGCCGAAGCCGATTTGCGCGAGCTGTTGAACGTGCCGGACAACTACAAGGTGCTGTTCCTGCAGGGCGGTGGCCTCGGCCAGAACGCCATCATCCCGCTGAACATGGTGGGCCGCAAAACCCAGCCGGCGACCATCGACTTCGTCCACACCGGCTCGTGGTCGGGCAAGTCGATCAGGGAAGCGAAGCGCTACGCGAACGTGAACGTGGCGGCGTCGGGCGAAGCGAGCCGCTTCACCACCGTGCCGCCGCAGGAGACGTGGACGCTGAGCGCGGACGCCGCCTACCTGCACCTGTGCACGAACGAGACCATCGACGGCGTCGAGATCGATTACGTCCCGACGGTGCAGGGCGATACGCCTTTGGTCGTCGACATGTCGTCGCACATCCTGTCGCGCCAGATCGACGTGTCGAAATACGGCGTGATCTTCGCCGGCGCGCAAAAGAACATCGGCCCGGCGGGCCTGACGATCACGCTCGTGCGCGAGGACCTGCTCGACCACGCGCTGCCGATCTGCCCGGGCGTGTTCAACTGGCGCGCGGTGGCCGAGGCGGAATCGATGCTGAACACGCCGCCGACGTATGCGATCTATATCGCGGGCCTCGTGTTCGCGCATCTGAAACAACAGGGCGGCGTGGCCGAGATGGAACGCCGCAACATCGAGAAAGCGCGCCTGCTGTACGCGGCGCTGGACGCCGACGACTTCTACCAGAATCGTGTGGCGCCCGAATATCGCTCGCGCATGAACGTACCGTTCTACCTGCGCGATGAGTCGTTGAACGAGCAATTCCTGGCCGGCGCCAAAGCGCGCGGCCTGCTGCAACTGAAGGGCCACAAGTCCGTCGGCGGTATGCGGGCATCGATCTACAACGCGATGCCGATCGAGGGCGTGCAAGCCCTGGTCGATTATTTGAACGAGTTCGCGGGGCGCTGAGTCGCCGCATCCATCGTCGTTCCTGCGAAGGCAGGAACCCAAGTTGACCACCGGAGTCGCGAGAACCCGCATTCCGGTCCGCATAAAAATTGGGTCCCCGCCTCCGCGGGGACGACGGATCCATGGTACGGGCCGCACGCGAACCGCACCCAATGAGCAGACAATGACAGACAAACTCAAACCCCTGCGCGAACAGATCGATGCGATCGACGCGCAAATCCTCGAACTCCTTTCACGCCGCGGCAAGGTCGCGCAGGAAGTCGGCCACGTGAAGGCCGAGACGAACGCCCCCGTGTTCCGCCCCGAGCGCGAAGCGCAGGTGCTGCGCAGCGTCGCCGAGCGCAATCCCGGTCCGCTGAAGAACCAGGACGTGCAGACGATCTTCCGCGAGATCATGTCGTCCTGCCGCGCGCTGGAAAAGCGCGTGACGGTCGCGTTTCTCGGCCCCACCGGCACGTTCAGCGAACAGGCCGTGTTCCAGCAGTTCGGCAGCGCCGTCGAAGGCCTGCCGTGCGTGTCGATCGACGAAGTGTTCCGCGCCACCGAGGCCGGCACCGCCGACTATGGCGTCGTCCCCGTCGAGAACTCGTCCGAGGGCGCCATCAACCGCACGCTCGACCTGATGCTCGCGACGACGACCATCATCAGCGGCGAAGTGTCGATCCCCGTGCACCACAGCCTCATGACGAAGACCGGCAGCATGGACGGCGTGAAGGTCGTGTGCGCGCATTCGCAGGCGCTGGCCCAGTGCCAGGTGTGGCTCAACCTGCACCATCCGGGCATCGAGCGCCGGGCCGTCGCGTCGAACGCGGAAGCCGCGGTGCTGGCGAGCCAGGACCCGACGGTCGCCGCGATCGCGAGCGAGATGGCCGGCGAACAGTACAAGCTGGGTGTCGTGCAGGCCCACATCCAGGACGATCCGCACAACCGCACGCGCTTCCTGATCATCGGCAGCCAGGCCACGGGGCCGTCGGGCAAGGACCGCACGTCGATCGTGCTGGCCGTGCCGAACAAGGCCGGCGCCGTCTACAGCCTGCTCGCGCCGCTCGCGAAGCACGGCGTGTCGATGACGCGCTTCGAATCGCGTCCCGCGCGCATCGGCACGTGGGAGTACTACTTCTACGTCGACGTCGAAGGCCACATCGCCGATGCCGCCGTCGGCCGCGCGCTCGAAGAGCTCAAGGACAACGCCGCCTTCTTCAAGGTGCTGGGTTCGTACCCGGTCGGCCTCTGAGTCGCAGAATCACACTACTACAGCCAAGAGAATCCCATGTCGCAATTCGGTCCAGATTACGTCCGCGCCATCGCCCCTTACCAGGCCGGCAAACCCATTTCCGAAGTCGCCCGCGAGTTCGGCCTCGATGAAGCCAATATCGTGAAACTGGCTTCCAACGAGAACCCGTTCGGCATACCCGAGTCGGCCAAGGCCGCGATGGCCGCCGCCGCAGCGGAACTCGGCCGCTACCCGGACGCCAACGGCTTCGAGCTGAAGGCCGCGCTGGCCAAGCGCTACGACGTGCCGGCCGACTGGATCACGCTCGGCAACGGCTCCAACGACATCCTCGAGATCGCCGCGCACGCGTTCGTGCAGAAGGGCCAGGCCGTCGTCTATGCGCAGTACTCGTTCGCCGTGTACGCGCTGGCCACGCAGGGCGTCGGCGCGCGCGGCATCGTCGTCCCGGCCAGGAACCACGGCCACGACCTCGACGCGATGGCCGCCGCCATCGACGCGGACACGCGCCTCGTCTACATCGCCAACCCGAACAACCCGACCGGCACGTTCATCCCGGCCTCCGAGATCGAGGCGTTCCTGGCGAAGGTGCCGGCATCCGTCGTCGTCGTGCTGGACGAGGCGTACAACGAATACCTGGAGCAGAAGGACCAGTTCGAATCGACGCAGTGGGTCCGCAAATACCCGAACCTGATCGTCTCGCGCACCTTCTCGAAGGCCTATGGTCTCGCGGGCCTGCGCGTCGGTTTCGCCATCGCGCAGCCGGCCGTGACGGACCTGATGAACCGCATCCGCCAGCCGTTCAACGTGAATTCGCTCGCGCAGGCCGCAGCAATCGCGGCGCTGAACGACAAGGAATTCCTGCAGAAGGGCTTCGAGAACAACCGCGCCGGCTACTTGCAGCTGACCGCCGCGTTTGAAGAGCTCAAGCTCGAGTACGTCCCGTCACACGGCAACTTCGTGCTGGTGAAAGTGGGCGACGACGAAGGCGCAGGCAGCCGCGTGAACGTGGCGCTGCTGAAGCAGGGCGTGATCGTGCGTCCGGTCGGCGCGTACGGGCTGCCGCAGTGGCTGCGCATCTCGATCGGCCTGCCGGAAGAGAATGCGAAGTTCATCGAGGCGCTCAAGCGCGCGCTGAGCTGATGTTCACGAAAGTCGTCATCGTCGGCGTCGGCCTGATCGGCGGCTCGTTCGCGCTGGGCCTCAAGGCCGCCGGCGCGGTGGGCCACGTCGTGGGCCTGGGACGGTCCGCGCAGGCGCTGGCGCGTGCGCGCGAACTCGGGATCATCGACGAAGCCGCGGCGTCGCCGCAGGACGCCATGCGCGGCGCCGACCTCGTGCTGCTGGCGGCGCCCGTCGCGCAGACAGGCCCGATTCTCGCGTCGCTGCTGCCGTACCTGGAGCCGCAGACGATCGTCACGGACGCGGGCAGCACCAAGTCCGACGTGGTGGCGGCCGCGCGCGCCGCGCTGGGCGATCGCGTCAGCCAGTTCGTGCCGGGCCACCCCATCGCGGGCCGCGAATCGAACGGGCCGGACGCGGCGATCCCGGACCTGTACCGCGGCAAGAAGACCGTGCTGGCGCCGCTGCCGGAGAATGCGCCCGAAGCCATCGAGAAGGTGGCCGCCGCGTGGCGCACCTGCGGCGCCATCATCCACATGCTCACGCCGCAGGAACACGACAAGGTGTTCGCCGCGGTCAGCCACCTGCCGCACCTCCTCGCGTACGCGCTCGTCGACGACATCGCGGGCAAGCCGCACGCCGACCTGCTGTTCCAGTACGCCGCCAGCGGCTTCCGCGATTTCACCCGCATCGCGGGCTCGTCTCCGGAAATGTGGCGCGACATCAGCCTTGCGAACCGCGACGCGCTGCTCGGCGAGCTGGACGCCTATCTCGTTCAATTGACACACCTTCGCGCGCGGCTCGCCGCCAGTGACGGTAGCGCGCTGGAGGCGACCTACGCCAACGCCCAGCGCGCCCGCCGCGCGTGGATCGAAGCGATCGAAGCCGCGGAAAAACCGCCGGCGCCCGATCAGGAATCAGGAAAATGACACAAGCTAAAATCTATCCCCAGCACATCGACCTCGAACCCGTGATGCGCGTGCAGGGCACCGTACGCCTGCCGGGGTCGAAGAGCATCTCCAACCGCACCTTGCTGCTGGCCGCGCTGTCGGAAGGCACGACGACCATCCACGACCTGCTCGCGTCGGACGACACGTCCGTCATGCTGGACGCCCTCAAGAAGCTGGGCATCCGGTGGGAGCAGATCGACGACCGCACGCACGTCGTGCACGGCGCGGGCGGAAAGCTGCCCGTCGGCCAGGCCGACCTGTTCATGGGGAACGCGGGCACGGCGATCCGTCCGCTGACGGCGGCGCTGGCCGTGATCGGCGGCGACTACACGCTGCACGGCGTCGAGCGCATGCACGAGCGTCCGATCGGCGACCTGGTCGACGCGTTGAACGCCGTGGGCGCCAGCATCGACTACACGGGCAACCCGGGTTATCCGCCGCTGCACATCCGCGCAGGCAAGGTGCAACCGGACCGCATCGCCGTGCGCGGCAACGTGTCGAGCCAGTTCCTCACCGCGCTGCTGATGGCCGCGCCGCTGATGGCGGTCGGGAAGCCGGTCACGATCGAGGTAGTGGGCGAGCTGATTTCGAAGCCGTACATCGAGATCACGCTGAACCTGATGCGCCGCTTCGGCGTGACGGTCGGCCAGGACGGCTGGGCGTCGTTCACCGTGCAGCCGGGCCAGAAGTACCAGAGCCCAGGCAGCATCCACGTCGAGGGCGATGCGTCGTCGGCGTCGTACTTCCTGGCCGCGGGCGCCATCGCCGGCGGTCCGGTGCGCGTGGAAGGCGTCGGCAAGGATTCGATCCAGGGCGACGTGCGCTTCGCCGACGCGTTGGCCGCGATGGGCGCGACGATCACGAAGGGCGACAACTGGATCGAGGCGAAGTCGAACGGCGTGCTGAAGGCCATCGACGCGGACTTCAACCATATCCCGGACGCCGCGATGACGATCGCCGTGGCCGCGCTGTACGCGGACGGCACGAGCACGCTGCGCAACATCGCCAGCTGGCGCGTGAAGGAAACCGACCGCCTGGCCGCGATGGCGACGGAGCTGCGCAAGGTCGGCGCGACGGTGGAAGAGGGCCCGGACTACATCCGCGTGACGCCGCCCGAAACCCTGTCGCATGCGACGATCGACACCTATGACGACCACCGGATGGCGATGTGCTTCTCGCTGGCGTCGCTGGATGGCGCGGCGCGCCGCGGCAACGCGATGCGCATCAACGATCCGAAGTGCGTGGCCAAGACGTTCCCGGATTACTTCGAAACGTTTTCCGGAATCGCCCAGAACGATTTATCCTGATGGTTTGATTTTCGGTGGGCACGGGGTGCCCACCCTACTGCAATCGGCGGACGTTGGGTGGGCACCCCGTGCCCACGCGTAATGCAACGTCACGCGTTCGCAACCATATATACATACATGCCGAACTCGAATATTCCCGTCATTACGATTGACGGCCCGACCGCCTCGGGCAAGGGCACGGTGGCCCACAAGGTCGCCGACCGCCTGGGTTTCCACCTGCTGGATTCCGGCGCCCTGTATCGGCTCACCGCGTTGACCGCGCTGCGCCGCGGCACCGACATGCGCGACGAACACGCGCTTGCCAAGGTCGCCGAACACCTGCCCGTCCGTTTCAACGGCGGCCACATCTACCTCGGTACGGAAGAAGTGAGCAACGCCATCCGCCAGGAAGAAGTCGGCAATACCGCGTCGAAGATCGCCGCGCTGCCGGCGGTGCGCCAGGCGTTGTTTGGCTTGCAGCTGAGCTTCCGCGAGACGCCCGGCCTGGTGGCCGATGGCCGCGACATGGGCACCGTAATCTTCCCCAGCGCACAGTTGAAGGTGTTCCTGACAGCAAGTGTTGAGGCACGTGCGCAACGCCGGTATAAGCAATTGATTGACAAAGGATTTTCTGCTAATATGGACGATCTGCTGGAAGATTTGCAGGCCCGCGACGCGCGCGATACGCAACGCGCCGTGGCGCCGCTGGTGCCGGCAGAGGGGGCGCACATCCTCGATACCTCGCAGATGACGGCGGACGAAGCCGTCGAACAGGTACTGGCCTGGTACGCGCATCCCTAACAAGAATTCATCCCTGAAGTGGTAGGGACTTTGTTGGCGCCGTGAGAGCGGCGTTTTTTGGTGCCCGGGGTGTCCCGGGTGGGGTTCAACTTGACCCAGTTCAGATCGCATATGGCCGATCTGCTGGCTAACATCTCAAAACTTATGTCTACTGCAGCAAATCAAGATACCGGCATGGAAAGCTTCGCAGCACTCTTCGAAGAGTCGCTGTCGCGTCAAGACATGCGTTCGGGCGAAGTCATTTCGGCCGAAGTCGTACGTCTGGATCACAACTTCGTGATCGTCAACGCCGGCCTGAAATCGGAAGCTTTCATCCCCATCGAAGAATTCAAGAATGACCAGGGCGAACTGGAAGTCCAGATTGGCGACTTCGTTTCCGTGGCCATCGAATCGCTGGAAAACGGTTTCGGCGATACCATCCTGTCGCGCGACAAGGCCAAGCGCCTGGCATCGTGGCTGGCTCTGGAAAAAGCAATGGAATCGGGCGAGATCGTCACCGGTACCGTGAACGGCAAAGTCAAAGGCGGCCTGACCGTCCTGACCAACGGCATCCGCGCATTCCTGCCGGGTTCGCTGGTCGACACCCGTCCGGTCAAGGACACGACCCCGTTCGAAGGCAAGACCCTGGAATTCAAGGTCATCAAGCTGGACCGCAAGCGTAACAACGTCGTGCTGTCGCGTCGCGCCGTCATCGAAGCATCGATGGGCGAAGAGCGTCAGAAACTGATGGAAACGCTGAAAGAAGGCACGGTCGTGACCGGCGTCGTCAAAAACATCACCGACTACGGCGCGTTCGTGGATCTGGGCGGTATCGACGGCCT
>JBJMVU010000119.1:0-11461 GCA_045810485.1 Massilia sp. | reverse complement strand
TGCCGTCCTTGCCTTTGGCGAGGTAGGCCTTGAATGGACGGCGTGTGCGTTGCGACACGAAGCCCGGCAGCAAATCGGTCTTGCCGTCGTTCAGCAGCTTGGCCATCTGCTCGGGCAGGATTTCCTGCTGCAGGATGATGCGGCTGCTGCGGAAATCGCAGGTCTTCGGCTTGGCCACCGTGTGCTCGCACACGTACGCGAGGCCCATCTCGTAGACGTTGCCGTTGCATTTCGGGCACGGGCCGAGCGGCGTCTGGCCGGTGAAATCGACGCCCTCGCCGTCCTCGCCGTCGTCCTGGTCCTGGCCGAAATCGAATTCCAGCTTGTAGTTGTGGATGTCCTCGTCGCGCACGATGCGCAGGATCGCGGCGAACGGCCGGCCCATCTTCGAGCGGAAGCCCTGCAGCGGGCCGATCGTGCGCTTCTCCAGCAACTCCTCGACTTCCTCGATCTCGAACTGGCGGCTGCCAGGCACCTTGCTCATCGAAAAATCGCACTTGGTGCAGGCGAAGCGGCGGTAGTTTTCCTTGACGACGCCGGCGCAGTTCGGGCACGGCGTCCGCAGGGTGGCGTACTCGCCCGGGATCGTGTCGTTGTTGTATTCCTTGGCGCGCTTGACGATGATCTCGGTCATCTCGGCGATCTCGCGCATGAACTCTTCGCGCGACATCTGGCCCTTTTCCATCTGCGACAGCTTGTGTTCCCACTCGCCGGTCAGTTCCGGCGCCGTCAGCTCGTTCACGCCCAGGCCGCGCAGCAGGGTCATCAGCTGGAACGCCTTGGCGGTCGGGATCATCTCCCGGCCTTCGCGCAGCAGGTATTTTTCCGTCAACAGGCCTTCGATGATCGCCGCGCGCGTGGCCGGCGTACCGAGACCCTTGCCGGCCATGGCGTCGCGCAGCTCGTCGGAATCGATCAGCTTGCCCGCGCCTTCCATTGCCGACAGCAAGGTCGCTTCGTTGTAGCGCGCCGGCGGCTTGGTGACGAGGCCGTTGGCATTGACCTTCTCGGCGAGCACCTGCTCGCCCTTCGCCACCGGCACGAGGCTCGCGCCATCCTTGTCGTCGCCCGTCGTGTCCTTGCCGTACACGGCCAGCCAGCCGGGGTTGGTCATGACCTTGCCCTCGGTCTTGAACTGGTGGCCCTGCACTTCGGTGTAGCGGGTGGTGACGAGGAATTCCGCGGCCGGGAAGAACACGGCCATGAAGCGGCGGGTGACGAGGTCGTACAGCTTCTGTTCCGGTTCGGACAGGTTCTTCGGCACGACGCCGGTCGGGATGATCGCGAAGTGATCCGAGATCTTGCTGTTGTCGAAGATGCGCTTGTTCGGCTTGACCCAGCCCTTGTCCAAGATCTGCTTGGCGAACGGCAGGTAGTTCGAGCTGCCCTTCAACACTTCCAGCGTGGACTTGACCGTATCCAGGTAGTCTTCCGGCAGCGCGCGCGCATCGGTACGGGGATAGGTCAGCACCTTGTGCTTTTCGTACAGCGCCTGGGCCAGGCCCAGCGTGTTCTTGGCCGAGAAGCCGAAGCGGCCGTTGGCCTCGCGCTGCAGCGACGTCAGGTCGAACAGCGCGGGCGCCATCGACGTCGTCGGTTTCGATTCCTCGGTAACATTACCCTGCTTGCCCGTGCAGGCGGCGACGATCGCTTCCGCGTCGACCTTAGCCCACAGGCGCTCGGCGCGTCTTTCCGGGTCGTTCTCGTCCTTCTTGAACTTCGTGTCGAGCCAGCGGCCCTCGTACATGCCGGCCTCGGCACGGAATTCCGCGCGCACTTCCCAGTAATCGCGCGCCACGAATTTCTTGATCTTCTCTTCGCGCTCCACGACGATCGACAGGGTCGGCGTCTGCACGCGGCCCACGGTCGTCAGGTAGAAGCCGCCTTCCTTCGAGTTGAACGCGGTCATCGCGCGGGTGCCGTTGATGCCGATCAGCCAGTCAGCTTCCGAGCGGCAGCGCGCGGCGTCGGCCAGCGGCAGCATTTCCTTGTCGGTGCGCAGGTGGGCGAAGCCGTCGCGGATCGCGTTCGGCGTCATCGACTGCAGCCACAGGCGCTTGACGGTCTGCTTGGCCTTGGCGTTCTGGGCGATCAGGCGGAAGATCAGTTCACCTTCGCGGCCCGCGTCGCATGCGTTGATCAGGGTGTCGACATCCTTGCGCTTGATCAGCTTGTTCAGCACTTTGAGGCGCGACTCGGTCTTCGCGATCGGATTCAGCGCGAAGTACGGCGGAATCATCGGCAGGTGCGTAAAACTCCATTTGCCGCGCTTGACGTCGTATTCCTCGGGCACCGCGATTTCCAGCAGGTGGCCGACGGCGGACGACAGGACGTATTCGTCGGATTCGAAATACTCATCGTGCTTGGTAAAGCCGCCGAGCGCCTTGGCGATGTCATTCGCCACAGAGGGCTTTTCGGCAATGATGAGGGCTTTGGTCATATGGTTCCTAGACTCGGGCGGCTGAATAAGCCGGCCGCTTGTTAATTTGTTCTTAGCTTATTGGTAACAACTGGCGGATAGCGGCCAATGATAAGCGGGTTGCCGCGCAATCCGCAAGTAGACTCTGCCTGCGTGCACCTTGATGCAACCCGGCCATGCTGCCGTGAAAAATACGCTTGATATTGCTTTATCGCAAGAAAAAACGGGGCCGCAGCCCCGTTTCACGCGCATGTTTCAATACCGTCAATGCAGCAGGCGCGGCGCCGCGTCTTCTTCGTCCGCCCCGAACAGGTCGTCGAACATCAGCGCATCCGGCTCCTTGCCCTGGCTCCACAGGAGCATCAGGACGATGATCTTCAGCTTGCCCAGCGTGACGGGCGCCTCGTCCAGCGCCAGCGCCCGTTCGATGACGATCTCGCGCTGCGACGCGGTCAACAGGCCGGCCAGTTCGAGGAACTGGATGAAGCCGACGGCGGCGGTGCCGAGTGTATCGACTTCCTGGGCGATGTAGAAACGCGTGCCACTCGATTCGAGGGCAGGATTGGTAGTCCCGGCCATTTCCGTCAGGCCATTCAGCCAGTCCAGCGCTTCGGAAATTTCGATATCGTCGAAACCGACAGCGGACAGCTTGCGTGCCAGGGCGGCCGGCTCGGGGCAGGCATCGGGACGGTAATACGTCTCGTAAAGATAGACTAGGATGTCGAACGTGGTGACGCTACTGTAGCAGCTAAGCTCCGTGCGGCACAAGTGCGTCACGTGCTCCACTAACGCCCAGAAACATCAGCGTTGTTTATCGGCCTTGTCGCCTTCACCAGCATATTTTCCAGGAATTATCCCTTCCCTATCCTCTGGATGAGGCCTCCCGGCAGGCGTTCGAGATGCCCCGACAACTCCAGCACGAGCAGGCGCGCGGCCAGTTCTCCCGGGCTACAGCCGAGGCGCGCCAGCAATACGTCGGGTTCGGCGGGGTCGTGGCCGAGAGCGTCCAGCAACGCGCCGTCTACTTGCGTGCACAATTGCCCAGTGGCATTGTTTTCGACTTTGCTATCGGTTAAGGAAATATCTGCCGAGGCCAATCGGGCCGCTTGCCGCGCCAGCAGCGGGGACAGGGCGAGGGCTTCGAGTACGTCCCGCGCCGTGTCGACGAGCTGCGCGCCTTCGCGGATCAGCACATGGCACCCCTTGGCCAGCGCGGCGTGGATCGAGCCCGGAATCGCAAACACGTCGCGCCCCTGCTCGGCCGCCTGGCGGGCCGTGATCAGCGAGCCGGACTGCGCCGCCGCCTCGACGACGAGCACGCCGGCCGCGAGGCCGCTGATGATCCGGTTCCGTTTAGGAAAATTTCCCGGCAGCGGCGGCGTGCCGACCGGATATTCGCTGACGATGCAACCTTCATGGGCGATGCGCTCGCTCAGGGCGCGGTTGCGGGCCGGATAGGCAATGTCCGGCCCCGTGCCGACGACGGCGACCGTCCCGCCGCAGCGCCGCAGCGCGCCTTCGTGCGCGGCCGCATCGATCCCGAGCGCGAGGCCGGACACGATGCACAGGCCGGCGCCGGACAACGCCTCCGCGAACGCCTGCGCATTCGCCCTGCCTTGCACGCTGGCATTGCGGCTGCCGACGATGGCGAGGCACGGCCCATCCAGCAAACAGGCCTGCCCTCTAATATAAAGAAGCAAAGGCGGATCGGGGATGCGCGCCAGCAGTTCGGGATAGCCGGGCTCGCCCAGCGCGACGACCTGGTGGCCGGGCCGGGCCAGCCAGTCCAGGGTGGCGTCGAGCAGTTGGCGGGTGGCGTCGGATGGCGGCTGAAGCAGCGCGTGCGCCTGGGCCGGGCTTACGTAGCAGGCCAGGGCGGGAAAGTCGGCGGCGAACACGGCATCCGGGCTGCCGAACGCCGCCAGCAGCGCGGCGGCCGTGCGCGGCCCGATGCCGGCCGCGCGCTCCAGGCGGAGCCAGGCTGCCAGGGAAGAGGATCGTGCAGGCGCCGCGGTGAAGTCCGTGTCCTGCACGGTGGGGTTACTCCGGTGATCTTGCGACGTCGCCGACCTGCACCGGCCCCGTCACCTGCATGACCAGTCCATACGCGACGTGGCCGAAAACCCGGAAGATGAACAGTTCGCCGTATTGCTCGTCCGGGAGCCTCAGTTTGGCCTTGCCGAACCCGAGGAAACCTTTGCTTTCCGGGTCCGTCACGGCCTGCCCGAGATGATAAAGCTGCAGCACGGCGCCGACATCGAGTCCGTCAAGCGTACCCCGGTTGACAGCCACGACCTGGTTCTGCGCGGCGTAATTCGTCTCGGACGCGAGCGCCATCACGCGCGCCGCCACCGGCCGCGCGGGCGCGTGCGGAACGTAGTTGCGCAGCGGCGCGGGCGGTGTCGGCAACAAGCGATCGCCGACGCCCATTTCCTTCACGGACCGGGTGACGGCAAACGTGTGGACGTCCGTGCCCGGCCCCGCTTCCTTGACGAGGCGCGCCGTGCCGGCATAGGCCGCCTCGTAGGCGATGACCTGATGGGTATCCGGATCGACCAGTTCCTTGCCCGGTCGGAAGACCTGGAAGCTCGTCGCCCCGTCGAGCGCACCGCGCACATAGATGCGGTCGCCTTCGCCCAGGTAAAGCCGGTCTTCCTGCGCGGCGACGATGCGCGCGGCGCCGGCCAGCGCCTGCGCCTCGACGACGAGCGGCTGGGTCAGGAACGGTTCGATCGCGCCGGCCGGGATGGCGGGCACCGCATTGTCCTGGTCGACGTTTTCCGTACGCAGTTGCGGGGAGAGACGCACGAGGGGCGGCTCGCCCGCGCCGGCGCCGGCGCCCGGCTTGTTCAGCGTGAGGCGGCCATGGGCGCGGTCGAAATAGACGATCTGGCCCGGATAGATCCAGTGCGGATTGCGGATGTCGTCGCGGTTCATGCCCCACACCTGGGGCCAGCACCATGGGTGCTCGAGGAATGCGCCGGAAATGTCCCACAAGGTATCGCCCTTGACGACGACGTGCTGGTCGGGGGCGTTCGGGCGGAACGCGCAGTTCGTGGCGGCCTGGGCGGAAACGGCGACGCAGGAGACGAAGACGGCTGCTGCTGCGGCGCGGATCGCGAGCGACCGGGCAGCGCCTGTGCTAAAATTTTTCATTGGAGAGTCCGTAAAGTGCCGTATCGACACGGGTGCTACGCCACCTCGGCCGGCAACAACGCAGGAACCAGACGACTCTTCAACCGCGCAGCGGATCATGAAGGGTCGCAACAGTTGCCTTACTGAATCAAATTCTGCCGAGAAATCCCTGAACTAGCAAGATAAACCGCACCCGGCAGCGGGGGCGGCGTGTTGCGTTTATGTCTGCGCGACCCAATATACCGATTACTGATTGATTTCGAATACACAGCCATGGCCTTACTGAACATTCTCCGCTACCCCGACCCACGCCTGCACAAGGTCGCCACGCCGGTCACCGAATTCGGCGACCGCCTCCACACGCTGGTGGCGGACATGGCCGAGACCATGTACGAGGCGCCGGGCGTGGGCCTGGCCGCCACGCAGGTCGACGTGCACGAGCGTGTCGTCGTCATCGACGTGACCGAGACCAAGGATAACCTGCTGGTCTTCGTCAACCCGGAAATCGTCTGGTCCAGCCCGGACAAGCAGGTCTACGACGAAGGCTGCCTGTCGGTGCCGGGCATTTATGACGGCGTCGAGCGCCCGTCGCGCGTCAAGGTGCGCGCCGTCGACCAGTTCAACAAGCCGTTCGAGCTCGAGGCCGACGGCCTGCTGGCCGTGTGCATCCAGCACGAACTGGACCACTTGTTGGGCAAGGTCTTCGTGGAATACCTGTCGCCGCTGAAGCGCAACCGCATCAAGACGAAGCTGCAGAAGGAAGAGCGCGACATGCAGCGTTCGTCCGCCCGCCGCGCATGACGATGAAAGTGGTCTTCGCCGGCACGCCGGAATTCGCCGCCGTCGCGCTGCGCGCCCTGCTCGACGCGGGCTTTACTGTCCCGCTCGTGCTGACCCAGCCGGACCGCCCGGCCGGCCGCGGCATGCAGTTGCAGGCGTCCGCCGTCAAACAGGTGGCCGTCGCGCACGGTATCGAGGTCTTGCAGCCGCTGTCGCTGCGCATGGATGCGAAGGATCCGCAGCGCGCGAGCGAAGCGCAAGCCGCGCACGAGCGCCTGCTGGCGACGGAATACGACGTGATGGTCGTCGCGGCCTACGGCTTGATCCTGCCTCGCTCCACCCTGGATATCAAGCCTTGCATCAATATCCACGGTTCCATCCTGCCCCGCTGGCGCGGCGCCGCCCCGATCCACCGCGCGATCGAGGCGGGCGATGCCGAGACGGGCGTCACGATCATGGAAATGGAAGAAGGCCTGGACACGGGCCCGATGCTGCTGATGGAGCGCATCGCCATCGGCGACACGGACACGACGGGCAGCCTGCACGACAAGCTGGCCGCGCTCGGCGGCCGCATGATCGTCGAGGCGCTGAATAAAATGGCGCAGGGACAATTGGAAGCCGTGCCCCAGCCCGACGACGGCGTGACGTATGCCGCCAAGATCGGCAAGGAAGAAGCGAAGCTGGACTGGGCGCTGCCCGCCGTCGACCTGGCGCGCAAGGTGCGGGCGTTCAACCCGTTCCCGGGCGCGCATGGTCAGGCGGGCGCGACCACGATCAAGATCTGGAACGCCCAACCTGCCGACGGTCACGGCCAGCCGGGCCAGGTGCTGCAGGCGGATGCCCAGGGCATCGTCGTCGCGTGCGGCGCCGGCGCGCTGCGCCTGACGGCGTTGCAAAAGCCGGGCGGCAAACGCCTGGCGGCGGGCGAGTTCCTGAAAGGCTTTTCGTTCGACGGGCTGGCGTTCGCGTAACAACTGGCAACAATAATAATAAAGAAGGGCATCAGCCGGTTTTACACCGGGTGATGCCCTTCTTGTTTTCCGTTGACCGGCATGCCGTTCCGGCATCAGGTCTGCGCGACCGCGGGGCGCTGTGCCCCGACCGTCAGTCAATGCAAGGAATCAGTGCTGCTCGCCCTGAGCACGCACGCGATTCGCTTCCATGTATTCACGCAGGACCTGGTTGATGCGGGTCTGGTAGCCGGGGCCAGCCGACTTGAACCATTCCAGCATGTCGACGTCCAGGCGGATCGTGACGATCTGTTTCACGCCGGCGACGGCATTGGCCTTGACCGGGGTGCTGTCCTCGTTGCGGCTTGCCGGCTGGTCCCACTCAGGCACATATTCTTTGTTCATTGCAATTCTTCCCATTTTGGCGGCGGAGCGACGGTCCGCGCATTCCGTTAGATTGGACTCACTCTTCATGAAACCGCGCCAGTGGCGGTGTCATGGGATTTATTGTCACCTCTGTATGTATCCGGGAAATTGCTAATATGAGGCAATTTGTATCTCTATGTAACAATAGCTTGGTTGAAACAATACGTTACAAACGTCTTTACATTCGCGTCTTATTTCGAGCGAACTGTGGACCTCCGGCCGCACCGGGAACAAACCCGGCCAGTAACGGTATAATCACAGACCCGCCTCATATTTATCCAGCCGATCTCAGGAAAGTCCACGATGAACACCGCCGCCCACGCCATGTCCCCCGTCGAAACCCGGATGCGCGAGATCCTCGCCCGCCGCATCATGATCCTGGACGGCGCGATGGGCACGATCATCCAGCAATATAAACTGGACGAACAGGCCTACCGCGGCGGTCCGACCGGCCGCTTCATCGACTTCACGGCGCCGGCCGGCAGCGGAGCCCGTGAACTGTTCGTCAAGGGCAATAACGAGTTGCTGAACCTGACGCAGCCGCAGATCATCCAGGAAATCCACGAGCGCTACCTGGCCGCCGGCGCCGACATCATCGAGACGAACACGTTCGGCGCCACCAGCGTCGCCCAGGACGACTACCACATGGCGCAGCTCGTGCGCGAGATGAACGTGCAGGCTGCCAAGCTCGCGCGCGCCGCCTGCGTGAAATACTCGACGCCGGACAAGCCCCGCTACGCCGCCGGCGCCCTCGGCCCGACGCCGAAGACGGCCTCCATCTCGCCGGACGTGAACGACCCGGCCGCCCGCAACGTCACGTTCGACCAGCTCGTGACGGCGTATTACGAACAGGTGGACGCGCTCGTCGAAGGCGGCGTCGACCTGCTGCTCGTCGAGACCATCTTCGACACGCTGAACTGCAAGGCCGCCCTGTTCGCCATCGACCAGTATTTCACCGAGCATCCGGACACGCCGCGCGTGCCGCTGATGATCTCCGGCACCGTCACCGACGCCTCGGGCCGCATCCTGTCCGGCCAGACCGTCTCCGCATTCTGGAATTCGGTGCGCCACGCGAAGCCGCTGACGATCGGCCTGAACTGCGCACTGGGCGCCGCCCTGATGCGCCCGTACGCGGAAGAGCTGTCGCAGATCGCCGACACCTTCGTCTGCATCTACCCGAACGCCGGCCTGCCCAACCCGATGAGCGACACGGGCTTCGACGAACTGCCGTCCGACACGTCCGCCCTGCTGCGCGAATTCGCCGACGCCGGCTTCGTCAACATCGCCGGCGGCTGCTGCGGCACGACGCCGGAACACATCCAGGCCATCGGCGCCCTGCTGGAAAGCTGCACGCCGCGCACCATGCCGGACATCCCCGTCGCGCTGCGCCTGTCCGGCCTGGAGCCGTTCGTCGTCGACGACACCTCGCTGTTCGTCAACGTGGGCGAGCGCACCAACGTCACGGGCTCGAAGGCGTTCGCGCGCATGATCCTGAACGAGCAGTTCGACGAGGCGCTGTCCGTCGCGCGCCAGCAGGTCGAGAACGGCGCGCAGGTCATCGACATCAACATGGACGAGGCGATGCTCGACTCGCAGGCCGCGATGACGCGCTTCCTGAACCTGATCGCATCGGAACCGGACATCTCGCGCGTGCCGATCATGATCGACTCCTCCAAATGGAGCGTGATCGAGGCCGGCCTGAAATGCGTGCAGGGCAAGGCCATCGTGAACTCGATCTCGATGAAGGAAGGCGAAGAGGAATTCCTGCGCCAGGCCTCGCTGTGCCGCCGCTACGGCGCCGCGGTGATCGTGATGGCCTTCGACGAGAAGGGCCAGGCCGACACGTTCGAGCGCAAGATCGAGATCTGCAAGCGCGCCTACGACACGCTGGTGCAGAAGGTCGGCTTCCCGCCGGAAGACATCATCTTCGACCCGAACATCTTCGCGATCGCCACCGGCATCGAGGAGCACGACAACTACGCCGTCGACTTCATCAACGCCACCCGCTGGATCCGCGAGCACCTGCCGTACGCGAAGGTGTCGGGCGGCGTGTCGAACGTCTCGTTCTCGTTCCGCGGCAACGACCCGGCCCGTGAAGCGATCCACACCGTGTTCCTGTACCACGCCATCAAGGCCGGCATGACGATGGGTATCGTCAACGCGGGCATGGTCGGCGTGTACGACGACCTCGATGCCGAACTGCGGGAGCGCGTGGAAGACGTGGTGCTCAACCGGCGCGCCGACGCCACCGAGCGCATGATCGAAATCGCCGGCACCCTGAAGGCCGGCGGCGCGAAGCAGGAACAGAACCTCGAGTGGCGCAACGCGCCCGTTGGCAAGCGTCTGTCGCACGCGCTGGTGCACGGCATCACGCAGTGGATCGTCGAGGACACCGAGGAAGCGCGCCAGCAGATCGCCAATGAAGGCGGCCGTCCGATCCAGGTGATCGAAGGCCCGCTGATGGACGGCATGAACGTCGTCGGCGACCTGTTCGGCCAGGGCAAGATGTTCCTGCCGCAGGTGGTGAAATCGGCGCGCGTGATGAAGCAGGCCGTGGCCCACCTGATCCCGTTCATCGAGGAAGAAAAGGCGGCGGAGGAAGCGCGCACCGGCATCGTCGCGAAACCGAAGGGCAAGATGGTCATCGCGACGGTGAAGGGCGACGTGCACGACATCGGCAAGAACATCGTCTCCGTGGTCCTGCAATGTAATAACTTCGAGATCGTCAACATGGGCGTGATGGTGCCCGCGTCCGAGATCCTCGCGAAGGCCAAGGCGGAGAATGCGGACATCATCGGCCTGTCCGGCCTGATCACGCCGTCGCTCGAAGAGATGGCGCACGTCGCGCGCGAGATGCAGCGCGACCCGTGGTTCCGCGACCGCCGCATCCCGCTGCTGATCGGCGGCGCGACGACGAGCCGCGCGCACACGGCCGTCAAGATCGCGCCGCACTACGAAGGCCCGGTCGTGTACGTGCCGGACGCGTCGCGCTCCGTCTCTGTCGGCCAGTCGCTCGTGACGGCGGAGACCCGCGACGGCTACGTCGCCGAGATCGCGGAAGATTACGTGCGCATCCGCGAACAGCACGCGAACAAGAAGGCGCTGCCGATGGTGAGCCTGGAGCAGGCGCGCGCGAACAAGGCGCAGCTGGCGTTTTCGCCCACGAAACCGAAGTTCGTCGGCCGCCGCGTCTTCAAGAACGTCGACCTGGGCACCCTCGCCCGCTACATCGACTGGGGCCCGTTCTTCCAGACGTGGGACCTGGCCGGCCCGTATCCCGCGATCCTGACGGACGAGGTGGTGGGCGAAGCGGCGACGAAGGTGTTCGAGGAAGGCCAGGCGATGCTGAAGAAGATCATCGACGGCCGCTGGCTCACCGCGAACGGCGCCATCGCCCTGCTCCCCGCGAACACCGTCAACGACGACGACATCGAGATCTACACCGACGACACGCGCAGCACCGTCGCCTTCACCTACTACGGTTTGCGCCAGCAGGGTGTCAAGCCGCTGGTCGATGGCGTGCAGCGTCCCAACCAGTGCCTGGCCGACTTCATCGCCCCCAAGGCATCGGGGATCAAGGATTACATCGGCATGTTCGCCGTCACGGCCGGGCTGGGGATCGAAAAGTACGAGAAGCGCTTCGAGGATGCGCACGACGATTATTCCTCGATCATGCTCAAGTCGCTGGCCGACCGTCTGGCCGAAGCCTTCGCCGAATACATGCACGAACGCGTGCGGACCGACCTGTGGG
>JBJMVU010000118.1:0-65881 GCA_045810485.1 Massilia sp. | reverse complement strand
TCGTTCAGCTCCGCGAGGCGCGCGAAGAAATCGGCATCCGCAGTCGAGCTCATGTCGTGCCACTCATTTCGTACCGAAGATACGATCGCCGGCATCGCCGAGCCCAGGCACGATGTAAGCGTGGTCGTTCAGGTTGCTGTCGAGCGAGGCCACGTACAGCTTCACGTCCGGGTGGGCCTTGTGGAAGACTTCCACGCCTTCCGGCGCCGCGACGAGGGCCAGGAAGATGATCTGGTCGCCCGCCACGCCGCGCTTCTTGAGCACGTCGACCGCGTACACGGCGGAGTTGCCGGTCGCGACCATCGGATCGCACAGGATGAACGTGCGCTCGGTCGTGTCCGGCAAGCGCACGAGGTATTCGACGGGCAGGTGCGTCTCCGGGTCGCGGAACACGCCGATGTGGCCGACGCGCGCCGACGGCACCAGTTCCAGCAGGCCGTCGCTCATGCCGACGCCGGCCCGCAGGATCGGCACGATCGCCAGCTTCTTGCCCGCGATGACCGGTGCATCGATGGTCATCAGCGGCGTGTCGATCTGGCGCGTCGTCAGCGGCAGGTCGCGCGTGATCTCGTAACCCATCAGCAACGTGATCTCCCTGAGCAGTTCGCGGAATGTGCGCGTGGACGTGCCGCGATCGCGCATGTGCGACAGCTTATGCTGGATCAGGGGATGGTTCAGGATGAACAGGTTCGGGAAGCGCGGATCTTGTTTCATGATTCATGGCCGGCGCTTGTGGCAACGGCTCGGTTATTTGGTGAATGGCGAGCATTATCCCAGTTTGTCCTGTCCTTTGCCGAAGTTTTATCGCCGTTTACTCCACCAGCGCGCGGGCGAGGATCGCACCGCAGTCCACCCCGTCCGGCAGCCGCCCGAACGCACCGCCGACGTGCACCGCGATGCGCGACGCCACGAAGGCGTCGGCCACGCATGCCGGCGCATGGCGCAGCAGCAATCCCGCCTGCACGGCCACCACCAGATGCTCGGCGAGGCGGCGCGCGCCGAATTCGTCCGCGGACAACGTAACGAGGCCGTCCAGCAGGCGCGCGCAAAACGCGTCGAAGCGCGCATCGCGGCCGGACGCCAGCGCCAGTTCCGCCGCCAGCGCGTCGCGGGACTCAGGGCCCCTGGACAACGCCCGCAGCACGTCCAGGCACATCACGTTGCCGGACCCTTCCCAGATCGAATTGACCGGGAATTCGCGGTACAGGCGCGCGAGCGGGCCGTCCTCGACATAGCCGTTGCCGCCCATGACCTCCATCGCCTCCGCCCCGAACGCCGGGCCGCGCTTGCACAGCCAGTACTTGCCGGCCGGCGTCAGGATGCGGCCCAGCAGCGCGGCGCGCGGATCGACACCGTCCGGTCCCGCGTCGAAGCAGCGCGCGAGGCGCAGGGCGAATGCGGTCGCCGCTTCCGATTCCAGCGCCAGGTCGGCCAGCACGTTCTGCATCAGTGGTTGCTCGGCCAGGCGCCGGCCGAACGCGCTGCGCGCCCGCGCATGGTGCAGCGCGTGGCACAGCGCCGCGCGCATGATGCCGGCGGAGCCGAGTACGCAATCGAGGCGCGTGTGGCTGCCCATTTCGAGGATCGTCGGAATCCCTCTGCCGTGCTTGCCGATCATCCAGCCGACGGCGTCGCAAAACTCGACCTCGGACGACGCGTTCGACTTGTTGCCCACCTTGTTCTTCAGGCGCTGCACGCGGATGGCGTTGCGTGTACCGTCCGGCAGGAAGCGCGGCACGAAGAAACAGGACAGGCCGGGCGACGCTTCGCCGGCCCCCCCGCCCTCGTCCGCCTGCGCCAGCACGAGGTGAGCGTCCGATTGCGGGACCGAGAAAAACCATTTGTGGCCGACGAGGCTCCACGCGTCGCCCCACTCGGCGCCGAAGCGGGACGCCGCCACGGACGGGTTCATGCGCGTGGCCCGCGTCGTATTGGCGCGCACATCCGTGCCGCCCTGCTTTTCCGTCATGCCCATGCCGACCAGGGCGCCCCGCTTCTGTTCGACTGGCAGCGAGCGCGGGTCGTATGTGCGCGACAGGATCTTCGGCAGCCAGTGCGCCGCGATGCCCGGATGCTGGCGCAGCGCCGGCACCGATGCGTACGTCATCGTCACGGGACATTGCGAGCCGTTTTCCACCTGGCCGAACAGCAGGTAGGCCGCCGCGCGTGCGACCTGCGCGCCGGGACGTGCCGCTTCCCATGGCAGCGAATGGGCGCCGTTTTCGATCAGCAGCCGCATCAGCTCGTGCCAGGCGGGATGGAACTCGACCTCGTCCACGCGATTGCCGCCGCGGTCGAAGTTGACGAGGCGCGGCGGGAACTCGTTGGCCAGGCGGCCCAGGTCGAGCACGGCGGCGGCGCCGAGCTGCCCGCCCAGCCGCTCGAGATCGCCGCCCGCCCAGCCGGCGCCTTCGCGCGCCAGGCCTTCGCGCAGCGCGGGGTCGCAGGCGAACAGGTTGACGTCGCCGAAAGGCGGTGCCTGGTTGAAGACCTCGTGGGTGTCGAATCGGTTCATGGCGTGGCCTCCTGAGCGGCTGAGTTGTTGCAACTGAGCATCATATTATCAGTGCGAAAGTTTCTACTTTGCACTATATCGGCGACAATAACCCTTCGAGCCAATGGGCCTGGTTATCGGTTAGGCAACAAGGCTAGCGTAAAGCCAGGTGCCGGGCAAGCGCGACCCGCCCGATGCGGGAACTGCGGCGTATCAAGCAGGGACGGAAAGTGGTGCGGCATAGTGCTTTTTAGTGCCTCTCGGAATCTTTCGGTGATACATTCCTTGTTGATTTGGTACACTCCAGCATTACCCGGCAGATCATGCCAAGTTTTGAAAGCAGATATTTCGACAATGCGCGCCAGTGCACCCGCAGTACCGAACGATCCGCGCCATGCGGCCCCGGCGGCGAGCCCGGACGGCTACATGGAAGCGGTGGGCGACGTCGCGTTCCGCCTCGATCCCTCCGGCCTGATCCGGCATGCGAGCCGGCGCGCCCAGCGCACGTTCGGCACGCAGCCGCTGGCCGGCATGGTATTGACCACGCTCGCCGTCGACGTCGACCAGGCCGCCCTGCGCAACGCCATCGTCGATGCCGGCACGGCCGGCGACCCGGCGGCGGCGCCAGTCCTCGTCGAAGTGCGGCTGCGCTGCGCCGGCAAGGACGTCTGGTTCGAACTGCGCATCGGCCCGCTCCCGGGCAGCCATGAATTGCTGGCCGTCGGCCGCGACATGTCGACCCAGCGCGCCACCGAACAGCGCCTGCGCCATATGGCGACGCACGACGCGCTGACGGAACTGCCGAACCGCCTGCTGCTCTCCGACCGGATCCGCATGGTGATCGCCAATGCGCGGCGTTCCGGCCAGGGCTTCTGCGTCGCCACCATCGGGCTGGACGGCTTCAAGAAAGTCAACGACGGCCTCGGCCACCCGGTCGGCGATGCCGTGCTGAGCCAGGCCGCGAGCCGCCTGCGCAAGACGCTGCGCGACAGCGACACGCTGGCCCGCGTCGGCGGCGATGAGTTCGTTGCCGTCCTGCCAGGCACCTTCACGCCGGACCAGATCAAGCTCGTGAGCGGCCGCCTGCTGGCGGCGCTGCAATCGCCGTTCGAGGTCGACGGACATACCGTGTACCTGGGCGCGTCCGTCGGGGTGTCGATCTACCCGGACCACGCGGAGGACGAGATCCGCCTGATCGCGCTGGCCGACGCCGCCATGGGCCGCGCCAAGGAAACCGGCAAGGGCCGCTCGGTCGTCTACAGCGTGCGCGAAAGCGGGCTGCCGCAGCACGACATCTCGCTCGAAGCCGCGATGTTCCAGGCCGTGCGCGAAGGCGAATTCCTGCTGTACTACCAGCCGATCGTGTCCAGCCACACGCGCCAGATCGAGGGCTTCGAGACCTTGATGCGCTGGAAGCATCCGACCCTCGGCATGGTGCCTCCGGTGCGCTTCATCCCCATTGCCGAGACCAATGGCCTCATCAACCTGCTCGGCGCCTGGGCGCTGAAGGCGGCGCTCGTGCAGCTGCGCCAGTTCGAGGAAGTGGCCAAGCGCGACCTCTACATCTCGGTCAACATCAGCCCGCGCCAGTTCCGCAACGACCGCTTCCTGAACGTGCTGGACGACGCCCTCGGCTTTTCCGGCACGCCCGGCGACAAGCTCGTGCTCGAGATCACGGAAGGCACGCTGATGGTCGACCCGGCGCACGCCGAGGCGATCCTCGCCAAGATGGCCGAACGCAACGCGCGCATCGCGATCGACGACTTCGGGACCGGCTATTCGAGCCTTGCGTACCTGAAGCGCTTCCCGATCTCGGTGCTGAAGATCGACCGCGCCTTCATCAAGGACCTGCCCGCCTCGACCAAGGACGCGGCGATCTGCAACGCCGTGCTCGACCTGGCCAAGCACCTCGACCTGTCGGTCGTGGCCGAAGGCGTCGAGACCGAAGAACAACTGACCTACGTCGAGTCGCGCGGATGCGACTACGTACAAGGCTACCTGACCGGGAAGCCGATGCCGGCCCACGTGGCCATGGCCGCGCTCAAGGAAAACCTGTACACGGAACTGCTGCCGGACGAATTACGGGCGGGCCTCACATGAACCAGACTGCTACCATCGAACGATCGCCGCAAGCCGACGCCACCCTCGCCCTGCTGTGGGAGCGGATCCGCCGGCGCGGCGACATGCCCGGCTTCACCCGGGCCATCAACGCCATCCTAGCCTCCATGCGCGGCGAGGACGAGCGCGACTTTTCCATGACCCAGACCGTGCTGTCCGACCCCGTGCTCACCCAGAAGGTGCTGCGCCTGGCGAACAGCGGCATGTACTCGGCCTTCGGCCAGCGCATCAATACCGTCTCCAAGGCCATTCTCGTGCTGGGCACGGAAGCGATCGGCCACCTGGCGCTGGGCCTGAAACTGATCGAGGAACTGTCCAGGTCCACGCCCGATTCGCTGCAGGCCCACATCGAGATGGAAAAGGCCGTGCTGGCCGGGATGGTGGCGCACCAGGTCGCGGCCGAAGCGGCCACGCGAGACCCGGAAGAAGCCGTCGTGTGCTCGATCCTGCACTCGCTGGGCCGGATGATGGTCACGTTCTACCTGCCCGAACACTGGACCTTGATGCAGCAGGCCGCCGGCGACGGCGCCATCGATCCCATCGCCCAGCTCGGCCTGTCGCTGGAGCAGATCGGCCGCGCCACGGCCGAGCACTGGGGCCTGCCGCGCAACCTGATCGCAGGCATGCGTCGCGTGGAACCGGGCGAGCGCGGCGCCGACTTCGGCCACGACGACTGGCTCGCCGCCCTCGGCACGATGTCGTCCCAATGCGCGGAGAGCCTGTGGCACGGCGATGAAGCGGGCGCGGAACAGGTGAAACTGCTGGCGGCCGGCTTCGCGCCGCTGATCGGCATCGAGCCGGACAACATCGTCGGCGCCATCGAAAAGGCCAAGGTCGAAGCGGCCGCCGACCTGTCGATCGCGCCGCTCGCGAATCCGCCCGAGAAGCGCGCCCGCGCCGCCGCCGTCACGCGCATGCGCGAGGCCGGCAACAAGATCCTGCTGAACGGCGTGGCCGACATGCGCGACGCCGCTGCCCAAGCAACGCCGGGCCAGATGGTGTCGATGGCGCTCGAGACCGCGTACCACGGCCTGTCGTTCACGCGCGCCTTCGGCTTCCTGCGCAACCGCCGCGACGGCCGCTACACGGCCAAGATCGGCCTGGGCGACAACGCCAAGACGCTCGTGCCCAAGCTCGCCTTCGACGACACCTACGAACCGAACGTGTTTTTCGCGTCACTCGGCAGCGACCGCGTGATCTTCATCGAGAACGCGCGCGACCCGAAATTCTCCAGCAAGCTGCCGGGCTGGTGGAAAGGCACGCTGTCGGAGGCGCGCTGCTTCGTGATCATCCCGCTGTGCACGCGTGGCGAGCCGGTCGGCTTCATCTACGGGGACTGGGACGACCGCTTCCCCTCCGTGTACCTGAGCCAGACCGAATTCTCGCTGCTGAACGAGTTGCGCGGGCTCGTCGTGAAAAGCGTCGAGCGGCGCCAGCCGGTGGAAGCGGTGGCGGGCCGGGCCTGAGACGTCGTCCCTGCGAAGGCAGGGACCCAATTTTGCGAACGCCGGGTCAGCGCACCCGGAACTTGGCCCCCCGCCTTCGCGGGGGCGACGCTTCGCGGGGGCGACGCTTCGCCCGGGCGACGTTTTAAGGTTCCGTATTGTTAACGCAGCCGCGGCGTATCCACGTGCACGTCGCCGCACTGCGCGCGGTGCATCAGCGCGTGGTCGATCAGCACCAGCGCCAGCATCGCTTCCGCGATCGGCGTCGCGCGGATGCCCACGCACGGGTCGTGGCGGCCGAACGTCTCGACCGTCACCGGATTGCCCTGCTTGTCGATCGAGCGGCGCGGCGTGCGGATCGACGACGTCGGCTTGATGGCGATGGACACCGTGATGTCCTGGCCGGTCGAAATCCCGCCCAGCACGCCGCCGGCGTTATTGCCGACGAAGCCTTCCGGGGTCAGCTCGTCGCCGTGTTCCGAACCCTTCTGCGCCACCGAGTGGAAACCGGCGCCGATCTCCACGCCCTTGACGGCATTGATGCCCATCATGGCGTACGCGATGTCGGCGTCGAGCTTGTCGTAGATCGGCTGACCCAGGCCGACCGGGACGTTCTTCGCCACCACGTCGATGCGGGCGCCGATGGAATCGCCGGCGCGGCGCAGTTCGTCCATCGCCGTTTCCATGCGCGCGATCAGGTCGGCGTCGGAGGTCGCGGCGAAAAACGGATTGGCGTGCACGTGTTTAAAATCCTGGAACGGGACGGCGATGTCGCCCAGCTGGCTCATGCAACCCATGAATTCGGTACCGTATTTCTCGCGCAGCCATTTCTTGGCGACGGCGCCGGCGCCGACCACGGGCGCGGTCAGGCGCGCGGACGAGCGGCCGCCGCCGCGCGGGTCGCGCACGCCGTACTTGTGCCAGTAGGTGTAGTCCGCGTGGCCGGGACGAAACATCTCGACGATGTTGCCATAGTCCTTGCTGCGCTGGTCCGTGTTCTCGATCAGCAACGCGATCGGCGTGCCCGTCGTCACGCCTTCGTAGACGCCGGACAGGATCTTCACCTGGTCGGCTTCCTGGCGCTGCGTCACGTGGCGCGACGTGCCCGGCTTGCGTCGGTCCAGCTCCGGCTGGATGTCGGCCTCGGACAACGTCAGTCCCGGCGGACAGCCATCGATCACGCAGCCGATTGCGGGACCGTGCGATTCGCCGAAAGTGGTTACGGAAAACAGCTTGCCAAATGTGTTGCCGGACATGGAATCTCGTTGGGTTGTGCGAATGGAATGGAAGATTTTACCAGCATGCACAAAGAGGCGGTGAAATGGCTGGTTGCATCAATAAAAATGTTTCCACATGGAATTTTGTTACCTGACTTGACACCATTCCAGATATACTAGGTCGCAACCACCGAGCTTAACCTGGAGACGTAGCAATGCCAGCACCGAACACGCCCCCCGGCGCCGTGCAGGACGATGACCTGGTGTTCGCAGACGAAACGCCGGCCGACGCGCCAGTGAAGGCCGGCGGTGCATGGCGTGTGCTGATCGTCGACGACGATGCCGACGTCCATTCGACGACGACGTTCGCGCTCGGCGCACTCGAGATGCACGGACGGCCGCTCGAATTCCTGCACGCCTACTCCGCCGCGGAAGCGATGGCCCTGCTGGAACGCGAGCACGACATCGCCGTGATCCTGCTCGACGTGGTGATGGAACAGGCCGACGCCGGCCTGAACCTCGTGCGCCATGTGCGCGATACGCTCGGCCGCCACGACGTGCGCATCATCCTGCGCACGGGCCAGCCCGGCTATGCGCCCGAGATGGACGCCATCCGCGGCTACGACATCAACGATTACCGCACCAAGTCCGAACTCACCCGCACGAAGCTCTACACGAGCGTGGCGGCGGCGATCCGCGCCTACCAGCAGATCCACGCGCTGGAAGACAGCCGCACGGGCCTGGCCGAAGTCGTGCGCGCCAACACCGAGCTGATGGCCCTGCATTCGGTGGGCGAGATGACCCTCGGCATCCTGCGCGAAGTGGCCGTGCTCGCCGGCCAGCCCGCGGACGGCCTGCTGTGCGCCTGTCCGCCGGGCGCGGACGCCGTCGGCTGGCAGGTCCTGGCAAGTTGCGGGCCCAGCGCGGACCTCGCGCGCGACGGCATGCTGGCCGCGGGCGCGGCCGGTCCGGCCGCCGCCATCGCCCGCGCGCTGGAGCAGCGCTGCAACCTGTACGAAGGCGATCACCTCGCCCTCTACTTTTCCGGCAAGGCGCACCGCCATTTCGCCGCCTGGCTGAAGTTGACGCGCCCGCTCGACGCCCTGCGTCGCGGCCTCGTCGACGTCTTCACGAGCAGCATCGCCGTCGGCCTGGACAACGTCGCGCTGATGACCGCCCTGCACCGCGCCGCGTTCTACGACGGGCTCACGACGCTGCCGAACCGGACGCGCCTCGTCGAGCTCATCGACGACAGCCTGCAGTCGCGCGCCGACGCCACCTTGTGCCTTGTCGACATCGACCAGTTCGCCGAAACGAACGACGCCCTCGGCCACCAGTTCGGCGACGCGCTGCTCGTCGCGGTGGCCCAGCGCCTGCGCATGTGCCTGGATGCCGAGGTGGCGCTGGCGCGCATCGGCGGCGACATCTTCTGCCTGCTGGGCGAGGCCGCGCTGATCGACCCGGCCACGGTGCAGGATCTGTTCGCGGCGCCGTTCTCGATCGAAGGCCAGGACGTGCAGGTGTCCGCCACGCTGGGCCTCGTGCGCCTGCTCGAACACGACGGCACCGCGGCCGACGCGCTGAAGGATGCCGACATCGCGCTGAAGCGCGCAAAGAGCCTGCGGCGCGGCGGCCACTTCTATTTTTCGCGCGGCATGGGCGTGGAGATCCGTGAACGCGTGCGCCTGATGCACGCGCTGCGCGGCGGCTTCGCGCGCGGGGAACTGTTCCTCGCCTACCAGCCGCAGGTCGACCTGGCCACGCGTCGCGCGTTCGGCGCCGAAGCGCTGCTGCGCTGGCGCACGGAAGACGGCCGCTTCATCCCGCCCGACCGCTTCATCCCGATTGCGGAATACTCGGGCCTAATCATCGATATCGGCGCGTGGGTGTTGCGCGAAGCGTGCGCGGAGCTCGTGCGCGTGCGCGCGGCGGGCCACCTGGACTTCACGATGTCGATCAACGTCTCGCAGGTCCAGTTCCGCCATCCGCATTTCATCGAGATGCTGCGCCAGGCGCTGGCAGACACCGGCGCGCCGCCGGAACGGGTCGAACTGGAGATCACGGAATCGATGGCGATGGAAGAACCGGACCTGTTGATCGAGCGCCTCGCCGAGATCAAGCGCACGGGCGTATCGATCGCCATCGACGATTTCGGCACCGGCTTCTCGTCGCTCTCCTACCTGCAGCGGCTCTGCGTGGACCGGCTCAAGATCGACCGCGCGTTCGTGACCGAGATCACGGACGCGGCGCGCGGGAGCAGCATCGCCGAGATGGTCATCGAGCTGGGACGCAACCTGGGCCTGTCGATCATCGCCGAAGGCGTGGAAGACGAAGTCCAGGCGCAGATCCTGCAGTCGCTCGGCTGCCCGCTCGCGCAGGGCTACCTGTTCGCGCGTCCGCTCACGCCGCAGGCACTCATCGAGTGGCTGGGCAGCGACGCGCTGACGCGCGCCGCCTGATCACGGCCGCGGAATCAGCGTAGCTATCAGTCCTCAGCCATCTGCTCGGCGGGCCAGTCGCGAATATAGGCCTTGAGCATGCGGTTCTCGAAGCTCTGCGCCTCGAGCACGGCCTTCGCGACGTCGTAGAACGAAATCACGCCCAGCAGCGTGCGTGCGTTCATGACGGGCAGGTAGCGCGCGTGCTTTTCCAGCATGATGCGGCGCACTTCGTTGACTTCGGTGTCCGGCGTGACGGTGATCGGGCTGTCGTCCATGTGCTTGCGCACGGTGCCCGCGGGCTCGAGCGAACCGCCGTGCGCGTGCAAGGCCTTGATGACCTCGCGGAAGGTCAGCATGCCGACCAGGTCGCCGTATTCCATCACGACGAGCGAACCGATGTCGCGCTCGGCCATCGTGGCGGCGGCGTTGGCCAGGTCGGTGTCTGGCGAGACGGTGTACAGGATGTCGCCTTTGACCTGCAGGATTTCCGATACCTTCATTTGGACCCCCTTGATTGGAGATGCGTACTGCGTTGTGTATTTCATAAATTTGACTCTAGCCTAAGCTCCCCAAAAAATCCACCTTTTTGCCTTGCAACCGTGCACGCCGCACCATCATGATGATTAAATGTAACGGTTAGCGCTATCGGATGCTAGCATGCGCCGTCTTCGTTTTCAGGAATAGCACGCCATGAGCGGTCCCAACTATCCCGGCTTCCATACTCTCGCGCTGCACGCCGCATCCGTGCCGCAGGATCCGACCCCGTCCGTCGCCATGCTCGAGGAACGCATCGCCGCCCTCGAAGGCGGCGTCGCGGGCGTCGCCACCGCGAGCGGCCAGGCCGCGCTGCATCTCGCGCTGGCCACGCTGGCCGGCAGCGGCCACCACGTCGTCGCCGCGGACAATCTGAACAACGACGCGCGCGCCCTGCTCGCGCATGGCCTGCGACGCTTCGGCGTGACCACGACCTTCGTCGATCCGCGCGATCCCGCCGCCTGGCGCGCGGCCATCCGGCCCGAAACGCGGGTCGTCGTCGGCACGGTACTCGGACAGGATGGCGCCGTCCTCGACATCCCGCGCGTGGCCGCCGTCGCGCACGAGCACGACCTGCCGCTCCTCGTCGACGCGACGCTCGCCACGCCGTGGCTGCTGTCCGCCTTCGACCACGGCGCCGACCTCGTCGTCCACGATGCCGGCTTCCTCGCCGGCCAGGCCGGAGCGGCGGGCGGCCTGCTCGTCGATGGCGGCACGTTCGACTGGCACGCGGCGCACGCGCGCACGGGCCGCTACGCCGAACTGTGCACACCGAACGCCGCCTGCGACGGCCGCGTGTTCGCCGACGAATCGACGGTCGGCGCCTTCGCCCTGTGCGTGCGCCACGTCGGTCTGCGCGACTTCGGCGCCGCGCTGGGCGCACACGATGCGGGCGCCATCCTGCGGGGCCTGGAAACGCTGGGCATGCGCATGGAGCGCCACGTCGCCGGCGCACGTACGGTCGCGCAGACGCTCGCGGGCCACCCGGCCGTCGCGAGCGTCGCGTACCCGGATCACGAACTGCTGCCGCGCGGCCGCGGCGCACTCGTCCCGTTCACGCTGCGGGGCGGCGCCGCCGCGGGCGGCCGCTTCCTCGACGCGCTGAAAGTTGTCGGCCGGGCGGACGCCATCGGCGGTCCCCGCTCGCTCGCCACGGATGGCGGCGCGGGCACGGTGCGCCTTTACGTCGGCCTCGAAGACCCGGCCGACCTGCTCGACGACATCGCGCGCGCCCTGAAGCTGGCGCAGAAAGGAGCCTGACATGCAGCTCGACGTGAACGGCAAGACCGCCTACGCCTACACGGCCGGCACGAACCCGGCCCCGGGCCGCCCCGCCATCGTGTTCATCCACGGCGCCCAGAACGACCATTCCGTATGGACGGCCCAGGCCCGCGCCCTCGCGCATCTCGGCCACGACGTGCTGGCCGTCGACCTGCCCGGCCACGGCCGCAGCGCCGGCCCCGCACTCGCGACCGTCGAGGAGATGGCGGCATGGCTCCTCGCCCTGCTCGACGCGGCCGGCATCGCCCGGGCCGTGCTGGCCGGCCACAGCATGGGGTCGCTGATCGCGCTCGAAGCCGCGGCGCGCGCCCCCGCCCGCATGCGCGCGCTCGCGCTCGTGGGCAGCACATGGCCGATGAAGGTATCGGACGCCCTGCTGGAGACGGCGCGCACGGAAGAGGCGGCCGCCATCGACATGGTCAACCTGTGGTCGCACGCGGCCGTCGCGCCGGCGGCGCCCAGCCGGCCGCAGGGCTTCTGGCTGGCCGGCACGTCGCGCCGGCTGATGCAGCGCCTGTCGCAACTGCATCCCGAACAGCTGTTTTACACGGACTTCGTGGCGTGCAATTCGTACGCGAATGGCGGCGCGGCCGCGCAGGCCATCGTGTGCCCGACGCTGTTCGTGCAGGGCCGCCGCGACGTGATGAC
Organism: Massilia sp.; assembly: GCA_045810485.1. Classification (GTDB taxonomy): domain Bacteria; phylum Pseudomonadota; class Gammaproteobacteria; order Burkholderiales; family Burkholderiaceae_D; genus Telluria. Next base: position 53,703 of record JBJMVU010000118.1, on the reverse strand, counting down.
GCCGCCCCGCTCCGCGCAGGCGCTCGTGGCCGCGATCCCGCAGGCGCGCGTCGTCGCGCTCGATTGCGGACATGCGCTGATGACGGAACAGCCCGACGGCGTGAGCGCCGCGCTCGCGGACTTCGTGCGCGCCCTGGATTGATCTACACTGGACAGGAAGACCAAAGGAGACAAGCATGGCCGCCGTCCGCTACGACAGCTTCGCGCAGTTTTATCCCTGGTACCTGTCCCAGCACGAACACCGGATGTGCCGGCGCGCCCACTTCCTCGGCACGTCGTCGGCCATCGCGGGTGTCGCACAATACATCGACAGCCTGAATCCGTGGTGGCTCGTCGTCGCCGTCGTGACGGGCTACGGCGGCGCCTGGATCGGGCACTACTTTTTCGAGAAGAACCGCCCGGCCACGTTCGGCTATCCGTGGTATTCGTTCCGCGCCGACTGGGTGATGTATTGGTCGATGCTGACGGGCAAGCTCAGCTGGTGACCCGCTCGAAGTGCTCGGCCAGCGTCTCGTCCAGCCCCCGCTCGACGGACGCTTCGACCTGGCGCGCGAGCGCGGCGGTGTCCAGCGCCAGCGGCGACTGCGCGCCGCCGGCCGGCGGCCCGGCCTCGCTGCCGATACCGCCGAACACGAACAGGCGATACACATCCGCCAGCCGGATCAGGCGCGGGTCCACGAGCAGCACCCAGCAGTCGGTTCCCGCCCGCGCGCTTTTGCCCCAGCGCAGTGCAATCTGCGTCTCCACCTGCACCCGGCCGACCCAGCCGGCCGCCACCATCTGTTCCAGCAGCGCCGTCATCTCGTCGTAGCCGATGCGGGTGCAGGCGCGGATCTGCGCGCTCGACACCATCGCCGTCCCCGTCAGCCGGGCGCCGCCCTGCAGCACCTTCAGCACGGCCATCGCGTCGACGAAGGCGCCGCCCGGCACCGGTTCGTACCACCAGCGCTCGTACTTGACGATGGGCAGCGCGGCCGTCAACAAGGCGCCCACGAGCGTGATCATCCACGAGAGGTACATCCAGACGAGGAACAGCGGCAGCGCCGCCAGCGCGCCGTAGATGATGGCGTAGGTCGGGAACTGGCGGATGAAGATCGCGAACACGCGCTTCGCCACCTCGAACGCGATGGCGGCGACGAGGCCGCCCCAGACCGCGTCGCGCCAGTCGACGTCGCGGTTCGGCACCGTCATGTACAGCAGCACGTAGGCGCCCGTCGTCAGCGCGACCGACACGACGGTGTAGAAGACGGCGCCGAGGAACGGCACGATGCTCGTCAGGCCGTTGGTGGCGGAAAACAGTTGCGACGTCAGCGTGAGCGACAGGCCGAACGCGAGCGGCCCCAGCGTGACGAGCGCCCAGTACACGAGCACCCGCTGCACGAGGGGGCGCGGGCGGCGCACCTTCCAGATCTGGTTGAACGCCCGCTCGATCGTGCCGATCAGCGCGACGGTGGTGAACACGAGCGCGATACCGCCGACGGCCGACAGTCCGGTCGCCTTGCTGGCGAACTGCGTCAGGTTCGACGTGATCGTGTTCGCGATCGCCTTCGGCATCAGCATCTGGACGAAATAATTGTCCAGCGCCGTGCGCAGCTTGCCGAACATCGGGAACGTGGTGAAGATGGCCAGAACGATCGTCAGCAGGGGGACGATCGCCAGCGTGGTCGTGAACGTGAGGCTGCCCGCCACCTGCGGCAGCCTTTCCTCGGTGAGGCGGCGGCGCGCGAAGCGCACGAGGTCGCGCGCCTCGTTCCACGTCAGCCCGCGCACCCGGTCGACGCCCGTATTGATCATCTCGGTCGTGCTGCGGGAAAGATTGGTGACGGTTTTGGAAAGCATCGAAAAAGCGCCGATGGCGAGCGTGTCATCTTGTAAAGCGCCCTATAATACCAATGATGAACCCAACCAATCGGATTATCCTCGTGTTGTATTACTCGCGTCATGGAAAGACGCGCCGGCTGGCCGAACTGATCGGCCAGGGCATCGACAGCGTGCCGGGCCTGGAAGCCCGGCTGCGGACTGTTCCCGCGGTATCGACGGTGGCCGAAGCGACGGAACCCGACATCCCGCGTGCCGGCGCGCCGTACGTCGAGCTCGAGGACCTGGCGGAATGCGCCGGACTGGCGCTGGGTTCGCCTACGCGGTTCGGCAATATGGCGGCGCCCATGAAATATTTTCTCGACGGCACCTCCGCGCAATGGCTGTCCGGCACCCTGGCCGGCAAGCCCGCCGCGGTGTTCACGTCGACGGGCAGCTTGCACGGCGGCCAGGAATCGACCCTGCTGTCGATGATGATCCCGCTGCTGCACCACGGCATGATGGTGATGGGCCTGCCCTACACCGAGCCGGAACTGATGACCACCGCGAGCGGCGGCAGTCCCTACGGCGCGACCCACTGGTCGGGCGTGGACGGCAACCGCCCGGTGACCGACGACGAGAAGCGGCTTGCGATCGCGCTCGGCCGGCGCCTCGCGATGGCGGCCGAAAAACTGCAGGGGACGGATTAAGCGATGCAAACGCAAAGGGTGTTTCATACGGGCGCGGTGACGAGTCTGGTCATCCTGTTCGCCTGGCTGCTGGTCTGGGAGATCGTCGTCGCGCCGCTCCATCCGGGCGGCTCGCTGCTCGCCCTGAAGGCCCTGCCGCTGCTGCTGCCGCTGCGCGGCGTGCTCAAACGCGACCTGTACACGCTGCAGTGGTCGTCGATGGTGATCCTGATCTACTTCGTCGAAGGCATCGTGCGCGCCTGGAGCGACCGCACGGAAGTCTCGCGCATGATGGCGCTGGGCGAAGCGCTGCTCGTGGTCTCGTACTTCCTGTTCGCCCTGCTGTACCTCCGCCCGTACAAGAAGCAGGCGCAGAAGCTGGCCAAGGAGCTGCTCGACAAGGTCAAAGTGCCGCATGACTGACGCGCATGTCTGATCACCTTATCGAACGCTGCAGCGCCATCGTCGGACCCACGAACGTGCTCGTCGACGAGCACGACACCGCCCCGTACCTGACCGACTGGCGCGGCCGCTTCACGGGCCGCGCCCGCGCCGTCGTGCGTCCCGCCGGCACGGCGGAAGTCGCCGCCGTCGTGCGCCTGTGCGCGGAACTGCGCGTGCCGATCGTGCCGCAGGGCGGCCGCACGGGGCTCGTGCTGGGCAGCGTGCCGGATGCGGCTGGCGACGCCATCGTGCTGTCGCTGCGGCGCCTGAACCGCATCCGCGCCGTCGACCCGTTCAACCGCACGATGACGGTGGACGCCGGCTGCATCCTGCAGGACATCCAGCACGCGGCCTTCCACCACGGCATGCTGTTTCCGCTGTCGCTGGCGGCCGAGGGCAGCTGCACCATCGGCGGCAACCTGTCGACCAATGCGGGCGGCACGGGCGTCCTGCGCTACGGGAACACGCGCGAGCTGTGCCTCGGCCTCGAAGTCGTCACCGCGCACGGCGAGGTGTGGGACGCGCTGCGCGGCCTGCGCAAGGACAACACGGGCTATGACCTGCGCGACCTGTACGTGGGCGCGGAAGGCACCCTCGGCGTCATCACGGCCGCCGTGCTGAAACTGTTCCCGCAGCCGAAGGCGGCGATCACGGCGCTGGTCGCGCTGGCCACGCCACGCGATGCGCTGGCGCTGCTGAAGCTCGTCGAAGCGGAATGCGGCCCCACGCTGACGGGCTATGAATTGATGAGCGACGTGAGCCTGCGCCTCGTCGCCAGCCACTTCCCCGACCTGCCGAAGCCGTTCCCGGAACGCTATCCGCAATACGCGCTGCTGGAACTGTCGAGCCACGAATCCGAAGCGCACGGCGTGGCGCTGCTGGAGCGCGCGATCGAACGGGCGCTGGAAGACGGCCTCGCGCGGGACGCCGTCGTCGCGACGTCGATCGCCCAGTCGCGCGCGCTGTGGGCCATCCGCGAGCACATCCCGCTCGCGCAGGCGGCCGCCGGCAAGAACATCAAGCACGACATCTCCGTGCCGATCTCGCGCATCGCCGACTTCATCGAGACGACGGACGCGCAACTGGAAGCGGATTATCCCGGCGTGCAGGTGGTGTGCTTCGGCCACCTCGGCGACGGCAACCTGCACTACAACGTGGCGCCGCCGGACGGCGTCCGCCACGACGATTTCCTCGGCGAGCAGGGGCCCATCAACCGCATCGTGCACGACAGCGTGGCGGCGCACGGCGGCTCGATCTCGGCCGAGCACGGGATCGGCGCGCTCAAGCGCGACGAACTCATGCGCTACAAGTCCCCGGTCGAGCTGCGGCTGATGCGGGCCGTCAAGGCCGCCCTCGATCCGCTCGGCATCATGAACCCCGGTAAAATCCTTTGACCTGGAGACCTTCATGATGCGCTTCCTTCCCCTGCTCGCGACCTGCCTGTTGACCAATGCCCTCGCCGATCCCGTCTACAAGTGCACGCACGACGGCAAGACGGGTTACTCGGACCGTCCCTGCGCCCAGGGCAAATCGGTCGCGCTGCCGCCCGCGGCGGGCATCCGTCCCGAAGGCGCGGAATCGGTCGCCACGCAGGACGCCCGCACGCTCGTCGAACTGGAAAAGCTGCGCATCGCCCGCGAGAAGGAACAGGAACGCATCGGCAGGGCCGACGCCCGCCAGGCCCGCACCGCCGCCACGCACCGCAAGCAGTGCGCGCGCCTGAACCTGCGCCGTCGCTGGGCCGAGGAAGACGTGGGCCGGCTGACGGGCCGCGCGAAGGCGGCCGCGCAGCGCCGCGCGAAACGGGCGACGGAAGCGCTGGCGGTGGAATGTCCGGCCTGACCTTGTTGTCGCGCTGGCTGCTGTTCGGCGAGTGGCGTGCGCACCCGATGCGCGCCGTGCTCGCGGTCGTCGCCATCGCCGTCGGCGTCGCGATGGGCTTCGCCATCCACCTGATCAACGCCGCCGCGTTCAACGAATTCAACGCCGCGGTGCAAAGCCTCTCGGGCCAGGCCGACGTCCAGGTGACGGGACGCGAAGCCCTGTTCGACGAAGGCATCTATCCGCGCCTCGCCACCCACGAGGGCGTCGCCCTCGCCTCGCCCGTGCTCGACGTCGACGCGGCGCGCGCCGACGGGCAGGGTTCTCTCAAGATCGTCGGCCTCGACGCCTTCCGCGCCGGCTCGATCGCGCCCGACCTGATGGGCGTGCCGGATGCCGCCCACCCGTACGACATCCTGGCCGACGACGCCGTGTTCCTGTCGCCGGCCGCGCAGGCGTGGCTGGGCAAGGCGCGCGGCGACGTTCTCGCCGTCCGTGCGGGCACGCACGACCTGCGCCTGCGCGTGGCGGGCCCGATTTTGCGTGCGCGCAGCGGCCAGCGCCTGGGCGTGATGGACATCGGCGCACTGCAGTGGCGCTTCAATCTCACCGGCAAGCTCTCGCGCATCGACCTGAAGCTGCGCGACGGCGTCGACCGCGCCTCGTTCGAGCGCGCACTGGCGGCGCAACTCGAACGCGATTATCCCGGCCGCTTCACGGTCGGCCGGCCCGGCGACGACAACCAGGAAAGCCGCAGCAATAACCTCAGCCGCGCCTACCGCGTGAACCTGACGGTGCTGGCGCTCGTCGCCTTGTTCACGGGCGCGTTCCTCGTATTTTCCACGCAGGCGCTGTCCGTGCTGCGCCGGCGCGGCCAGTTCGCGCTGCTGCGCGTGCTGGGCCTGGAGCGGCGCGCGCTGCTGCGGCAGGTGCTGCTGGAAGGCGCGACCCTGGGCGTGCTCGGCGCCCTGCTCGGCATCGCGGCCGGCTACGCGCTCGCGGCGGCCGCCTTGTCGCTGTTCGGCGGCGACCTCGGCGCCGGCTACTTCCCCGGCGTAAAGCCGCGCGTGCAGTTCGCGTCCGGCGCCGCCCTCGTCTACTTCGGCCTCGGCCTCGGTGTCGCGCTGCTCGGCTGCGCGGCGCCGGCACTGGAAGCGGCGCGTGCCCGGCCCGCCATCGCGCTCAAGTCGGGCAACGACGAGGCGGCGCTCGAGCGCCTGAACCGCGTGTGGCCCGCCGCGCTCTGCCTGCTGCTGGCCGGCGCCTGCGCCTTCGCGCCGCCCGTGTTCGGGCTGCCGCTGTTCGGCTACTTTGCCGTCGCCCTGCTCCTCTTCGGCGGCATCGGCCTGATGCCGCGGCTGGCCGCCTTCGCGTTCCGCCTGCTGGATCGCCTGCTGCGCCGGCGTGAAGATCGTTCGCCGGTCCTGGCGCTGACGCTGGCGCGCCTTGCCAACGCGCCGGGGCAGGCGTCGATCGCGCTCGGGGGCGTGCTCGCGAGCTTCAGCCTGATGGTCGCGATGGGCATCATGGTCGCCAGCTTCCGCGTCTCCGTCGACGACTGGATCCTGCACATCCTCCCGGCCGACCTGTACGTGCGCAGCAGCGGCGGCGGCAACACGGGCGGGTTCGGCGCGCAGGAACAGGCGGCGCTGGCCGGCGCGCCCGGCGTCGCGCGCGCCGCGTTCCTGCGCACGCGGCCGCTGTCGCTCGATGCGGCGCGACCGAACATCGTGCTCGTCGCGCGCGACATCGATGCGGACGATCCGGGACGGATGCTGGCCCTCGTCGGCGCTGCGGCCCCGGTCCCCGCCGGTGCACGTCCCGTGTGGGTGTCGGAAGCGATGACCGACCTGTACCGCGTGAAGCCCGGCCAGGTCCTGAACCTGCCGCTGGGCGGACGGCCGCACCCCTTCTTCATCGCCGGCGTCTGGCGCGACTACGCCAACCAGACCGGTTCCGCCGTCGTGCGCCTCGGCGACTACCGCGCGCTGACCGGCGACGCGACCGTCACGGACGCCGCATTGTGGGCCGCGCCCGGCGCCGACGTGGCGCACGTCGAAGCCGCGCTGCGCAAGCTGCCGTTCGGCGCCGCGCTGCAGATGGCGCGCCCCGGCGACATCCGCGCCATGAGCCTCAAAATCTTCGACCGCAGCTTCGCCGTGACTTATCTGCTGGAAGCGATCGCCATCGCCATCGGCTTGTCCGGCGTGGCCGCCACGTTTTCCGCGCAGACGCTGGCGCGCGCGAAGGAATTCGGCATGCTGCGCCATGTGGGCGTCACGCGCCGGCAGGTGCTGGGCATCCTCGCCGTCGAAGGCGGTGCGCTGACGGCGCTCGGCGTGGCGACGGGCTTCGTGCTCGGCCTCGTCATCAGCCTGATCCTCGTCTACGTCGTGAATCCGCAGTCGTTCCACTGGACGATGCAGCTGCACCTGCCATGGCCTCTGCTGGGCAGCGTGGCGGCCGTGCTGGTGGCGGCGTCCGTCGCCACCGCGCTCGTGTCGGGCCGCTACGCGCTGTCCGGCGGGCCGGTGCGCGCCGTGCGGGAGGACTGGTGATGACCATGCCGCGTTTCTTGCTGCGTTTCTTGCTGCGCAACCTGCTGCTGTGGCTCGTCGCGGCGTCCGTCCATGCGGCGCCACCCGTGTTCGCGAAGGTGACGCCGGGACGCCCGTTGACCTTCCCGGCCGACTACGGCGCCCATCCCGACTACCGCACGGAGTGGTGGTACGCGACCGGCTGGCTGAACACGCCCGGCGGCAAGCCGCTCGGCTTCCAGGTCACGTTCTTCCGCAGCCGCACGGAGTCGGATCCGGCCAACCCGAGCGCGTTCGCCCCGAAGCAGCTGATCATCGGCCACGCGGCGCTGTCCGACCCGGCCCTCGGCCACCTGGTCCACGACCAGAGAAGCGCCCGCGCCGGCTTCGGCCTCGCCTACGCCAACACGGGCACGACGGACGTCAAACTGGACGACTGGAGCATGCGCCGCGAGCCGGACGGCCGCTACCGCGTCGTCGTGCGGTCCGGCGAACTGTCGTTCACCTTGCGGCTCGCGCCCACGCAACCCATGCTGCCGCAGGGCGACGCCGGCTTTTCGCAAAAGGGTCCGCAGGCGGGCCACGCCAGCTATTACTACAGCGAGCCGCACCTGCGGGTCGAGGGCGACATCGTCCGTGCCGGCCGCAAGCAGGCCGTGACGGGCACCGCGTGGCTCGATCACGAATGGTCCAGCCAGGTGCTGGACGCGAACGCCGCCGGCTGGGACTGGACCGGCGTGAACCTCGACGACGGGGGTGCGCTGATGGCCTTCCGGATCCGGGGCAAGGATGGTAGTACACTGTGGGCCCACGCGACTTGGCGCGACGGCGCCGGCAAGGTCACGCAATACGGACCGGACCAGGTAAGCTTCGCGCCGCATCGGACCTGGACCTCGCCCCGCACCAACGCCGCCTACCCGGTGGCGACGCTGCTCACGACGGGGCCGACACAATGGCGCATCGAGCCATTGCAGCCGGACCAGGAACTGGATTCGCGCCGCTCCACCGGCGCCGTGTACTGGGAAGGCGCCGTGACCGTGCAGCGCGACGGCCGGCCCGCCGGACGGGGCTACCTGGAGCTGACCGGCTACGTATCGGCCATGACACTGTAAGCACCCGCAACAATACGAACAACGAAGACGACATGAGCAACGGTTCCACCGACACACAAGCCAACGACTCCACCTCCCGCAAGGGCGCCCTCGCCGCCTTGCAAGGCCTGCTGCCGTTCCTCCGGCCGTACCGCCGCCAGTTCCTGTTCGCCGGCATCGCGCTGCTCGTCGCGGCGTGCGCCACGCTCGCGATTCCGGCCGCCTTCAAGCAGATGATCGACCATGGCTTCGGTGCGAAGGGGGGAGCCTCCAACGCGGCCAACGTCAACGCCACGTTCCTCGCGCTGTTCGGCGTCGCCGCCGTGCTCGCGGTCGCGACGGCCGCGCGCTACTACACGGTGTCGTGGCTGGGCGAGCGCGTGACGGCCGACATCCGCAGCGCCGTCTACTGCCACGTCGTGGAGCAGAGCCCGGAATTCTTCGAGACGACGCGCACGGGCGAAGTGCTGTCGCGCCTGACGACCGACACGACCCTGATCCAGGCCGTGGTCGGCACGAGCATCTCGCTCGCGCTGCGCAACACGCTGCTGTTCGTCGGCGGCCTCGCGATGCTGTTCGTGACGAGCGCGAAGCTCACCGCCATCATCCTCGGCCTGCTGGTGCTGGTCGTCGTGCCGATCGTGCTGTTCGGCCGGCGCGTGCGCAAGCTGTCGCGCGATTCGCAGGACCGCATCGCCGATGCGTCGGCCATCGCCGGCGAGATCCTCAACGCCATGCCCACCGTGCAGGCCTTCACCCACGAAAAGATCGAGGCGCGGCGCTTCGGATCGTCCGTCGAAGGCGCGTTCACGACCGCGATGCGGCGCATCCGCGCCCGCGCCATCCTGACGATGCTCGCGATCGCCCTCGTGTTCGGCGCGATCGTGTTCGTGCTGTGGCTGGGCGCGCACGCTGTCCTGGAAGGCAGCATGACGGGCGGCGATCTCGGGCAGTTCATCCTGTACGCGTCCATCGTGTCCGGCGCCATCGGCGCGCTGTCCGAAGTGATGGGCGAGGCGCAGCGCGCGGCCGGCGCCACCGAGCGCCTGCTGGAATTGCTGGCCGTCCGGTCGAGCATCCGCAACCCCGCGCACCCGACACCGCTGCCCGCGCGCACGGCCGGCGGCGCGGCGCTCCAGCTCGCGAACGTGCAGTTCTCGTACCCGTCGCGCCCCGAAACGGCCGCGCTGGACCACGTCATGCTGGACGTGAAGCCCGGCGAGACCGTGGCCGTGGTCGGCCCGTCCGGCGCCGGCAAGACCACGCTGTTCCAGCTGCTGCTGCGCTTCTACGACCCGCAAGCCGGCGCGATCCGCCTCGACGGCGTCGACATCCGCGACCTCGACCTGCACGTGTTGCGCGGCGCCATCGGCATCGTCCCGCAGGACACGGTGATCTTCTCGGCCAACGCGCTGGAAAACATCCGCTACGGCCGTGCCGACGCGACGGACGAGGAAGTGATCGCGGCCGCGAAGCTGGCCGCGGCGCACGAATTCATCGAGCGCCTGCCGCAGGGCTACCAGTCGTACCTGGGCGAACGCGGCGTTCGGCTGTCGGGCGGCCAGCGCCAGCGCATCGCGATCGCGCGGGCACTCCTCAAGAATCCGCCGCTGCTGCTGCTGGACGAAGCGACGAGCGCCCTCGACGCCGAGTCGGAACGCCTCGTGCAGCGCGCGCTGGAGGCGGCGATGGTGGGCCGCACGACCCTCATCATCGCGCACCGCCTGGCCACCGTGCAGCGGGCCGACCGCATCATCGTGATGGAAGACGGGCGCATCGTCGAAACGGGCACGCACGCTTCGCTGGTCGCGCTGGGCGGCATCTATGCGAACCTGGCGGCTTTACAGTTCCATAACGTCCAGGTTGTACACTAAGTTATCCGGCGGATAACGATGAGATTGGTTTCACAACGATTCATGCCAGCCCGGCAATGATTTGTTGCATGAACACATCGGAAACACGACACATTTTTGTTTCCTGACGGATAGCTGACGTACCATAACGCAACGTCAGCTTACCCCTCATCTCATGAACAAGAAATCGTTCAGCGCCGCGAACTGGACTGTCGGCTCCAAGATCACCGCCTTCACGTTCGCCCTCGTCTCCGTCATCCTCGCCGGCCTCGTCTTCACGATCACCTGGACCACGTCGTCGATGCTGCATGCGCGCGCCATCGCCAACGTGAACTCCGAACTGCAGAGCGTCGTCAACGCCGTCGAGATGTTCGACAACGTGATGAAGAGCCAGGCCACGAGCTTCGGCCGCATCTTCGCCACGGATTTCGACGGCGAATTCACGCTCGACTCCGACGCGATGGTGGCCGTCGGCGACAAGCAGGTGCCGACGCTGAAATCGGGCGGCAAGCCCCTGAACCTCGACTTCACCCTGCCCGACCGCTTCACGCACCAGACCGGCGGCAACGCGACGATCTTCGCGGCCAGCGGCGACGACTTCGTTCGTGTCAGCACGTCGGTCAAGAAGGAAAACGGCGACCGCGCCGTGGGCACGATCCTCGCCCACGAGAGCCCCGCCTATGCCGCGATCCGCGCCGGCAAGCCCTACGTCGGCCTCGTGAAACTGTTCGGCAAGCAGTTCATGACAGACTATGAACCGGTCCGCGACGCGTCGGGCAAGGTGGTCGGGATCCTGTACGTCGGCCTCGACGTCGACGCCAACGTGGGGGCGCTGCGCGACCGCATCAAGAAGATGAAGGTCGGCGACACCGGTTATTACTACGTCCTCGACGCGACCCAGGGCAAGACCTACGGCGACCTGATCGTCCACCCCGTCAAGGAAGGCAAGAACATCCTCGCCAGCAAAGACGCGAGCGGCCGCGAATTCATCAGGGAGATGCTGGAAACGAAACAGGGCCTGATCACCTATCCGTGGATGAACGCCGAAGCCGGCGAGACGAGCCCGCGCACGAAGGTGGTCGCCTACACGCTGTTCAAGGACTGGAACTGGCTGATCGCCGGCGGCACGTACGAGGACGAGATCACCAAGGAAGCGGCGCGCCTGCGCAACCGCTACATCGTCATCGGCCTCGTGGCGCTGGCGATCTTCGCGGCGATCCTGCACACCGTCATGAAGCGCACCGTCACCCGTCCGCTCGTGCGGGCGCGCGACGCCGCCGTGCGCATCGCCGAGGGCGACCTGACCGTGCGCATGGCCGTCGACCGCAGCGACGAGATCGGCCTGCTGGCCGACGCCATGAACAACATCAGCAGCAGCCTGTCGACCGTCGTCGGCCAGGTGCGCAGCGGCGCCGAGCAGATCGCCAACGCGTCCGGCGAGATCTCGAGCGGCAACCTGGACCTGTGCTCGCGCACCGAACAGCAGGCCGCCAACCTGGCCTCCACCGCGAACTCGATGCAGGACCTGACGGAGACCGTGCGCCGCAACGCCGGCGACGCCCACGAAGCGAACCAGCTGGCCGTGAACACGTCGATGGTGGCGCAGGAAGGCGGCCGCATGGTGCGCGAGGTGATCGACACGATGGACACGATCAAGGCGTCGTCCGGCAAGATCGGCGACATCATCGGCGTCATCGACGGCATCGCGTTCCAGACCAACATCCTCGCGCTGAACGCGGCCGTGGAAGCGGCCCGCGCCGGCGAACAGGGCCGCGGCTTCGCCGTCGTGGCGACCGAGGTGCGCAACCTCGCCCAGCGCAGCGCCGCGGCGGCGAAGGAGATCAAGGGCCTGATCGTCGCGTCGACGGCGGAAGTGGACAGCGGCAGCCGCATCGTGCAGGAAGCCGGCGTCACGATGAACGAAGTGCTGGCCAGCGCCGGAAAGGTCACCGCGATCATGGCACGCATCAGCACCGCGAACGCGGCGCAGAGCAGCGGCATCGAACACATCAACCGTTCGATCGGCGAGATGGACCAGGTCACCCAGCAGAACGCGGCCCTCGTCGAGGAAGCCAGCGCGGCCGCGCAGGCCATGCAGGAACAGGCCGACCAGCTGGCGCGCTCGGTGCGGCTGTTCAAGCTGGACCAGCGGCATGAAACGAACCGTCCGGCGCTCGCGCAGTACTAACTTTAACCAACGTCGTCCCCGCGGCGGCGGGGACCCAATTTCTCGGGCTACGGATGCAGAACTTGGATCCCCGCCTGCGCGGGGATGACGGTGTAGCGGAGGCCGACTCTCTTTCTCCCCTGCCGGCTTCGGTGTAGAGTAGAAATACCTACACCGGAGCCCCCCTTGACCGACACCGAACTGCTCGCCCGCTGCACCACCGTCTTCCCCGGCCACCGCGCCCGCACGCCGGCGGAGATGTTCGCCGCCATGGCCGCCTGGTGCGACGCCAACGGCATCGCCCACGATACCTATGGCGACGGCGCCCTGATCCAGGACTTCGAGGCCCGCGTGGCCGAGCTGCTCGGCTTCGAGGCCGCCGTGTTCTGCATCAGCGGCACGCTCGCGCAAGTGACCACCCTCCGGCTCGCCGCCGACGCGCGCGGCCGCGCGCCGGTGGCGCTGCACCCGACCGCGCACATCTTCGTCCACGAACGTTCCAACTACCAGTTGCTGGGGCACTTCGATGCGTTGCGCACGGGCGACCCGCATCGTCCGTGGACGGCCGCCGACATTGTGGGAGTCTCCGACCGCCTGGCGGCCGTCGCGCTCGAGATCCCGATGCGCGAGATCGGCGGCCAGCTGTCGGCGTGGGACGACCTGGAGGCCATCAAGGCGCACTGCCGCGCGCAAGGCATCCACCTGCACATGGACGGCGCGCGCCTGTGGGAAGCGGCGGCCGGCTATGGCCGTCCGGTCGCGGAGATCGCGGCCGGTTTCGACACCGTCTACACGTCGCTGTACAAGGGCATCGGCGGCCTCGGGGGCGCGATGCTGGCCGGCAGCCGCGAATTCGTCGCGCAGGCCGCCGAATGGTTCAAGCGCCAGGGCGGCAACGTCATTCATCGGTCCCCGTACGTGGTCGCCGCCGCGATGCAGTTCGAGCAGAGACTGGCCGCCATGCCCGCGTACTTCGAGCGCACGCGCTTCCTGTTCGACGTGCTGCGCGACCATCCCGTGCTGCGCACGAACCCCGCCCGGCCGCAGGCCAACATGCTGCACGTGCACCTGCCGGTAAGCCGCGAGCGCGCGCTGGAGATCCGCCGCGAACTGGCGCGCGACCACGGCATCTGGCCGTTCAACCGCGCGAACCACGGCGTGCTGCCGGACACCTCGTTCTTCGAACTGTACGTGGGCGACAACCTGCTCGACACGCCGGACGGCCGCGTGCGCGAGGCGGTGGCGCTGCTGGCGGCGGCGGTGGAGCGCGGCATCGGGTAAAATGCGCGGGTTTTCAACCTTACAAATCGAGCCACACCGATGCGCCAATACCTCGACCTGATGCGCCACGTGCTGGACCATGGCACGGTCAAAACCGACCGCACCGGCACCGGCACCCGCTCCGTGTTCGGCCACCAGATGCGCTTCAACCTGCAGGACGGGTTCCCGCTGGTGACCACGAAGAAGCTGCACCTGCGGTCGATCATCCATGAACTGATCTGGTTCCTGGCCGGTTCCACCAACATCGCGTACCTGAAGGAAAACGGTGTCTCGATCTGGGACGAATGGGCGGACGCGAACGGCGAGCTCGGTCCCATCTACGGCTACCAGTGGCGCAGCTGGCCCACGCCGGCGGGCGAACACATCGACCAGATCACGCAGGTCATGGACCAGATCAAGAATAATCCGGACTCGCGCAGGATGATCGTGTCGGCCTGGAACGTGGCCGACGTGCCGAAGATGAAGCTGCCGCCGTGCCACGCGCTGTTCCAGTTCTACGTCGCGGACGGCAAGCTCTCGTGCCAGCTGTACCAGCGCAGCGCCGACATCTTCCTCGGCGTGCCGTTCAACATCGCGTCGTACGCCCTGCTCACGCACATGATGGCGCAGCAGGCCGGCCTGGACGTGGGCGACTTCGTGTGGACGGGCGGCGACTGCCACCTGTACTCGAACCACATGGAACAGGTCGAACTCCAGCTGTCGCGCGCAGAACGTCCGCTGCCCAGGCTGGTCATCAAACGCAAGCCCGACTCGCTGTTCGACTACACGTTCGAAGACTTCGAGGTCAATGGCTACGACCCGCACCCGGCCATCAAGGCGCCGGTCGCGGTGTAAGCAAGGAGGATCGTATGGCGCATCATCTGTCCCTCGTCGTCGCAATGGATGCCAAGCGCGGCATCGGCGTCGACAACCAACTGCCGTGGCACCTGCCGGAAGACCTCGCGCACTTCAAGCGCGTGACGCTCGGCCACCCGATCATCATGGGCCGCAAGACGTTCGAATCCATCGGCCGTCCGCTGCCGGGCCGGCGCAACATCGTCGTCACGCGGAATGCGGGGTGGGGTCATGAGGGCGTGGACGTCGTGCACTCGCTCGACGACGCCGTCGCCCTCGTCGGCGCCGATTCGGCCAGCATCATCGGCGGCGCGCAGATCTTCGCGGAAGCGATGCACGTGGCCGACCGCCTGATCGTCACGCACATCGACAAGGTCTACCGCTGCGACACGTTCTTCCCGGAGATCGACAGCGCGCACTGGACGGCCGTGTCGAACGAGCCCCTGCATTCGCCGACGGCGGACGTCGACTACGCCATCGTCACCTACGACAAAGTCAGGTAACACCATGTCCGGACACGGTTTTCACGTTCACGGGCCGCACGATCACGCGGTCGAACACGCCGCCCAGCACGGCGGCGATTCCTTCTCGAACAACATCGCGGTGATGACGGCCATCCTGGCCACCGTCGGCGCGCTGTTCGGCTACCTGGGCGGCGCGACGCAGAACGACGCGGCCCTCTTCAAGAACAACGCCGCCATCGCCAAGACGACGGCCGCGAATTCCTGGAACTACTACCAGGCCAAGTCGAACAAGCAGAACCTGGCCGAACTGGCGACCAGCCTGCCGGGCGTGGATACGCAGACGCAGGCGAAATACAGGGCCGAAGCGGCGCGCTACGAAACGGAAAAGGCCGGCATCAAGAAAGAAGCCGAGAAGTTCGAAGCCCAGTCCGACGAATGGAACGACAAGTCGGAACGCGCGCTGCACACCCACCACCAGTGGGCGCTGGCGACGACGGCCGAGCAGATCGCGATCTCGCTCGCGGCCATCACCTTGCTGACGCGCCGCCGCTGGCTGCTGTCGGTCACCTACGTCGTCGCGATCGTCGGCTTCGCGCTAGGCGCATTCGCGTGGCTGCACGTGGATCCGCTGGGCGCCCTGTTCGCCTCTGGCCACTGAGCGGCGCTCGCGGTAATGCTTCCGCAGCACCGCATGGCGGTGCCGGAAGAAGCGTTCGATGATCCAGCCGACGATGGGGCCGCCGAAGCGCGGCGTGAACTCCAGGCGGTCGACGATACGCGTGCCGTCCGGGCCGGGTGTGAGGATGCGCTCGTGCCGCCAGCTCTTCATCGACAGCAGCGGCGACTGCTCGACGAAACGGCGGCCCGGCTCCATCTCGGTGAACGTCAGCCGCGACAGGTCGACCGGCACGACGCCGAACAGCAGGAAGCGGCAGTTGCCCAGCGGCCGGCCAAGCCCGCTGCCGTCGCGCGGGATATGCGTCATCCCCTTCGGGAAATCGAGCTTCAGGACGGGCCCCATCTCGGCCTCGACGCCCTCCACCGACGTGCTCCAGTCCCACAGCTCGGCGGGGGAACGGGGAACCTTGCTTTCCAACTCGACGTGGACGGGGGACATGATGACCTCGGCTGCAAAAGGGAGGCTCAACTGTATGCCCGACGCGTACCCGCTTCCGTTAAGCCCTTAACGCAGCGGCCCTCCGTCATCCTGTTTACACAAGAGTGCGCCACAATATGCGGCGTGTAGCTAACCTATTAAAAATTTTTGCACGGGACCCCGCGATTTCTGCGAAAATCCGCTTCTTCGTTTTTCCGGTGCCGTGCCCGGCCGCCCTCCACTTCCGGATGGGCGGCGCGCACGGCGCTTCGCTTTGGAGCTGTCCATGAAATTTCGTTTCCCAATCGTCATCATTGACGAGGATTTCCGTTCCGAGAACACCTCCGGCCTCGGCATTCGCGCGCTCGCGGCCGCGATGGAAAAAGAAGGCATGGAAGTGCTCGGCCTGACCAGCTATGGCGACCTGTCGCAGTTCGCCCAGCAGCAGTCGCGCGCTTCGGCCTTCGTGCTGTCGATCGACGACGAGGAATTCGGCGGCGGCACCCTCGAGGAAACCAATTTCGCACTCAGCGGCCTGCGCGCGTTCGTGCAGGAGATCCGCCACAAGAACTCGGACATCCCGATCTACATCTACGGCGAGACCCGCACGAGCCGGCACATCCCGAACGACATCCTGAAGGAGCTGCACGGCTTCATCCACATGTTCGAGGACACGCCGGAATTCGTCGCGCGCCACATCATCCGCGAAGCGAAGGCCTACCTGGACAGCCTGGCGCCGCCGTTCTTCCGCGCGCTCGTCAACTACGCCAACGACGGTTCGTATTCGTGGCACTGCCCCGGCCACTCGGGCGGCGTCGCGTTCCTGAAGTCGCCGATCGGCCAGATGTTCCACCAGTTCTTCGGCGAGAACATGCTGCGCGCCGACGTCTGCAACGCCGTCGAGGAACTCGGCCAGCTGCTCGACCACACGGGTCCCGTCGCGAAATCCGAGCGCAACGCCGCGCGCATCTACAACGCCGACCACTGCTACTTCGTCACCAACGGCACGTCGACCTCGAACAAGATGGTGTGGCATTCGACCGTGGCGCCGGGCGACATCGTCGTCGTCGACCGCAACTGCCATAAATCGATCCTGCACTCGATCATCATGTGCGGCGCGATCCCCGTGTTCCTGATGCCGACCCGGAACAACCTGGGCATCATCGGCCCGATCCCGCTGGCAGAATTCTCGCCGGAGTCGATCCGCCGCAAGATCGAGGCGAACCCGTTCGCGCGCGAAGCCAAGAACAAGAAGCCGCGCATCCTGACGATCACGCAGTCGACCTACGACGGCGTCGTCTACAACGTCGAGACGCTGCGCGAACTGCTGGACGGCGAGATCGACACGCTGCACTTCGACGAAGCCTGGCTGCCGCACGCCACGTTCCACGACTTCTACCGCAACATGCACGCGATCGGCCGCGACCGCCCGCGCGCGAAGCAGTCGATGATCTTCTCGACGCAATCGACGCACAAGCTGCTCGCGGGCCTGTCGCAGGCCTCGCAGGTCCTCGTGCGCGAATCCGAGACCGTGGCGCTCGACCAGGACGCGTTCAACGAGGCGTACCTGATGCACACGTCGACGTCGCCGCAGTACTCCATCATCGCGTCGTGCGACGTCGCCGCCGCGATGATGGAAGCGCCGGGCGGCACGGCCCTCGTCGAGGAATCGATCTACGAAGCGCTCGACTTCCGCCGCGCGATGCAGAAGGTCGACGAGGAGTACGGCGCCGACTGGTGGTTCAAGGTCTGGGGCCCGCAGGTCACGAGCGAGGAAGGCATCGGCACGCAGGCCGACTGGATGATCCACGCCGACGACGACTGGCACGGCTTCGGCAGGCTGGCCGAAGGCTTCAACATGCTCGACCCGATCAAGGCGACGGTCGTCACGCCGGGCCTGTCGCTGGACGGCTCGTTCGGCGACTCGGGCATCCCGGCGTCGATCGTGACCAAGTACCTCGCCGAGCACGGCGTGATCATCGAGAAGTGCGGCCTGTACTCGTTCTTCATCATGTTCACGATCGGCATCACGAAAGGCCGCTGGAACACGCTCGTCACCGCCCTGCAGCAGTTCAAGGACGACTACGACCGCAACCAGCCGATGTGGCGCATCATGCCGGAGTTCGCGGCCGCGAACCCGCGCTACGAATCGTGGGGCCTGCGTGAACTGTGCCAGCAGATCCACGACTTCTACAAATCGCGCGACGTCGCCCGCCTGACGACCGAGATGTATTTGTCGGACATGATCCCGGCGATGAAGCCGTCGGATGCCTTCGCCAAGATGGCGCACCGCGAGATCGAGCGCGTGGCGATCGAGGACCTGGAGGGCCGCATCACCGCGATCCTGCTGACGCCCTACCCGCCGGGCATTCCGCTCTTGATCCCGGGCGAGCGCTTCAACAAGACCATCGTCGACTACCTGCGCTTCGCGCGCGACTTCAACGAGCGGTTCCCGGGCTTCGAGACGGACGTGCACGGTCTCGTCAAGCGCGAGATCGATGGGAAGCTGGGGTATTTCGTGGATTGCGTCAAGCAGGACTAATGGCTGGCGTTTCTTGGGCACGTTTCATTCGAGGCCCCCGGCCTCGAATGCCCACCGTGCGTGCGCGAACGACGAATGCAAAAAAAGGAGGCCTCGGCCTCCTTTTTTACGCCTTCAACCCATCAGGCCTTCGGCAACGTCACGCCGTGCTGCCCCTGGTACTTGCCCCCGCGGTCCTTGTACGAGGTCTCGCAGACCTCGTCGCTTTCGAAGAACAGCACCTGCGCGCAGCCTTCGCCCGCGTAGATCTTGGCCGGCAGCGGCGTCGTGTTCGAGAACTCCAGCGTCACATAACCTTCCCATTCCGGCTCGAACGGCGTCACGTTGACGATGATGCCGCAGCGGGCGTACGTCGACTTGCCCAGGCAGACGGTCAGCACGTTGCGCGGGATCTTGAAGTATTCGATCGTGCGGGCCAGCGCGAAGGAGTTCGGCGGGATGATGCACACGTCGCTCTTCACGTCGACGAACGAATTCGAATCGAAGTTCTTCGGGTCGACGATCGTGCTGTTGATGTTCGTGAACACCTTGAATTCGTCGGCGCAGCGGATGTCGTAGCCGTACGAGGACGTGCCCCACGAAATGATCTTGCGGCCGTCCGACTCGCGCACCTGTTTCGGCGAGAACGGTTCGATCATGCCGTGTTCTTCCGCCATCCGGCAGATCCATTTGTCGCTCTTGATACTCATCGCTGGGCTTCTTTTCCAAAAAAAATGGGGATATGAATCCCGCAATTTTACGCGAAAAGCGCCGCCGGACGACCGGCCTTTTTTTCGTCGGCCTGCGCCAGCAGCCGCGCGATCATCTCACGCGTCAGCTGCGCCGTCAGCGCGGGCTTTTCCATCGGATAGAGATGCGTGCCTTCGATCGTGACGAGATTGTCGCCGACCAGCCGGCGCGTGCCGTCCAGGCCCGCCTGGCGCAGCTCCGTCGAATCGGTCCCCGCGATGAAGCCGACCGGCACCGGGAACGGCGCGCGCAGCACGCGCTCCATGTCGTGCGGCAGCGTGCTGTAGATCGCGGATTCGACGTCGCGGTCGAAGCGTAGCTGGACACCGTCCGGATGGGCCTTCAGGCCGTGTTCGAGGTAGTCGTCGAGCGCGCCCGGCGCCCACGCCTGGAAGATCGGCTTGGCGCTGAAATGCGCGTGCGCGGCGTCGCGCGACGGCCATACGTTGCGCCGCCGGCGCGCGACGCCGCCCGGCGACAGCCGCTCGCGCAGGCCCAGCATCTTCACGACCTGCCACACGCGCGCGCGCCAGCCCGCGACGACGGGCGAATCCAGCATCACGACGCAGCGCGCGAGGTCCGGACGCTTGTGCGCCGCCAGCATGCTGACGGCGCCGCCCAGCGAATGGCCGACGAGGATCGCCGGCTGGCCGTACCCCTCCAGCTGGGCGATCAGCTCGTCGATCAGCGTGTGCCAGTTGTCGCGCACGGGAAAGCGTGGGTCGTGGCCCAGCATGTCCGTCGTGCGCACGTCGAAATCGCGGCGCAGGTCGTCCAGCAGGCGGCCGTACGAACCCGACGGGTAGCTGTTCCCGTGGGTGAAATGAAGTAATGGCTTGGACATCGGGAATGGGATGACGCGGCAGCGCGTAGTCGGGACCATGTCCATTGTAATGTCATTACGTCCAGGGATTTAGAGGGAAACGCCTACGGCCGCTCGCCCGCGTCGTGCCCGCGCATGCGGTGCTGGCGCAGCTGCTCGCGCTGCTCCGGCGTCAGCAGGGCCAGGATCTGCGCCTCCGTCCGCGCCTGCAGCAGCGCCTCGGCGGCGACGGCCTGGCCCAGGTCACGCGACAGCGCGCCGGCTTTCGCATCGTCGAACCGGTCGGCGCGGCCCAGTTCGCGCAACGCTTCGTGCGCCTTGCCGATCGCCTTGTCCTGCTCGCGGCGCTGTGGCGCCTGGGCGTGCATGATGGCGAACAGCTTGTCCTGCTGCGCCTCCGTCAGCTTCAGGCGGTGCAGCGGCATGCGGCCGAAGGGCATGTCCGGCCCCGGCGCGCCGGGGCCGTGGTCGCCGAAACCGTGAGGTCCTGGGATACGGCCATCCGGGCCGCGCTCGTGGTCGCCGTCCGGGCCGCGCTGGCCGGCGGCCGGGGGCGCGTCGGCCTCGGCGGTCGCGAAGGCCGGGGCGGCGCACGTGGTGGCGAGGCAGGCGGCGAGCACGGTGGCTGCCGCCGAAAGGCTTGTGAATGTCATGTTTGTCATCCTTTTTTGTTCGGAGACGCCATTCTCGATTGTCTTCATGTTAAGGGGTGTTATCGCCGTGTAAAACCGCGTAAAGAGCCGCAGGCCGCCGTGGCCGCCATAGCCGCCCTGCGCTAAGATGCGAGCATGAACCAAGTCCTGCTTATCGACGACGACACCGAACTGGTCGGCATGTTTTCCGAATACCTGGAACAGGAAGGCTTTCGCGTCGCCTGCGCCCACGACGGCGAGACGGGCGCGCGCGAAGCGCTGTCCGGCCAGTACGCCATCGCCATCCTCGATGTGATGATGCCCCGCATGAACGGCATCGAGACGCTGCGCCGCATCCGCGCCGCCAGCCGCATGCCGATCCTGATGCTGACGGGGCGCGGCGACGACGCCGACCGCATCCTCGGCCTGGAGCTCGGCGCCGACGACTACGTCACGAAACCCTGCACGCCACGCGAGCTGACGGCGCGCGTGCGGGCCATCCTGCGCCGCACGCAAAGCTCGCCCAACGACGGTCCCGGCATCACGCTCACGGTCGGCAAGCTGACGATGCTGCCGGAGCAGCGGCGCGCCATGTGGGAAGGCCGGCCGCTGGACCTGACCAGCACCGAATTCAACCTGCTCGAAGTCCTCGCCCGCAACGCCGGCCGTCCGGTCAGCAAGAACGACCTGTCCGAACAGGGCCTCGGCCGCCCGCTGGCCCGCTTCGACCGTAACATCGACGTGCACCTGTCGAGCCTGCGCCACAAACTCGGCACGCTGTCGGACGGGCGCTCGTGCCTGCAGACCGTCTACCGTCTCGGCTACCAGCTGATCCGCGAGTGACGATGGGCCGGCTGTTCTGGAAGTTCTTCCTGTCCATCCTGCTGGCCCAGGTGGCCGCCACGATCGGCATCGGCGGCACCCTCTGGCTGCGCGACCAGGCGCGCCAGCGCAGCAGCGAACCCACGCTCGACACGAGCCCGCCCGCGACGATCATGCTGGACGCCGCCGCCGCGACGCTCAGGCACGGCGGCATCGACGCCCTGCGCGACCTCGCTTCCACCAGCCGCCGCATGCATTTGTACGTGCTCGACGCGCAGGGCCATGAACTGCTCGGCCGCGAGGTGTCCGTCAAGCTGCGCGACGAGGTCGAACGGAGCCTGCGCGGCGACGGTCCCACGCACGCCGTGACGCGCCTGCAAGGGGCCGACGGCCGCCAGTACATCGCCTTCGCCTCGCGCGCCTGGCATATGCCCGGCATGGAAAACATGGTCGCGCGCGGGTTCGGCGCCGGCCCCGGCCCCGGTGGCGGGCCGCCTGGCGCAGGTCCGGGCGACGGCCGCCCGGGTGGCGGTCCGGATGGCCCCGGGCCCCGGATGGATGGCGGCCCCGGTCCGGGCGGGCCGGGCGCCGGCTGGTTCGGCCTGCCGCCGGAATTCGGGCGCCATGTGGGGCGCTGGCTGCCGATCGTCGCCGCGATGCTGGCCAGCCTGCTGTTCGCCGCCCTCCTCGCTTGGTATTTCTCGCGTCCGATCCGCGCCCTGCAGCGCGCGTTCGACGCCGCCGCCGCGGGCGACCTGGCGCCCAGGTTCGCCCACACGCCGCCGCGCCTGATCGGCGACGAGCTGGCGGAACTGGGCCACGACTTCGACCGCATGAGCGCCCAGTTGCGCGCCCTGATGGACGGCCAGCGCCGCCTGCTGCACGACGTCTCGCACGAACTGCGCTCGCCGCTCGCGCGCCTGCAGGCCGCCATCGGCCTCGCGCATCAGCGGCCGGACCGCCTGCAGGCGTCGCTGGAACGCATCGAACGCGAGAGCGTCCGGATGGACCGCCTCGTCGGCGAGCTGCTGACGCTGTCGCGCCTCGAAGCGTCGACGACCCTGCCGGCGACGGAGCCCGTCGACCTCGTCGAAATGGTCGACCAGATCGCCGACGACGCCCGCTTCGAAGCCGGCGCGGTGGTCGACGTCGACGCGCCGGAACCCGTCACGGTGCGCGGCGCACCGGACCTGTTGTGGAGCGCGGTCGAGAACATCGTGCGCAACGCCGTCAAGCATGGCGCGGGCGGACCGGTGAACGTGTGCCTGCATACGGACGGCGACGTCGTTCACATCGAAGTGCTCGACAAGGGACCGGGCATCGCGCCCGAACACCTGGGCGACGTGTTCGAACCGTTCTTCCGCTCCAATCCGACGGCCAACAACGTCGACGGCCACGGGCTCGGTCTCGCGATCGCCAAGCGGGTCGTCGAGACGCATGGGGGATGGATCTCGGCCGCCAACCGGGCCGAAGGCGGGTTGCGCGTGACGATCACGCTGCCGCGCGTGACCTGATCAACGCCCGTACCAGTAGCGCGCGTGGTCGGCGCGATAGCTGCGCCATGCGACGGTTTCATCGACGTCGAGCGTCAGCGCGCCCGCGTCGTCCGTCCGCAGGCGCTCGGCGCCGAGCGCGCCGTATCGTTCGTAGATCTCCTGTTTCGGGTGATGGTAGCGATTGCGGTACCCGACCTGGAAGATCGCAATGCCGGGCCGCACCGCCTGCAAGAAGGCCGGCGTGGACGACGTGCCGCTGCCGTGGTGCGGCGCCAGCAGCACGTCCGCGCGCAGGCGGTCGCCCACACGCTCGACCAGCGCCGCTTCCTGCGCCGCCTCGATGTCGCCGGCGAGCAGCACCGTGCGCCGGCCATTGCTGATGCGGAGCGTGCAGCTGCGGGCGTTCGTCTTGAGGTGCGCGTCGTCGTAGCTGGCCGGCGTCGGATGCAGCATGTCGAACGCGATGCCGTCCCACTCCCAATGCTGGCCCGCGCCGCAACGCACGTGCCGGCGCGCCGCGCGGGCGATCGCGTGGCCGTCGGGCAGCGACGAGGCGAGCCAGCCGGCGTCGACACCTTCCAGCACCGCGAGCGCGCCGCCGGTGTGGTCCGCGTCGCTGTGGCTGATGACGATGCCGTCGAGCGCGGCGATGCCCCGCGTCCGCAGATACGGCAGGATCACGCGGCTGCCCCCGTCGGCGCCGGGCGCGTACCCGGGGCCGGTGTCGTACAGCAGGCGGTGCCGCTCCGTCTCGACGAGCAGCGCCATTCCCTGGCCCACGTCGAACGCCGTCACGCGAAAGGTACCTGCGCGCGGATGGTCGGGAAGCTGCAGCAGCATCGGCAACAGCGCGACGGCGCCGGCCCAGCGGTGCGGCCAGCCGCGCGGCATCAGCATCCACAACGTGCCGCCGAGGCCCAGCATGAACACCCGGGCCTGCGGCGCCGGCGCGCGCCATACGGCGCCGGGCCATCCCGCCATCTGCCGCAGCAGCCACGCGAGCCCCTCGACCGTCCAGTGCGCGAGCACGAGCAGCCAGTCGCCCGGCGGCCCCGGAACCAGGCTGCCGGCCAGCGCGAGCGGCGTCACGACGAAACTCACGAGCGGGATCGCCACCGCGTTCGCGACCGGACTCACGATGGACACCTGGCCGAACAGCAGCAACGTCAACGGCACCAGCCCGGCCGTGACGGCCCACTGCGTCCGCCCGGCCAGCAGCAGCGCTCCGCGTGGGCCGGTCGGCGGCGGCCCGATCCGGCCATGCCCCGCGAACAGGATCACGGCCACGGCCCCGAACGACAGCCAGAATCCCGGCCACAACACGGCCCACGGATCGAGCAGCACGACGACGCCGAGCGCCGCGCACAACACGTGCGACACCGCCGCGAGGCGCCCCATCCACAACGCCAGCGCGACGACCGACAGCATGTACAGCGTGCGCTGCGCCGGCACGCCGAAGCCCGCGAGCAGCACGTACAGCAGGGCGACGATGGTCCCGGCCAGCGCCGCGACCTTTTGCGCCGGCAGCAGCAGCGGCAGGCGTGCACCGGTGAAGAACGAGCGGCGCCACAGCGCCGACATGGCCCACGCCGCGAGACCCGCGATCATGGTGATGTGCAGGCCCGAGATCGAGATGAGGTGGCCGATGCCGGTGCGGTTGAAGACCTGCCAGTCGGCCTGGTCGATGCCGCGCTGGTCGCCGATCACGAGCGCCACGATGACACCCGCATACGCGCGCCCCGCGAGGGCATCCTGGATGCGCGCACGCAGCGCCGCCCGCACGCGCTCGACGACCACGCCCGGACTGGCCACGAACGCCTCCAGCCGCCGGTTACCATCGTCGGCGCGCACGTAACCGGTGGCGCGCACGCCCTGCTCCAGCAGCCACGCCTCATAGTCGAAGCCGCCCGGATTGGCATTGCCGTGGGGGCGCTGCAGGCGCACCGTCAGCCGCCAGCGCTGGCCCGGCTGCACGTCGCCCACCGGGGCCGCAGTGCCGTGCAAGCCCGCATACCACGAAAGTGCGATGCGCGGCGGCACCGTCGTCGTGCCATCGAGGACGCGCTCGACCGCGAGATTGAAGCGCACACCGCCATCAAAGCGATTGGGCAGACTATCGATGATGCCGACCAACGCAACGTCGCGCCCTTCGTCCGCTGCCGGCAACCTGTCTGCGAGGGCGCCGTGCGCGAGCCACGCCGACCAGCCGAAACCCAGCAGCGCGCCGCCGGCGACCGACAGGGGAATGCGCCATCGGGCATTACGAATCATGAGGCAGGCCGGCAGCAAGGCGACCCCGAGCGCCAGTGCGCTCCACGGCGTTGGAAGCGCGGCCCGGCACTGCAGCCACGCGACACCGGCGACGAAGCTGCATATCGCGATCCGCATGGCGCCTGCCTTTCGTCTGACACTGTCCAGCGTATATCTTACGCAGCGCAGACGGCTGAAGCCGTGCTAGAACATCCTCTGTTGTGCTGCCACAGCTGAAGTGCGCTGCGCTGACCACAATGCGTTCCAACCGGCGGCGCCCGCCGCGGCGCCGCCGGCCGACTTAGAAAGTGAAACGCAAGCCGGCGCGATACATGCGACCGAACAGGTCGTACAGCGACGGATTGATGCCGTTGCCCGAGCTCGGCGCGTTGCGGTTGGCCACGTTGTCGATCTTGGCATAGGCCATGACGTTCTCCGCAACCTTGTAGGTCGCGCCCAGGTCGAAATACAACACGCCCTTCATGTGATTGTTGTCGATGGTCTGATGGATCGGCGTGGACACCGGGCAGTTGGTCTTGCACTCGATGTACTCATTGCTGTAGACGCCGTTGCTGATCCAACGCTCGCTCAGCGTCAGGCTGCCGCTATCGGCCGACCAGCCCTGCGTGGCCAGCAGCTTCCAGCGCGGCGTGGTGCCCATGTTGACGCCCGCCCCCTGCGTCGGAATGGTGCCCGGCACGCCAGAGTCGGTGATGTTGTCGATCGTATGCGTGGCCAACGCGCGCAGGGTAAACATGCCGGGCAGGCCCAGGTTGGCCATGCTGCCGCGGTACGAAGTCTCGATATCGTAGCCCTTGAGCTTGAGCGAGGCCAGGTTGAACTGCTGCAGGCGCACGTAGTTATTCGTCGGCACGGGGCTGTCGAGCACCATGGCCGCGCACAGGTCCTGGTGACCGGCGTCGCACAGGTCGACTTCCTGCTGCAGGCCCAGCGTCGAAATGACGCCATTCACCTTGATCGTGTAATAGTCGAACGAGGCGCTGAAACCCGGCGCCCAGCGCGGTTGCGCGAGGACGATGCCCAGCTCCGTGCTGCGCGCGATCTCCGGCTTGAGCGCCGTGTTCCCGGTCACCTGCTGCTGCACCGTCAAGTTCGTGCCATTGTGGTTTACGGTGTTATTGGTGATCACGACCGGCGCAAACAGTTCGCTCAGATTGGGCGCACGCACGTCGCGCGAGGTGACGGCGCGCAGGCGCACCCCGTCGATACTGGTTTTCCACGTGCCGCCGATCTTCCAGGTCTTGGCGTTGCCGGCGGTGCTGTAGCTGGTGCCGCGTCCCGCCACGTTCAGGCTGGCCTCGCCCAGCCCGGCCGACTTGAACAGCGGCAGGTTGACTTCCAGGTACGCTTCGCGCACGGAGTAGGCGCCCGAGCCGTTGTGGTAATTGCCCGCGAACCAGTTCGCGCCGGACGACGTGTTCAGCAGCGGGTCGGCCGGGTAGGCCGGCGAATTGGGGCTGTCCGCCGAAACGCCGTTGCCGTACGGGTCGGCGCGCACGGTGTAGGCCTCCCTGCGGTACTCGAGACCGGTGGCGACGGCCAGCGGACCGGCCCACAGCGCGAGCGGTTCGCCGCTGACGTTGAAGCTGGCCACGTCCTGGGTCTGGCGGGCGTGCTGCTGCGGGCCGTTCGGCGGCATCACATAGGCCAGCGCACCGGTGCTCTGCGGGACGTTGCCGATGATGTTGAGGGGCTGGCAACCCGAATTGCGCGCGACGACATTGCGGCAGACGATGCTGCCGTCGGGCAGACGGATGGCGTCGATCGCGGCGTTATAGCGCGGCGACAGCGTGATGTTGTTGACGTACAGGTCGGTGCGGTTGATGCCGCGCTGGTAGTAGCCGTTGTACGACCAGGTCGTACCGCCGGCATCGAAGCGGCCGTCGGCGCCGATCACGTAGCGCGCCATGCGACGGGTCGGCTCGACGCTGATGTATTTCGGAAGATTGGCGTTGCCGGTGCCGTACTGGAAGCTGGTGATGTTGTTGGCCGCGCAGGCTGCCGCGATCGAGGCAGGCAGGAAGGGGTTGTCGCACTGGATGGTCAAGTTGGCGTTTTTCGGCGCGCCGCCATTGGGCTGGTTCTGCGAATTGACCTCGGCCGCGTTGATCGTCATGTAGATCTCGTGGTCGTCATTGATCGCATAGCCGATGCGGGTGTAGGCGTTCTCGCGCTTGAGCTCCGAGGCCAGGGTCGTGGTATTGGCCGACACGCCGGACAGGTCGCCGCCCACGCAGAACGGGCTGATACACCCGCTCACGCCGCCCTTACCGTCGGGCACGCCGTTGGAACCGTAGTTGAACTTGTACGGCACGCCGCCATCGCCGAAGGCCGTGCCTTGCAGCGGGCCGGAGGTGATCAGGCCGTAGCGGTTGTACTGGTAATTCTGGGCGTTACGAATGTCGTAGATCTGCGGTTTGCCGTCGGTGGTCTGGGCAAACGGGCGCGTCTGAAAGGCAGGCGCCTTGAAGGCGGTGCGGCCGTTCGGGCCGGGGCCGGCGCCAAACCCGTTGGGCGGTATGCCGTCCTCCTTGCTGCGCTCCACGCTGACCACAACATGCAGCTTGTCGTCCAGGAAGCCGCGGCCCCAGGCCGCCTGCAGCGTGACGTTCTTGTCATCGTGGTAGGTGGTCTCGCCACCCTCGATGTTGGCCTTGAAGCCCTTGAATTTCTTGTCCGTGATGAAGTTGACGACGCCGCCGACCGCATCCGAGCCATACGAGGCCGACGCGCCGCCGGTGACCACGTCGACGCGCTTGACCAGCAATTGTGGAAACTGGCTGATGTCGGTGACGCCGGTGACGTTGGCCGGCACCACGCGCTGGCCGTCGAGTAGGGTGAGCGTGCGGAACGCGCCCAGGCCGCGCAGGCTGAACGCGCTCAGGCCCTGTTGGCCGCTCGAGGTGCTGTACGTCAGCACCTGGCTGCCCGTGCTGCCCTGCAGCGCCGGCAGCTGGGCGATCGTGTTGAAGATGTTCGGCTCGGCCGATTTTTCGATGTCGTCGGAGGTCAGCGTGGTGGTCGGCGTGGGCTGGTTGAAGCCCCGGGCCGCGATGCGCGAACCGGTCACCGTCACCACATTGTCGACGGACTTGGGCGCGGGCGCTGCTTCCTGCGCGTAGACGGTTACAGCGCTGATCAGGCCTGCGCCGAGCAATGCTGCGGTAGACAGCTTTAAAGGAAATGGTCGTGGAGGCTGGGCCTCGCTGCGCCTGGCGGGTCGAATGGTCATGAGATCTCCGTTATGATTTTTATCGCACCTGACTGGTGTGAAAAACCATCCTAGGGATGTTACAAACTACCAGCCAATTCCTTTTTTTCGGCCTCCGATACCAAAATGGATATCATTTATAAAAAACCGACGCGCGTCGCGGTGGCGAACATAGCGATGCGCGCGTCACAGTGTGGCGTGCGCGGATGTGGGTCAGCATGAAAATGAATTTCATTTATAAAAGACCGTAATGCGCCGCGGTGGCGGTGGTTTGCGGATAGGTGACGCCGGTAACGAAGGCTCAGGCGAGCGTCGACGGTCCCATTGGCGGGGGGCCGGGCTCGGGTTGTCCTTCCTGTCCAGACTCGGCAAGAAGCGCGACGCATTCGGCCCCGGCAAGCCGCATCAGCTGCCACGTACTGCGCCGCTGGATCACTTCCGGACCGGCCGAACGACCGAACACGCCCACCGGTACCTGGAAGGTCGCGGCGGGGAGCATGCTCCCGCGCGGGAACCAGCGTGTTCCGTCGAGGGCATGTGTCTCCCCGCAGCGCCACCAGCCGCTCGCGGGACAGACCTCGCCGGTCCGTACGTTGGTGCCGAGAGCGACTGCTTGAACGGCATCGGCGGTTTCTTCGGCGGGGACGGCGACCGGTCCTGGCGGAGCGAGTGTCACCAGGGTCGGCGCACGTGGTCGCAGCCGCTTGTCGGCCAAATTCCACGTGGTCGGCTGCGACGGTTCGATGCTGGGCTGGAGGCCGCGCAGCTTTTGCCATAGTGTCTGGCGCGGCAGCAGCAGCGCCTGCGGCATGCGATCACCCTTGCGGATCCACTGAACCGAGCCGCCCTGCACGTCCACGCCCGGGCCGCCCTCGCGGCACTTCCACCAGCCGGATCGCGGACAACGTTCGCCGGCAGTGGCCAATGCGCCCAGCTTCGGACCCGGCGGTTCAGGCGGCAGATCCGCTGGCGGCGGCGGGCCGGACTTGCGCAAGCGGATGCTGGACGAGATGCTATCCCAGAGCGCAAGCACGGCGTCTTCGTGCAAGCTTGCATCAACCGGGTTACCACCCGGGCGCGGACTAATCCCCCCGTGCAGTTCAAGCGACAAGAATGGCTGTTGCGGATCGTCTGGAACGCCTTGCGTTTCCCAGACAAAGCCGTAGGTGGTGGCGAAATTTAGCTCGTGGACGCGTTCCAACACTTCTTCGCCCGCGAGTTCGTTGATAGTGCGTTTCCCCGAGCGCACCTTTGATACTCGTAACATCTCGTCAGGGCTCGCTTCGGCATCCATATCGCTGTAACGCGTCAACAAACTACGATTTTTATTTCCACCTGGAAAACTAACAAAGGCCAACCCCACGTCAGGATGTTCGGGGAAACCTATATGCATCGCGATGTGCTCGGTCTTGTGTGCGGGTAAAGGATCCGCGAACACTGCGCGCCAGATGCAGAATCCGGGAACGGAAGGAATTTCGTCCTCGCCGCGCGCGCGGAGCCGCGCCAATAGTTCTTCCGCAGTTTTAGCTCTCGATTCACTCGATTCAGTTGCCGAGAGCGAAAAGCTCAGCCCGTTCATATGTGCATGTGCCTCGACAGAGACCGACTCCATGTCGACGCGACGGTCCCCCTCCATCACATAACCGCGGCTGCGTCCATAGATCAGGACACGTCCACGCATGTTCGGCACTCGTAAATCGCGAGCCTCGACGATGCCTCCGTCGTGATCCGGCTCGCGTCCGCGCGCGTCGATATCCGCCTCACGGTCGGCTACTCGCTTCTGGAACGTGGCGTCATCTTCTTCAATTGTTTCGATTTCGAACCCAGCCATTCTCTCGCGGGAGACGGTGATCTCTACCTGGGCCGGGATATCGAGCAGAAACCGCCCAATGCAAACCGTCTTCATCTTTTCTGTCATTTTCGCTACCTCGGATCTGTCCCGCATGCTGCGGACTTGGCCAGCGGCCCATGTTCCGGCACAGGCCAAAGCTGTCACCAAAACGATGAGCTTCTGCCATCCGCGCTTCCCCGTTCGCGTCATGGCATCTTCTGTACAAGCTTGACGATAAGATGGTGAGTCAACAACAAGGTAGCGTCATGACTGAACGCCCCCTGATGATCAAAGCCACGGATATCAAAAAGCTGGGTGACTTTTCCACGTGGACCAGTGCCGGATTGATGTGGCACGGTGCCGTCCCCAGCAACATCCTGCCGCGCAGGCACAAAGTGCAAATCAGTACGCCCTTCGACACGCACGCGACGTCCACCACCAGGTCCATAACCCGTCTGAGATGCGCCCCTCAAGTTCGTTTCAGTAAACACCGCCCCGGAACCGGAGTCACGCGCTACCCAGCGCACAGCGCCGAAAGACAAATGGCCTGAATCGGCACCGTAAAAGGCATAGGTGTTTGGATGGTAGTAGGTATCTAGAACATTGCGATGAAAGTGCTCAGCCTTAGCAACAGCTTTTCTTATGACTTCTGCGATGCCCTGATCTTCATCATGATATTTCCTAACCGGGTCAGCCAACGCGGGATCGATTAATCGATACCAAGACTTTATGTCACGGTAGAATTCATATGGATTCCCGACGGGTAAATGCACGACATCACGCGGGACATCCTTGTTATTTACCCGACTGACCATACAGATATGTAGCCACGGCTGGGGATACTGATGATTAGGCAATAATTGTAGGGCACCCGGCGAGGTGGCCATGACCGGCATCGTCGACTCTGGTCGCTCACCAAGAATTTCCGCTATGTATTCAGCTTTCTTATTGTCGAATCCGCCGTTACTGGGACTCCACTTTTCGGTGCCACAAGCGATACGGCGATAACATACCGGTGCGCCCAACGCCGGCATCGCACCGTGAATTACCCCCAGGATAGTGTCCGGAATTTGCTTCGCACACGCGCGAGCAACGAGCCCTCCCATCGAGTGCGTCACGAGGATTACCTTGCGACATTCCCGCTTGCGCTCAGTCCAAAACCCGATGATGCGCTCAATGCGCTTGCGCAGCCATGCGGCAGAATCCTCACAGGATTCCAGCCAGTTATAGCCGCATGCATAGACCGGATAGTAATAGGCGGCATGTTTTTCCAGTTCTGGCTCCGTGACCTTATCGATGCCACGTACGCCCCATTGCGCCGGATCGCAATTCATCACGTCCTTCCAGTGACTGCAAATCACACGTACGTTGTCGATTGAATCCATCGCGAACGTATGGTTGAGGCCGACATGCAACCCGTACAGCAGCTTTCCGTAGGAATCCCAGTGCACCTCACCCCACCAACGGTCCCGCACTTCGCCTTCCGTCATGCCGTAGTTGCGGGCCTCCAGCGGCAGATGGATTTCTCCACGTTTATCCACCTCCAACGTGTTGCCGTCCAGGATCTGTTGACGTGTACCTGGGTCACGCCCCTTCCACAAACGGGCTGCGGTGATGCCGTTGATGGCACCGTTCGGCGCCCGCCATGCCTCTTCACCCGGATTCAAAACCTCATTCGCCCGCTTCGCCGGACTGGTCGCTGTCCGCAAATTACTCCCCATGATCCCTGGCACGACGATGACCGGAATGACCTTCGACGGCGGCAAGGTGAACAGGCCGCGTGTCGTGAACGAGGTCGGGGTCAGGACGGTTCGGCCGGTCCAGCTGCCGTCGGGCTGCGGGACGAGGTTCGGCAAGGGGCGGGTCGGGTCTGCCATGCGCGCTCCGTGGTCTAGGGTTGGGCCCGGGTCAGCGGGTCGTGTCGTCGTCGGGGAGGAAGGCCATGTCGACGTCGCCGATCATTTCGCCGATCAGCAACGAGGTGCGGCCCTGTTCGTCGGTGCGTCCGGTGACGGTGCGGCCGTCTTCGAACGTCGCCTTGTAGCGTTGGTTCGGGACCGGCTTGCCGGTCTGCTGGTGCCGCAGCACCACGTATTCGTCCGTGTGCAGGTGCGACGTCGGCATGCGCACGCCCGCGGGTGTCGCGCCGCCGGGGCCGACCTCGTCGAACCCGCTCGCCTTGAAAACCTGGCGGCCGCTCGTCTGCTGGGTGACCGTGCCGTCCGCCCAGTCGGTCTGCGCGCCCGGCGCGATGATTTTTACGGCCGGCGCTTCCAGCTCGATGCGTTCGGCGGCGATCAGGCTGATGCGGCCGGCGGACTTGATCTGGATATTGCCCACGTGCGTGTGCACGACGATGTCGCCGCGCCCCGCGACGAGGCGCACGCCCAGTTCGTGGGCGAACATGGAGAGGCGCCGCGCGGCGCGCACGAAGATGTTGGCGCCGGCCGCGATTTCGGCGTCGCCCGCGCTGACGACGTCCACCTTGCCGCTTGCGCCCAGGGCCAGGTTGTCGTTGCTGGCGACGATGATGCCGTTGGGCGCCGTCGCGGCCAGGATCGGCTCGCCGCCGCCGGCCGCGCCTTCCGCGACATTGCTGCCCGCATGCCAGCGTTTCAGCTTGTCGACGAGGGCGGCGAGGCGTTTGCCCGTCGGTTCGTCGTCGGTGTGGACGGCCGCCAGCTTGCCCATTTCGTCGAGGATGCCCTGCATGACGTCGGCCAGGCCCACGAGGCCGGCGCGGTCGAGCTGGCCGCCCTCGCCCTGCGGACCCGCCTCGGCGCTGATCAGGACGCCCTGGGCGCCGCGCACGGCGACGGACAGGTCGCTGCGCAGTTCGGCGCCCTCTCCGCGCGGCGCGCCGGCGCCGTCGGCGCGCGGGCGCGTCAGCCAGCCGAGGTTCAGTTCCGACGCGCCGTGGTCGCTGGCCAGCTGGGCGCTGATCTCGCCGCGCGTGTCGTCGAAGCGCAGCTGGTTGCCGCGCGCGCCCTGGATCTCGTGCGTGCGCGTGCCGGACACATAGCGGTTGCCCGGCAGCGCGCCCGTCTGGCTGAACGCGGGCGGCGCCGTGCGCTGGTTGTACAGCTGGGCGAGGATGATGGGGCGGTCGGGGTCGCCGCCGAGGAAGGCCACCAGCACTTCGGAGCCGACGCGCGGCAGCGACAGCGCGCCGGCCTGCCGCTGGCCGCCGTTGCCGTTGCCGACCCATTTGGACGCGACGCGGACCCAGGCCGAATCGGCCGGCGAATCGGATGCGCCGGCGCCGTGCGCGTGGCGGTGGTCGGCGGCGCGCATGCCCGGGAAGCGGATTTTTACACGCCCCAGCGCGTCGCAGTGGACGTCCTCGCCGGCCGGTCCCACGACGATGGCGCTCTGCAGCTGCGCCTGCGGCAGGTCCGTGCGCGGGTCGTACGCCGGCACGATGGGGATCCCGCGCCGGACGGCGGAAAAGCTCACGCGCACGCGCGCCTGGCCATCGCCCGCGCGCGGGGCCGGCAGCGCGCCCGGGGCCGCGTCGGCCGACAGGGGCGCAGGGTGAGCGACGACATGGCGGTCGCGCTCGACATCAGGATTGCGCGGCAGGTTGTTGTCGGCCACGACGTGCAGTTCCGTGATGACGAAAGCGCGCTCCGAAGCGGGATGGGTGTCGATCTCCGGATGGGCTTCGAGCGAAAAATACTGGCCGGCGCAGAAGTCGCGCACGCTGCCCTCGCCCTGGAAGCACTTCGATTCGAATTCGTGGCGACTCATGCGCACGTGGCCCAGGCGCCAGTGGTCCTCGACGTCGTTGCCGGCATGCGGCGTCTCGATCAGGTAGTCGTCCAGCGAGGCGGCCAGCGTGTTGCCGCTCGGGCCCTGGTCGGCATTGCTGCGCGCGGTGGCCGTCATGAATTGCGCGGCGCCCGGATTCTTGTAGTCCCAGCTGTGGCGCGTGGTGACGCCCGGCTGCAGGCGGCGCGCGGCGCACCACGCCTGGATGGTGTCGCGCCCGTCCGCCATGCTGTCGCGGTGGTAGCGCACGGCGCCGGCCGCGTTCTGCGGCAGGCTGTTCGGGTCGTTGAACAGCACCAGCGTGTGGGCGGGCGTGCGGTCGTGTGCGGGATCGACGGGGCTGCCGCGGCCGCGGCCCGGCCGGAACACCCAGCCGATGCCGCGCCGTTTGAGCAGCCGGCGTACGAACGCGGCGTCCGATTCGTTGAACTGCATGGTCTGTTCGCGCGGCGGGAACTGGCGCATGTCGAACAGCGGATCGAGCTCGAGCTCGAACGCGTTGGCCAGCACCGTGTTCGACTGGCGCCATTCGTCGCACAGCACCTGCACGATCTCCAGTTCGTTCTGGTAGCGGAACACGCGGCTGTTGGTCCGCTTTTCCATCACGGCGAACACGTCGCGCAACACGAGTTCGTAGCCGGCCAGGCCGCCGTCGGCGTCGCCCGCGCGCGCCTCGGTGACGATGCCGCACACGCTCCGCATCTGGCCGCGGTCGGTCACGAACTGCAGTTCGGCCGGCAGCGCGATCAGGTCCTTCAGCGCGATGTGCGGGCTGCTGGCGAGGCACGCGACGCGGTAGTCGATGCCGCCGCAGATCGCCTCGTGGCCCACGACCCGCTGGGGCAGCAGCACGTCCTCCGCGAGCTGGCCGCCATGGGCCAGGCGCACGCGCACCGGCCGGTGCGCGGTGCTCAGGACCTTTTCGTGCTGCAGAACCCGCAGGAACTCGCTCGCGCTTTCCACTGTCTCTCCCGTGAACACGCCGCGGCTGCGGCACGAGAATTGATTCTTCCATGCTTCAACCGGCGCGAGATTAACGTGCGTCAGGGTGTACGGGAGCGAACTTCGGCGCGTGCGGATGGTCCCACGCGGCGGGCCGTGCGGGTGTGCACGACGGGCCGGCGCGACACGATGGAACCGGAGGGAGGTCGGCGCGGTCGCGCCGTCATGAGGGCCGGGTACGGCCCATGTGCTTCATGCGCGCCGCGTGGTCGGCCCGGCGTCAGCCCAGCAATGCGGCCAGGCGCGGCAGCGCCGCCAGCGCGTTCGCGTGGGTCGCCGTGCGGACGGCGTCCGGATCGAGCGCGCGCATGCCGGCCAGCGCGGCGCCGATCGCGGGCAATTGCTCCGGGCTGTTGCGGCCCGGGTGGACCCAGGCCGGCGATATGTCCGGCGCGTCCGTCTCCAGCACGATGGACGACAGCGGCAGGTCGGCCGCCAGCCTGCGGATCTGCAGCGCGCGCGTAAAAGTCATGGCGCCGCCGAAGCCGAGGTGGAAGCCCGCGTCGATGAACGCCCCGGCCTGCTGGAAGCTGCCGTTGAACGCGTGGGCGATGCCGCCCGCGGGCCGGATCTGGCGCACGTGCTTCAGCACCTGGTCCTGCGAGCGGCGCACGTGCGTGACGACCGGCAGGCCGAAGTCGCGCGCGATGCGCAGCTGCTCGCGCAGGAAGCGCTCCTGCTTGTCGCGCAGCGCGGGTTCGCACAGCATCGGAATGAAGAAGTCCAGGCCGATCTCGCCGATGGCGACGAAGTTCGGATCCGCGAGCGACGCCTCGACCTGGCGCCGCAGCTCGGCGAGGTCGTCGTCGGTTGCCTGCGGCACGTAGATCGGGTGGATGCCCAGCGCATAGCTGGCATTGGGCAGGTCGGCCGCGAGCCGCCGCACGACGTCGAAGTTATCCCGCGCGACGGCCGGGATCACGATCATGCCGACGCCGGCCGCCTCCGCCCGTCGCGCGATGGCGCCGGACTCCGTGCCGAATTCATGCGCGTCGAGGTGGCAGTGCGTGTCGATCCACATGGATGCTCAGGCCTCGGCCGGCCGCAGCCCGTGCTCCGTCATGCGCAGCACGCGGTCGCAGCGGCCCGCCAGTTCCGGGTCGTGCGTGACGATGACGAACGCGGTGCCCAGCGTTTTCGACAGTTCCAGCATCAGGTCGAAGATGCCCTGCGCCGTCGAGTGGTCGAGGTTACCGGTCGGTTCGTCCGCCAGCACGCAGGCCGGCTCCGTGACGAGGGCGCGGGCCAGCGCCACGCGCTGGCGCTCGCCGCCCGACAGTTCGCCGGGCCGGTGGATGGCGCGCTTCGTCAGGCCCACGCGGGCCAGGATCGCCTCGGCGCGCGCGACGGCGTCCGCGCGCTTCATGCGCCGGATCAGCAGCGGCATCGCGACGTTGTCCAGCGCCGTGAATTCGGGCAGCAGGTGGTGGAACTGGTAGACGAAGCCGAGCGAGCTGTTGCGCAGCTCGCCGCGGCGCGTCTCCGACAGGGTGGCGAAGTCCTCGCCCCGCAGGGTGACGCTGCCCGTGCTGGGCGTGTCCAGGCCGCCGAGGATGTGCAGCAGCGTGGACTTGCCCGAACCGGATGCGCCCACGATGGCCACGCGCTCGCCGCGCCCGATGGAGAAATCGATGTTGTCCAGTACCTGGACCGAGTAGTCGCCCTGGCGGAAGGTCTTGCCGACGCTGCGGCATGCGAGAACCGCAGTGTTCACATTCATATCATTCATAGCGGAGTGCCTCCGCCGGTTTTACGCGCGATGCGGACCAGCTCGGGTAGATGGTCGCGACGAAGGCCAGCAGCACCGAGACGCCGCCGATCTTGAAGACGTCCGGCCAGCGCAAGTCGGACGGGATTTCGCTGATCAGGTAAATATCCTTGGACAGGAACTGCACGCCCAGCAGGTGTTCGATGAACGGGACGATGACGTCGATGTTCAGCGCCACCAGCACGCCGAGGCCCACGCCCGCGGCCGTGCCCATGATGCCGACGAGCGCGCCCTGGATCATGAAGATCTTCGTGATCGAGCGCGGCGAGGCGCCCAGGGTACGAAGAATCGCGATGTCCGGCTGCTTGTCGGTGACCGTCATGACGAGGGTCGACACGAGGTTGAACGCGGCCACGGCGATGATCAGCGTGAGAATGATGAACATCATGCGCTTTTCCGTCTGCACGGCGGCGAACCAGTTGGCGTTCAGCTGCGACCAGTCGCGCATGATCAGGTCGCCGGACATGCCGCGCTTGAGTTCCTGGGCGACGAACGGGGCCTGGTGCATGTCGGCGATGCGCAGGCGCAGGCCGTTCGGCGCGTCGATCCGCACCATGCGCTGCGCGTCCTCGATGTTGATGAAGGCGAGCGCCGAATCGAATTCGTAATGGCCGGCCTCGAAGATGCCGCTCACGGTGAACACGCGCGAGCGCGGCACCATGCCGGCCGGCGTCGTCTGGCCCTGCGCCAGCAGCATGTTGACCTTGTCGCCGATGCCCACGCCGAGCGAGCGCGCCAGCGCGTAGCCCAGCACGATGTGGTACTCGCCGGACTGGAGGCTGTCGATGCTGCCCTGGCGGATCTGCTTCGCGACGTCCGACACCTTGTGCTCCTCCGCTGGCAGGATACCGCGGATGACGGCCGGCTTCATCGTGTCCTCGCGCACCAGCAGGCCCTGCGTCTCGACGAACGGCGCGGCGCCGCGCACGGCCGGGTTGCGGAAGGCTTCCTGCTCGGCCTGGCGCCAGTTCGGCATGGCGCCGCTCGCGTCGAACACTTCGATGTGGGCGAGCACGGACAGCATGCGGTCCGTCACCTCTTTCTGGAACCCGTTCATCACCGACAGCACGACGATCAGAGCGCCCACGCCGAGGGCGATGCCGGACACGGAGATCAGCGAGATGAAGGAAATGAAGCTGTTGCGATTGCTGCGCTTGCCGGCGCGCGTGTAGCGCAGGCCGACCAGCCATTCGTACGGCAATTTGTGAATGAGGCTCATGGGCTCCGGGGTCAGTTCCAGGGTAAACGCTTGGGTCCCGCAGTTTGCCACACAACGCTCATCCGTGTGGGGCGTTGTCACAATTGGAAGTACTTTTTCTATCTTGCACACACCGAAATATCCGGAACTCCGCGCCCGCATGCCTATCGAACGCAGACAGGAGGTCGTCATGGCATTTTCCGTCTTCGATTCCAGGGGCACGCCGCTCGACCGGCAGCACCTCACGTGGCGCGACATGGTGCGCACGCCGATCAGCAAGCTGGACGACGATGCCTTCACCCGCATGCGCGTCATCCTCATGAACGGCATCGAGGTCGAGGCTGCGCGCTTTTCGCACATGGCGGCGCGCTGCAACCTGGCGCTGCGCCAGCCGCTGGCCGACGTCCGCCGGGTCGAACAGCACCAGGCCACGATGATCAACTGGCTGCTGTCGCCCGACCACTCGGCGCTCGAGACGACTATCGCCTACGAACAGCTGGCCATCGAGCTGACGGCGAGCGTTGCGCGGGCCGAACCGGACGACTACCTGTCCGGCGTGTATCGCTTCGGCCTGCTGGAGGATGTCGACCACCTGTACCGCTACGCGGCGCTGCTCGACCGCGTGGAGGGCAAGGATGCGAACAATATCCTGCAGAGCTATACGGACATCCTCCCCGGCCGCCCGACGGCCGACCACCACCGCGCGCCGCGCGCCGACCTGCGCATTCCGTACGACCGCAGCATGGCCGCGATGCTCAGCAAGCTGCACGCGCTGACGATCACGGCGGCCGAGGCGCAGACGCACACCTATTATATGAACGTGGGCCCGACGTTCGCCGACCCCGTCGCGCGCCAGGTGTACGCCGAGATCGCCTCGGTCGAGGAACAGCACGTCACGCAGTACGAATCGCTGCTGGACCCGACGGAAACCTGGGTCGAGCAGTGGATGCTGCACGAGGCGAACGAGTGCTACACCTATTACAGCTGCGTCGAGACGGAGACGAACCACCACGTCAGGGCCGTCTGGGAACGGTGCCTCGACTACGAGCTGGGCCACTTCCACATGGCGGCCGACGCCTTCCGGCGCTACGAGCGGCGCGACCCGGCCGAGATCATCGGCGAATTTCCAGGGGCTATCCCGTTCCGCGGCCAGCGCGACTACGTGCGCCAGGTGCTCGCCGCCGAAGTCGACCTGCGCGCGCTTGGCACGCAATTCGTGCCGAAGGCGCACGAGGACCAGGCCAGCATCGATTATCGGCGCCAGGTGAACCGCGACGGTTCGCCCAGCGCGGCGGCGGCGGCGGGCTATGTCTGGACACCGGGCACGGAACTGGTCAGCCACGGCGCCGCCGGAAGCACGGCCATCGTCGCGGCCGTCACTCCGACCCTGCCCGCCAACCGCGGCGGCGTCGTCCAGCCCTGAACCGCAATGGAGTCGACATGGCGCAGCAGACCGAGCACCTGGGCATGAACCGGACGGGCGTCCAGATGTCGCCCATCGATACCGCGGCCATGCAGGACAACGACAACGCGCCGATCCGCGGCGCCCCGGGCGACGAGCGCGCCCTGCTGGACGCGCGCGAAGCGGCCATCGCCAATGCCGGCGACATCGGCTCGATGCCCCTGCCGGGCACCCTGGCGGGCGCCGTCAGCATGGGCATGCACATGCTCAAGGGCGACCGGCCGCAGATCCTGCTCGACAAGCTGGGCGAGCGCCTGGCGTTCGAACGCACGGGCACCCGCCTGTACGACGCGCTGCTGGCGAAATGCGACGTCATGCGGGACGGTCCGGCCGGCATGACGCGCGACCACGTCGCCGCCATCCGCCGCGACGAGGCGCGCCACTTCCTGCTGCTGAAGGACGCGATCGAATCGCTGGGCGGCGACCCGACGGCGCAGACGCCCGGCGCGGACGTGGCCGGCGTCGAATCGATGGGCCTCGTGCAGGTGCTGGGCGATCCGCGCACGAGCCTGGCGCAGCCGCTGCACGCGCTGCTGACGGCCGAACTGGCCGACCGCGCCGGCTGGGAGACGCTGATCGCGCTCGCGGGAGCGGCCGGACAGGAGGACCTCGTGGCGGGCTTCACCCTGGCGCTGGAGGACGAGCACCGGCACCTCGTCCTCGTCCAGAGCTGGTATCACGAGGCGATCGGGTTGACGCCCATCCCCGGGATGCTGCCGCCGGGCGGGTCGGCCGGGATG
The DNA here is from genome assembly GCA_045810485.1 of Massilia sp. Classification (GTDB taxonomy): domain Bacteria; phylum Pseudomonadota; class Gammaproteobacteria; order Burkholderiales; family Burkholderiaceae_D; genus Telluria. Next base: position 13,331 of record JBJMVU010000118.1, on the reverse strand, counting down.
CCGCCCGATTCGACGATGGCGCCCACGACATCGCCGGACGTGACGACGCCGGGACCGGGGGCGGACATCTGAGCCCATTTCGCCTAGAATAGAGGGATGGCCCACATTTCGCTCGTCCTGCCGTTCGCCCTCCCCGCTCCCGAATTCGCGCCCGACCTGACCCGCGCCCTGAACGCGCCGGCGCTGGCCGCGCTGTTGTCGAAAATATCAGGCGCGCGCTACCGCCCGCTGGACACCGACGCGCGCGTCCTGCCGTATGAGCTGTGGATCGCGCGGGCGCTGGGCCTCGCACACGGGCTCGTGCCGGGCGTGGCGACGAGCGCGATGCGCGGCGTGGGCCTCGATCCGGCCGACGGCATGTGGTTCGTCGTGAACCCGACCCACATCCAGATCGCGCGCACGCACCTGCAGATGGACGACACGCGCGCGCTCGACCTGCGCGAGGAGGAAGCGCGCGCCCTGTTCGACAGCGCCCGGCCCTGCTTCGAGGACGCCGGCCATACGCTCGCGTGGGGCACGCACGACACATGGTTCATGCGCGCCGACGACTGGACCGACATCGCGACGGCCAGCCCGGACGCGGCCGTCAACATGAACCTCACGGACTGGATGCCGTCCGGCCCGCAGGCGCGCGCCTTCCGCAAGCTGCAGAACGACGTGCAGGTGACGTGGTTCACGGACCCGGCCAACGCGGCGCGCGAGGCGCGCGGCCAGCTGCCGATCAACTCGTTCTGGCCGTGGGGGAACGCGAGCATGGCGACCGAACACGCCCAGCAACTGGTGGCGAAGGTCTCCGGCAAACCGCTCGTGCGCCCGCGCGTGGCCACGTTCGAATCGCCCGGCTGGCTGGCGGCGCTGGCCGACCACCGTCTCGACACGCTCGCCGGCCTGGACGCGCTGCTGGACGGCGGCGGCGACTGGCTGCTCGCCTGCGGCAACGTGGTGGCGCCAGGCATCGCGGCAGACTGGAGCGGCTGGCTGCAGCAGATGCAGCGCCTGGAAACGGAGTTGTTCGCGCCCCTGCTCGGCGCACTGAAAAACGGCCGCGTCAAACAGGTGCGGCTCGTGCTGAGCCACCGCGACGGCCACCTCGAAACGACGACGACCCCGCTGGCGCAACGTAAATTCTGGCGCCGCCCCACCCTGGAACGACTGCTTTGAAGACCCGCATCACCATCCGCCCCTGCCCCGTACGCCAATCCGAAATGCTGCGCCAGGGCGGCATCCACCCCGTCCTGGCGCGCGTGTACGCCGCGCGCGGCCTGACGGACCCGCGCGAACTCGCCGTCGAGCTGCAGGCGCTGGTACCGCCCGGCGCGCTGCGCCAGATCGACGCGGCGGCCGTCTATCTCGCCGACGCCATCGCGGCCGGCAAGAAGATGACCATCGTGGCCGACTACGACTGCGACGGCGCCACCGCCTGCGCCACGGCGATCCGCGGCCTCACGGCGATGGGCGCGCGCGTCGACTACATCGTGCCGAACCGCTTCGAATACGGCTACGGCCTGACCCCGGAGATCGTCGAGCTGACGGCGCGCGAGAAGGCTCCGGACATCATCATCACGGTCGACAACGGCATCGCCAGCATCGACGGCGTGGAAGCGGCCAAGCGGCGCGGCATCGACGTCGTCGTCACCGACCACCACCTGCCGGGCGACGCGCTGCCGGACGCGCGCGTGATCGTGAACCCGAACCAGCCGGAATGCGGCTTCCCGAGCAAGCACCTGGCCGGCGTGGGCGTCGTGTTCTATGTACTGCTGGCACTGCGCGCGGAACTGCGCCGGCGCGGCGTGTTCGACGCGCAGACGCAACCGAAACTCGACAACCTGCTCGACCTCGTCGCGCTGGGCACCGTCGCGGACGTGGTAAAGCTCGACACCAACAACCGCATCCTCGTCGCCCAGGGTTTGAAGCGCATGCGCGCGGGGCGCATGCACGCGGGCGTCGCCGCGCTGTTCCGCGTGGCCGGCCGCGAGGCGCGCTGCGCGTCGCCGTTCGACCTCGGCTTCGCGCTCGGCCCGCGCCTGAACGCCGCCGGCCGCCTGGAAGACATGTCGCTCGGGATCGAATGCCTGATCACGGACGACGAGGGCCGCGCCTGGGCCATCGCGCAGGAGCTCAACGACATCAACCTGAAACGGCGGGAGATCGAGGCCGACATGCAGGGCACGGCCCTGCTGCACCTGGACGATTTCAAACCGGCGGACGCCAGCACGATCGCCGTGTTCGACGACGGCTGGCACCAGGGCGTGATCGGCATCGTCGCCTCGCGCCTGAAGGAAAAATTCTACCGCCCGACGATCACGTTCGCGCCCGCGGGCGACGGCTGGATCAAGGGTTCCGGCCGTTCGATTCCGGGCTTCCACCTGCGCGACGCGCTGGACCTCGTGTCGAAGAAGGTGCCGGGCCTGATCGACAAGTTCGGCGGCCACTCGATGGCGGCCGGCCTGACGATCCGCGGCGACCATTTCGACACGTTCGCGCAAGCCTTCGAAGCCGTCGGCCGCGCGTGGCTGACGGCGGCGCAGCTGGAGCGGATCGTCGAGACGGACGGGCCGCTGGAAGACGATTTCTACAGCACGCAATTCATCGAACTGCTGGACGGCCAGGTCTGGGGCCAGGGCTTCGCGCCGCCCGTGTTCTGCGACGAATTCCGCGTCGTCAGCCAGCGCATTTTGAAAGACAAGCACCTCAAGCTGCTGCTCGAGCGGAACGGGCGGCGCTACGATGCCATCTGGTTCGGCCACACCGACGCCCTCGGGGAGAAGGCGCGGGTGGCGTTCCGGCTCGATGCGAATGAGTACAACGGCGTGACCAAGGTGCAGCTGCTGGTGGAGCACGCCGAGCCGGTCTGAATCGGCTACCTGCCGCAGAACGTCGTCCCCGCGCAGGCGGGGACCCAATTTGCACGCGTTAACCTGATGCATGCAAAACTTGGGTTCCCGCCTGCGCGGGAACGACGGTGTTATTAGCGCGTAAAAATCGGCGCCTGCGTCACCGCCCCCATCCCTTCGCCCAGGTAAAAGCTCGGATGCGGCGGCTGGTTGTAGCCCGCGTTCTGCCCCGCCACCTGCGCCCGGTATTGCGGATCATGCATCAGCGTCGGGATGCGGACCGCGGTCGGGGCCGTCGTCGTGAACACGAGCAGCGCCGTGTTGTCGGCCGTGCGCCACACGACTTCCTCGCGCCAGTCACCCAGGATGTCGGCCGACAGGACCGGCGTCGCCTTGGTGCCGTTGTTCGACGCCGCCCCGTACGGCGCGCCGTCCAGCAGGCGCACCACGGTGGACGTCGCCGGCTGCCACTTGTTGATGACGGTGCCGTCGAGCAGTTCGCGGCCGAGGTCGCCATCCCACCAGCTGGCGAAATTCATGTTCCCCGGACGCGCCGTGGAAATCTGGTGGCCGTTGGCCGCCATCAGGCCGCCGCGCGACGCCCAGCATTCCTCGCCCAGGTAGTTCGGATCGATGTCCGCGCACACGCCGCGGCCGACGTCGGCGCCGCTGCCGCTGACACCCCACAGGATCTGGCCCGTGGCCGCGTCGTGCATCTCGGAGCCGGTGGCGCCGTAGCAGGACGGGGTTTCGTGCACCATGTACGCCTGCAGGCCGGCGCGGGCCGGATCGAGTTTGCCGACGTGCAGCGCATCGCCATGGCACAGCCCGGTGCTGTACAGCATATGGCCGTCGCTGCCGATCGCGGCCGCGCCGTAGACGATGTCGTCGCGGCCGTCGCCGTCGACGTCCGCCACCGAAAACCAGTGCGAGCCCTGGCCGCGCACGGCGCTGCCTTCCTTGTCCGTGTCGAACACCCAGCGGCTAGACAGGACGCCGTCGCGGTAATCCCAGGCGGCGACCACCGCGCGGGTGTAGTAGCCGCGCGAGAAGATGGCGCTCGGCCGGCGGCCGTCCAGGTAGGCGACGCCGCCCAGGAAGCGGTCGACGCGGTTGCCGTAGTTGTCGCCCCACGCGGCCACCGAGCCGCGCGCCGGCAGGTAGTCGGTGGTCGCGAGCGCCTTGCCGGTGCGGCCGTCGAACACGGTCAGGAATTCGGGACCGGACAGGATGTAGCCGTTGGCATTGCGGTAGTCCGCATTGGCGTCGCCGATCACCTTGCCCTGGCCGTCGACGGTGCCGTCGGCGGTCTTCAGCATCACCTCGGCCTTGCCGTTGCCGTCGAAGTCGTACGCGACGACCGTGGTGTAGTGGGCGCCGGCGCGGATGTTGCGGCCGAGGTCGATGCGCCACAGTCGCGTGCCGTCGAGTTTATACGCGTCGACATAGGTGTTGCCGGTATAGCCCGACTGCGAATTGTCCTTGGCATTGGTGGGCTGCCACTTGACGATCAGCTCGTACTGGCCATCGCCGTCCAGGTCGGCCGGCGTGCCGTCGTTGATGTCGTAGGTGTAGGCCTCGCCCTTGGGCGTGACGCCGCCCGCCGGCCGCTGCACCGGGATGCGCAGGACGGGCTGGCTCCACGTGGCGCCGGCCGCCTCATCCTTTTTCTCGTGCCCGCCGACGATGGGCCGCACGGTATAGCGGGCCGCCGGCGTGCCGTTCGCGTCCATGTAGTTGCTCGCCACGAGCGGGGCGTCGTTCAGCCGGACGCCGTCGCGGTAGAGGTTGAAACGGGTGTCGGGTTCGTCGATGCCCAGCACGCGCCAGCTGACGAAGACGCCGCTGCCGGTGGCGGCGGCGACGACGCCGCGGTCGAGTTTTTCCACCTGCTTGCCCTGCGCGGCAAAGGCGGATTGCGTCAGGGCGAGCGCCAGCAGCCCTAGCGGTGCAACGGTTCGGATCAGTGTCATGTCTCCAGCCTACTCGTTGTTGTCGGGCGTTCGAGTATCTGGATTGGCCTGACCAATGTCAATTCGGTCCAGCCAAGCACTCACGATGTTGAGCGGGGCCGGCTACTCTTTCTTGCCGCAGTTGCACGGCGGCGCCTCGCCCCGGTCGAACACGATCTTCCACCGCCCCGGCGCCTCCAGCCGCCAGATCGAATTGAAGCGCCCGACCACCTTGCCGCCAGCGTCATAGACGGGGCCGCCGCTGTAGGCCAGCGTCCCGGACGCCACGACTTCCACCTGTTCGGGCTCCCACGAGAACGGCGCGCGCGCGCCGTCGTAATACTTGCGCCACGCGTTGGCGACGGCCTCGCGCCCGCGCAGCGGGGTCGGACCGGCAAAGAAGATGGCCTCGTCGGCCAGGAAGGATGTGAACGCGGCGTGGTCGCGCGCCTTCATCGTCGCGGCGAAGGCGCGCTCGGTATCCGCCACCTGTTTTTTCAGCTCGTCGGGCGACGGCCGCGCCGCGCTCGCCATAGCCAGCATCAGCATGCTGATGCACATGACCCCAATCGACAGCAGACGCATCGCGCCCCCCTTTATCGTCGTTTGCAAGGATGATGATTTGACAAGCCTGGCATTCTGGCACGGCAATACGGTTTGTACAAGACGCTTGCGAGATATCCGAAAGCGGAGTATATATGGTCCATAACCGGAGGATTCCTCATGAGCTTCGCGTACGCCTACCCCAAGAGCCGGTTCGAACCGGCGGTACTCATCGACCTGTCCGCCCGCTCCGAGCGCGAACGGCTGTCGGAATCGGCCCTGACAGGCTTTTTCCGCCTGGCTGCCGCCTGGCAGATCCGCGACGAGGATGCGCGCGAACTGCTCGGCGGGTTGTCGTCGTCCTCGTTCTACGAATGGAAGAAGCACCCCGCGCGGGTGCTGGAAGTCGACCGCATCACCCGCATCTCCTACCTGCTAGGCATCTATAAAGCCCTGCACATCCTGTACGGCGACAAGCTCGCCGACGACTGGATCCACCTCCCCAACACCAATCCCATCTTCAACGGACGCACCCCGCTGGCCTGCATGCTGGGCGGCGGCCTGCTGGCCATGCAAACCGTGCGCCGCCTGCTCGACGCCCGCCGCGGAGGGCTGTGAGTGAAGCTCATCCCCCGCCTGACGGCGCTGCGGCGGTTCGACACCTGCCGCCTGATCCCGTCGCGCTTCGCCGACCTCGAAGACTCCGTGCTGGCGCCGCTGGCCGACGACGATGGCATGCTGCGCGACCTGTTCGACCTCGACAACGCCACCAATGACCGCCTGCGCGGCGAATCGGGCCTGCTGCCCGGCATCGGCGTCGACGAACTGGTGTTCGGCGTGCCGAACTTCCGCATCATCAACGCGGCCTACACGTATGCGCGTCCGGAAGGCAGCCGCTTCAACGACGGCGAACGGGGCGCGTGGTATTGCGCGTTCGACACCGACACGGCCCTGGCCGAGGTGGCGTTCCACAAGGCCGTCGAATACCAGGAAATCGGCCGCTTCGACGACAGCGTCACTTACCAGGCCCTGCTGGCCGACTTCAGCGCCAGCTTCCACGACCTGCGCGGGGCCGACGCATGGGACGACTGCCTCGCCGCGGACAGCTATGTCGCGTCGCAGGCGCTGGCGGCCGAACTGCTGGAGGCGGGCTCGATGGGCGTCATCTACCCCAGCGTGCGCCGGCCCGAGGGCACGAATCTCGCGTGCTTCCGCCCCGCACTGGTCGGCAATGTCCGCAAGGGCCATGCATATCGGTTAACATGGGCGGGTTCGCCGCTTCCCGCCATCGAGCCGCTCTGAACCAGACACCGCCATGAAAACCGATCCGCTCAAAGACACCGAACTGCACGACAAGATCAACCGCGAGACCGCGCGCGTACACTGGTCCGAACTCGAACGCCATTTCGCCCACGGCGCCGTGGTGTACGTGAGCGAGGCGCTGGACCTCGTCGAAGTCGCCCTGCGCATCGCCCACGACGACAAGGACGCCATCACCCGGTGGATGAACGAAGGCAAGGTCGCCAAGGTCTCGGACGTGCAGGCGCGCACCTGGCAGGAGGCCGACACCCTGTTGTGGGCATCGGTCGTGAACCCGTTCGTGCTCGTGCAACCGGAAAAACACGCGGTGCACTAAAAAAGTGTTGGCTAGGAAACACATTACCATACAGCAACTAGTTTTTAGGAAATGTGAACCCTCCGAATCCGCTATACTGGCGTGAAGTGAGGAAGTTTATGCAAAGCAACTTACAAGAAGACGACCCGATCCTGACCACGAGCGAAGTCGCGCGCCTGCTGGGCGTGGCGACGAGCACCGTGCAGATCTGGATGGAAAGCGGCGCGATCGAGTCATGGAAAACCCCGGGGGGACACCGCCGCACGCGCCTGAGCCTTGTACAAGGCCTGATGCATGGCGACGACCAGAGCCGGTCGACCCCGAATCCCAGCACGGACAAGGAATACCAGCCGGCGCCGGGGGCCGGCTACCCCGTCGCCGCCAACGAGCGCTCGCGCCTGGCCGCGCTGGCCGCCACGGGGCTCGTCGACACCGACGAGGAAGCCCGCTTCGACCGTCTCGTACGCCTGGCCTCGATGGTGACCGGCTCACCGATCGCCCTCATCTCTTTGCTGACGTCGACCCGCCAGTGGTTCAAGGCCAGGGTGGGCCTGGCCGCGCGCGAGACGCCGCGCGACTGGGCGTTCTGCTCGCACGCGATCCTGAAAAACGAGCTGTTCGTCGTCGAAGACGCGATGGAAGACGAGCGCTTCCGCACGAATCCGCTCGTGCTGCAGGAACCGCACATCCGTTTCTATGCCGGCGTACCGCTGCGCGACAAGTCCGGCCAGCCGCTGGGCACCTTGTGCGTGATCGACCGCGAGCCGCGCCGCCTGCGCGCGGCCGAAGTGCAAGGCCTCATCGACCTGGCCGAGATCGCGTCGAACGAGATCCAGGCCACGGGCCGCAACGCCCGCAACTGACCCGGTGCTTAATGCCGGTCCACCGCGTGCGCGCGGTGCGCCAGCGCGTGCGCGGCCGCGCGCATGAGTGACTCCGCCCGCTGCGGGTCGGGCTCGCCCAGCGCCATCTCCTGCAGCGCTTCCGGATAATCGAGCTCCGCCGCCCGCTCCAGCCAGGTGCGCGCGGCCGCCGCGTCGCGCGGGCCGCCTTCCCCATCCGCCAGCATGTGCGCCAGCAGGAACATCGCGGCCGGTGCGCCGCCTTCCGCCTCCTGCCGCAGGCAGCGCCGCCCCGCGACCGGATCGGCGGCGCGCGCCGCGCGGCATTCCGGCAGCGCCGCGTTTGCCGCCGGCGCCAGCGCGGCCAGCAGCACCGCGGCCAACATCCTCTTCATTTCGACAGGTCGACCGCGTACAGCGCGAAGCCCTTGCCCTGGCCGTCGTCCGCCCGCAGCGCCGTGACGTTGTCGATGCCGGCCGCGCGCGCCAGTTCCAGCTTGCCCGGCGGCGCGTGGAACACGACCGGCCCCGCCGTCGCCACGGGCGCGAAACGCCAGCTGCGCGTGGCGCCGTCGCCTGCCCGCGTGAGCCGCTTGTGCGAGCGGATCCAGGCGATGAGGACGTCGCGGTTCGTGTCCGGCGCGGCGATCACCGTCTTGCCGCCATCGAGGCCGGGGAAGTTGCCGCCGCCGCTCGCGCGGTAGTTATTGGTCGCGACGAGGAACGCGTGGCCGCCCGCCACCGGCTTGCCCCGCCACGTCAGGTTGCGGATGCGCTGGCCGGGCGGCCGCGTCACGTCGATCTCGTAGCGCAGGTCCGGGTCCGTCACCGTGTCGAAGTTATAGCTGGGGAAGCCGGCGTTGACGAGTTCCTGCGCTTCGGTGCGCGCCGGGTCGATGGTGTTGAAGCGGTGCGCCGCCTTTTCCAGCCACGCCGTCAGGGCCGCGCCGTCGACCTTGACGGCGTACAACGCATTCGGATAGAGGTACAGGTCGGCCGCGTTGTTCAGCGCGAGGCTGCCCGGCGCCACGTCCGTGTAATCGCCCGGCCCGGCCGCGCCGGCCTTGAACGCCGCCGCCACGGACAGCACCGGCAGGTCCCCATATTGCGGCAGGTTCGCTTTCACGTACGCGCGCACGTAGTCCGCCTGCGCCGCATTGACGGCCTGGATCGCGGACGGGTCGCCCACGTCGGCAAAATACGTCGACATCCGGAAGTCGGTGCCGCCGACGGGTGTTTTCACGTAGCGGATCGTCGCCTCGTGCTCGGCGCGCACGAGGTCCAGCACGGCCGGATCGGCCGCCACATACGATTTGTCGGCCTGCTGCGTCGCGCGCGTCTCGACGACCGTCCGGTCGCGCGCGATCGTCCAGCCTTTGCCGTCGTGGCGCAGGTCGAAGCGGATCACCCCCAGGTTCTTGCCCCACAGGCCCGCCATCACGGTCGGCACGCCGAACACGGCGCCGCGGGCCTTGTCGACGTTGGGCAGGTTGAACTGCGCGACCGTGCTCGCGGGGTTCGGGAACAGCTGGTGCGCATGGCCCAGCAGCAGCGCGTCGATGCCGGGCACCTGCGCCAGATAGTAGTTCCCGTTTTCCATCGTGGGAGAATACGGGCTGGCGTCCAGGCCGCCGTGCGAAATCGCGACGATGACGTCGGCGCCCTTGCGGCGCATCTCCGGGATGTAGCGCCGCGCCGTCTCGACGACGCCTTCCGTGTAGACGCGGCCTTCCAGCCAGCGCTTGTCCCAGGACAGGATCGTGGGCGTGGTGAAGCCGATGATGCCCACCCTGACCGTCGCCTCGACGGGGCGCCCGGCGGCGTCCTCGGCGTGCACGCGTTTCGAGAGGATGCGGTACGGTGCGAACAGCGGCTGGTGCGTCCTGACGCTGTAGACGTTGGCCAGCACGATCGGGAAACCGGGGCCGGCGCAGGGCTTGCTGGCGCGCGGGACGCCGGGCACGTCGAACCGGTTGCCCGTCACCTCGCCCAGGAATCCGAGACCGTAGTTGAAATCGTGGTTGCCGACGCCGCCGCCGTCGTAGCCCAGCCGTTTCATCGCCTTGTGGACGCCCGGCAGTTCGCCGCACTTCACGGGCTTGACGAGCGCCTGGTAATCGCCCAGCGCCGTGCCCTGGATCGTGTCGCCGTTATCGAGCAACACGGTGTTCGCGAACTCCCGCCGCGCCTGGGCGATCAGGGTGGCCGTGCGGTCCAGCCCGAGCGACGGGTCGGCCGCCAGCTTGAAATAATCGTAACCGACGACGTTCGCGTGGATGTCGGTCGTCTCCAGGATCGCGAGCGTGGCGCGGGCGCCCGCGACAGCGGGCGGCGGCACGGGCGCCGCGCTTGCCACGGACACCATGGCCGCGAGCGGCATCAGGCGGAACGGATGGGATAGGTGGCGCGTCATGGGCTGGCATCATAAAGCATGCGCGCACTAAGGTATAATCTTCGGTTCGATTCAACCACACAATATTGCCACAGACCATGGAAGCTGAACGCATCAACGCCCTCTCCTCCCTGCTGAACGACTTGACCAGCCGTGAAGCCGAACTTCGGAGGTATCTTTGACTTCGACCGCAAAGCGGAGAAGTTAGAGCAGGTCAACCAGGAACTGGAAGACCCCGCGATCTGGAACGACCAGAAACGCGCCCAGGACATGGGCCGCGAGAAGAAGGCGCTGGAAGGCGTCGTCCTCACGCTGGAAAAGGCGCGCGCCGATCTGGGTGACGCGTCCGACCTGTTCGAGATGGCGCGCGAGGAAGGCGACGACGCCACCATCGAAGCCGTGGAAGCCGATGCCGGCGAGATCGCGAAAGTGATCGAACAGATGGAATTCCGCCGCATGTTCAGCAATCCGATGGACCACGCCAGCTGCTTCATCGACATCCAGGCCGGCGCCGGCGGCACCGAGGCCCAGGACTGGGCGTCGATGCTGATGCGCCAGTACCTGCGCTATTCCGAGCGCAAGGGCTTCAAGGCCGAGGTGATGGAACTGTCCGAGGGCGAGGTCGCCGGCATCAAGACGGCCACGATCAAGGTCGAAGGCGAATACGCCTATGGCCACCTGCGCACCGAAACGGGCGTGCACCGCCTCGTGCGCAAGTCACCGTTCGACTCCGCCAACGGGCGCCACACGTCGTTCTCGTCGATCTTCGTGTACCCGGAAGTTGACGAATCGATCGAAATCGAAATCAACCCGGCCGACGTCCGCATCGACACGTACCGCGCATCCGGCGCCGGCGGCCAGCACATCAACAAGACCGACTCCGCGGTGCGCCTGACGCACGCGCCGTCCGGCATCGTCGTGCAGTGCCAGAACGACCGCTCGCAGCACCGCAACAAGGCCGAAGCCTTCGACATGCTGCGCGCCAAGCTGTTCGAACTGGAGCTGCGCAAGCGCATGGCCGAGCAGCAGAAGCTGGAAGATTCGAAGACCGACGTGGGCTGGGGCCACCAGATCCGTTCGTACGTCCTCGACCAGTCGCGCATCAAGGACCTGCGCACGGGCTTCGAGACCGGCAACACGAAGAACGTGCTGGACGGCGACCTCGACGACTTCATCTCCGCCTCGCTGAAGCAAGGCGTGTAACGATGACGAAGCCAGCCTTCATCTTCGACATGGACGGCACCATCGTCGACAACATGGCGTTCCACACGGATTCGTGGCTGGCGTTCTTCGAGCGCCACGGCAAGACGTACGACGCCGACGCGTTCTTCCGCGAGACGGCGGGCGCCCAGGGCCGCGAGATCCTGCGCGAACGCCTCGGGCCGGAGATGTCGGACGACGAGATCGCCGTGCTGGCGCACGAAAAGGACGTCCTGTACCGCGAGATGTACGGCCCGCACCGCAGCGCGATCCAGGGCTTCGAGGACTTCGTCACGGCCGCGCGCGCGCAAGGCGTGAAGCTGGCGGTGGCGACGTCCGCCCCGCCCGCGAACATCGTCTTCACGCTCGACGAGCTGGACCTGCGCCGCCACTTCGACGCCGTCGTCGGCGCGGCCGACGTCGCGCGCGGGAAGCCGCATCCGGACGTCTTCCTGAAAGCGGCCGGGAAGCTCGGCGCGCACCCTGCGGACTGCATCGTGTTCGAAGACGCGCCGATGGGCGTGGAAGCGGCGCGCCGCGCCGGCATGAAGGCCGTCGTCATCACGACGACGCTCCCCGCCGCCGCCTTCCGCGAATTCGACAACGTCGTGCGCATCGTCGAACACTACGAAGACCTGAACGTCGGCGACCTGCTCGGCACCCCGTGATTCCAAAACCAGACCGATACTGACATGAGCAACGAAAACCAAGAACAACAACACGAGCCGTCGACTCTCGCGGCCGAGGACAACAAGATCATCGCCGAGCGCCGCGCCAAGCTGGCCGCGATCCGCGCAAAAGGCATCGCGTTCCCGAACGACTTCGTCCCGCAGCACAAGGCGGCCGACCTCACCGAGCAGTTCGGCGGCTGGACCCGCGAACAGCTGGAAGCGGAACCGCAGCAGGTCGTGCTGGCCGGCCGCATGATGCTCAAGCGCGAAGCGGGCAAGAAGGCCGCGTTCGCGACCCTGCAGGATGCGTCGGGCCCGCGCGCCGACGGCCGCATCCAGATCTACGCCACGCTGGACAACACGGGCGAGGAAGCGATGGAAGCGCTGCGCCACTACGACCTGGGCGACATCCTGGGCGTCGTGGGCACGCTGTTCAAGACGAAGACCGACGAACTGACGGTCAAGGTCACGACGCTGCGCCTGATCACCAAGTCGCTGCGTCCGCTGCCGGACAAGTTCCACGGCCTCGCCGACCAGGAAACGAAGTACCGCCAGCGCTACGTCGACCTGATCATGAACGAAGAGACGCGCAGCACGTTCAAGGCGCGCACGGCCGCGATCTCGTCGATCCGCCGTTTCATGCAGGACCACGGCTTCATGGAAGTCGAGACGCCGATGCTGCACGCGATTCCTGGCGGCGCCGCGGCAAAGCCGTTCATCACGCACCACAACGCGCTCGACATGCAGATGTTCCTGCGTATCGCGCCGGAGCTGTACCTGAAGCGCCTCGTCGTCGGCGGCTTCGACCGCGTGTTCGAAATCAACCGTAACTTCCGCAACGAGGGCGTGTCGATCCGCCACAATCCGGAATTCACGATGATGGAGTTCTACGCCGCGTGGACCGACTACAAATGGCTGATGGACTTCACGGAAGCCGTCATCCGCCAGGCCGCCATCGACGCGCACGGCACCGCCGAACTGACGTACGGCGGCCGCGCGCTGGACCTCTCCAAGCCGTTCCACCGCCTGACGATCGTCCAGGCCATCAACAAGTTCGCCCCGCACTACACGGACGAACAGCTGCACGACATGGCGTTCCTGAAGGCCGAACTGCTGAAATTCGGCGTCAAGCCGCACGTGATCTCGGGCCTGGGCGCGCTGCAGCTGTCGCTGTTCGAAGAAACCGCGGAAGCCCAGCTGTGGGAGCCGACCTTCATCATCGACTATCCGGTCGAAGTCTCGCCGCTGGCGCGCGCGTCCGACGCCCGCGAAGGCATCACCG
>JBJMVU010000117.1:0-8131 GCA_045810485.1 Massilia sp. | reverse complement strand
CCGTTCGGGGAGGTCAGTATCTGCGGTATCGACGACCCGTGGACCGGGGCGCCGTCCGCCATCGACACCTTCGACGGCGCCGGCGCCGTGCGCATCTACCTGATGCATTCGCCGGACGGCCTGTGGTGCCTGGACGGCCAGCGCTTCGACCTCGGCTTTGCCGGGCATACCCATGGTGGACAGGTCGTGCGCCGCAATGGTGCACCCTACAAGCGGCCGAGCGGCCCATATTCGCGCGAATTCTGCCATGGACGCTTCGAGATCGCGGAAAACGGCCCGCTTTTCGTGAGCCGCGGCATCGGCTGCGCCGGCATTCCCTTGCGTGTGCGCGCGAACCCCGAGCTGATCATTTGTACCTTGCGCTAAAAATTCTTCCTGAATTAACCGTTTTTCGGGCAACGGCGTACTCTAACGCTTGATTTTTGGGTAATAATGGCGTGCTACATATGCTGCTGTCTGGCATTGTTTTTGCATGGAAAAGCATGACACAACCACGCCCGCAGAGGAGACATCCAATATAACAGGGCCTGGGGATCTATCTACTATCGATTGGAGAACGCAGTGAGTCTTTTTAGAACCAAGAATCTCGACAACATGGTCGCCCATGCGGCCAAGCCCGGCGGGCTGAAGAAGGTGCTGGGGCCCATGGACCTGATCCTGATGGGCATCGGGGCGATCGTCGGCACCGGTATCTTCGTGCTGACGGGCACCGGCGCGCTGACCGCCGGCCCGGCCCTGACGCTGTCCTTCGTCGTCGCTGCGATCGCTTGCGGTTTTGCCGCCATGTGCTATGCCGAGTTCGCCTCCACGGTGCCCGTGGCCGGCTCGATCTACACCTACAGCTATGCGGTGCTGGGCGAACTGGTGGCGTGGATGATCGGCTGGGACCTGCTGCTCGAATACGGCCTGGCGACCTCGACGGTTGCGGTGGGCTGGTCCGGTTATTTCCAATCGCTGCTGCACGGCGCGGGCGTCGACCTGCCGGCGGCCTTGACTGCCGCGCCGGGCGCCGTGCCGGGCGTGCACAGCATCATGAACCTGCCCGCGCTGTGCATCATGCTGGTGCTGACGGCGATGCTGTCGTGGGGCGTGCGCGAATCGGCCCGCGTCAACAACGTGATGGTCGTGATCAAGATGATCGTCGTGCTGCTGTTCATCTTCGTGGGCGTCAAGCACGTCACACCGGCCAACTGGCATCCGTTCGCGCCGTTCGGCGGCACCGGCATCATGAGCGCGGCCGCCGTCGTGTTCTTCGCCTTCATCGGTTTCGACGCCGTCACCTCGGCCGCCGAGGAAGTCAAGCGTCCGGAACGCGACCTCCCGATCGGCATCATCGGCTCCCTGACCATCTGCACGATCCTGTACGTGATCGTGGCCGCCATCATGACCGGCATCGTCCCGTTCCAGCTGTTCAAGGGTGTCGACCACCCCGTCTCGCTGGCCCTGCAGCACGCGGGTGAAAACTGGTTCGCCGGCTGGATCGACCTGGGCGCCATCCTCGGCATGACCACCGTGATCCTCGTGATGGCCTACGGCCAAACCCGCATCATCTACGCGATGTCGCGCGACGGCCTGTTGCCGGCGAAACTGTCGACCGTGCACCCGAAATTCGGCACCCCGTTCTTCGCGACCTGGGTGGTCGGCATCCTGTTCGGCCTGATCGCCGCCTTCGTCCCGCTGAATGTGCTGGCCGAACTGGTCAACATCGGCACGCTGGCCGCGTTCTGCCTCGTGTCGGTCGCCGTGATCGTGCTGCGCAAGAAACGTCCGGACCTGAAGCGCGCGTTCCGCTGCCCGGGCGTGCCTATCGTGCCGGGCATCGCCGTCGTGTTCTGCCTGGCGCTGATGTCGTTCCTGTCCGCGATCACGTGGGTCGCGTTCGTCATCTGGCTGGTGTTGGGCCTGCTGGTGTATTTCGGTTATGCCCGTTCGCGTTCCCTGCTGAGCGGCGCGACGCAGTCGTAACCGGGAGTCACTTCAAGGAGCGGCGCTGCGGCGCCGCTTTTTTTTTTGGCTGTGTTCGCGTAAATTCGGCGAACCGAAATTCGTTGCGCAGGTCTTACGTACCGTCGAGTTAACTCATGAGGAGCGACGATGCGCAGCCCGACGTTCGACGAATTGTTCAGCCTGTTGTTGGCGGTCGAGTTGTCCACCGCCGACCTGGTCCGGCTACGGGAATGGATCGCGGGCATCGCGCATCCGCCGAGTGTATTGCCCTGATCGACTCACACAGCCCTTTTTTTTGGGGGAAACGATACAATTTTTGTAATCCCTGTCCGACATTCTGGAGGGAAGCGTACCGATTACGCCGGCAGCGCCGGGTCCGCATAATCTTGGTAGAACATTTACCAAAAGATTTGTTATGACCTCCACTTTTGTCGTCGACAGCCGGGCGCGCGCAGCAGGCCGGGACAGCCGCCCGGTCCAGGTGTCGTCCGCCAGGGACTTGTACTTCGCGCTGATGGACAACCCGGCCGCCGCCCTCGAGGCGTCGCGCGCGTTCCTCGCCGCGCAGATCGAGGTGGCGCGCGCCGAACCATGCGAGCTGCCGGAAGCCGTGTGGCAGCTGCAGGGCTGGATCCAGGGGCGGGCCGAATCCGTCGGCATCGCCTACCGCGAATACCTCGGCGCGCGCAAGAACGGCGCGCCGCGCCGCTATTTTTCGAACAAGTCGCACGCGCTGCACTTCCTGAAGGGTGTCGCGCCCACGAAGCTCGTCGACGGCGCCTGGCTGTACGGCACCCTGGCGCACTGGGAAAATCCGGACTTCCACCCGCTGATCAAGACCTATCTCGAAGAGCTGGGCGACGGCGTCCCGGACAAGAACCACGTCACGCTGTACCGCCGCCTGCTCGCCGCGCACGGCTGTGAACACTGGGAGACGCTGCCCGAGGACCACTTCGTGCAGGGCGCCATCCAGCTGGCGCTCGCGTACAACGCCGACGCCTTCCTGCCCGAAGTGGTGGGCTACAACCTGGGCTACGAACAGCTGCCGCTGCATCTCCTGGTCACGTCGTACGAGCTGAACGAACTCGGGATCGACCCCTATTACTTCACCTTGCACGTCACGGTCGACAATGCCGGCAGCGGCCACGCGCACAAGGCCGTGCAGGCGTTGCGCCACCTGATGGCGCAATCGGGCGACCCGGCCGCGTTCTTCCAGCGCGTGCTCGACGGCTACCGTCTGAACGACCTGGGCGCGTGCACGACGTCCGTCATCGGCGCGTTCGACCTCGAAGCGGAACTCGTCGAGATCTTCAGCGCCAAGGCGGCCATCGGCAAGAACATGCACTCGGATTACTGCCGCGTGGCGGGCCGCTCGGTCAACGACTGGCTGGCCGATCCGAAGCAGATCCCGCACTTCCTGGCGAAGCTGGAGGAATCCGGCTGGATCCAGCGCGGCGAAGACGTGGAGCAGAGCCGCTTCTGGCGCCTGATCCAGGGGGAGCGCGCGGAGATGTTCGGCGTGTTTTCCAGCTATGAGCAGCAGGTGCTGCGCGACTGGATCACGACGCCGCGCGACGCCACGGCCACGGCGCGCACGGGCAGGGTGCTGAGCCACCGCGCGCGCCAGCGCGCCCTCGACAGCCTCACGCAGCACGCGCAGCGCAGCGGGTATCCGGAGCGGGGCCTGATCCGCCGGCGCCAGGCGGGTAGCGGCGGCGACACCGAACTGCACCAGCTGGAAGAGCGCGTCGCGGCGGCCGCCGGGAAGCCGGAGGCAATGGCCATGCTGGCGCAGCTGATGTCGCCATCCGTGCATCACACGGCGATCGGCCTGATGGCCACCCGGATGTATTCGCAACTGCTCGACGCCTGAGACGTAACAAGGATCATTGTGCAAATACTCGAACAACGCTTCCTGCGTGGACCCAACATCCACGCCGCGACCCCCTGCCTGCTGTCCGTGCTCGACCTGGATGACCTGTACGGCGTCTCCACGCGCGACCTGCCGCACTTCAACGACGCCTTGCTCGACCTGCTGCCGTCGCTCGCGGACTACCTCGTGCCGACCGGCCAGCCGGGCGGTTTCGCCCAGCGCCTGCGCGAAGGGACGTATCTCGCGCGCGTGATCGAGCACGTGACCCTCGGCGTGCAATGCCTCGCGGGCGCGCCGGCCGCGTTCGGACGCACGCGCCCCGTGACCGGCGAGCCGGGCCAGTACCGCATCGTCTGCGCCTACCAGCTGGAAAAGGTGGCGCAGCCGGCGTTCGCGCTCGCGGTGGACATCGTCGACGCGCTCGCGCACGGCGACACGTTCGACCTCGCGCCGCGCCTGGACGAGCTGCGCGACATCGCCGGCCACTACGCCATCGGCACGAGCACCGCCGCCGTGCTGGCCGCCGCGCAGGAGCGGGGCATTCCCGTCACGCGCATCACGGAGGACGCGAACCTGTTCCAGCTGGGCTGGGGCGTGAAGCAGAAGCGCATCCAGGCGACGATCACGGGCGACACGGGCACCATCGCCGTGCGCATCGCCAGCGACAAGCAGCTGACCAAGAAGCTGTTGCATGAAGCGGGCGTTCCCGTGCCGCAGGGCGACACGGTGACGACGATCGACGACGCGCTGCGCGTGGCGCACAAGCTAGGCCCGGCGGTGACGGTGAAACCGCTGGACGCCAACCAGGGCAAGGGCGTGACGGTCGCATGCCGCACGGACGACGAGATCGGGCAGGCGTACGCGTACGCGCGCAAGTTCGGCCGCCAGATCATCGTCGAGCGCTTCATCGAAGGATCGGATTACCGCGTGCTCGTCGCGGGCGGCAAGGTGGCGGCGGCGTCGCTGCGGCGGCCGGCGCACGTCGTCGGCGACGGCACGCATACGGTGCGCGAACTCGTCGACCTCGAGAACCGCAACCCGGCGCGGGGCGCGGGCCATACGAACATCCTCACGCAGATCGCGCTCGACGCCCACGCGGAAGACCTGCTGCGGCGCCAGGACCTCGTCCCGGACGCCGTCCCCGCGGCCGGCATGACGGTGTATTTGCGCGGGAACGCGAACCTGTCGACGGGCGGCACGGCCGAAGACGTGACGGACCTGCTGCCGGATTCGACGCGCCGCCTGTGCGTGCGCGCGGCCGCGAAGATCGGACTGGACGTCGCGGGCATCGACATCGTCTGCCGCGACATCGCCGTGCCGCTGGCGGACCAGGGCGGCGCCGTCATCGAAGTCAATGCGGCGCCCGGCATCCGCATGCACCAGCATCCCGCCAGCGGCGCGCCGCGCGACGCCGGCGACGCCATCGTGCAGGGCCTGATGGGCGAGTCGGACGGGCGCATCCCGATCATCGCGTGCACGGGTACGAACGGCAAGACGACGACCACCCTGCTGATGGCGCACACGGTCCGCCTCGCGGGCAAGGTCACGGGCGTGACGACGACGCACGGCGTCTACATCGCGGGCAAGGAAGTCACGAAGGGCGATTGCACGGGCTACTGGTCGGCGCGGACGGTGCTCGCGTCGCCGGACGTGGAGTTCGCGGTGCTGGAGACGGCGCGCGGCGGCATCCTGAAGCGCGGCCTCGCGTTCGACCGCTGCGACATCGGCATGGTGCTGAACGTGTCGCCCGACCATCTGGGCCTGGACGGCGTCGACACCATCGAAGACCTCGCGCAGGTGAAGGCCGTGGTGCCGCTGTCGGCCAGCCGCGCCGTCGTGCTGAACGCCGAGGACCCGCTGTGCGTGGCGATGGCGCGCCGCGTCCATCCCGACGTGGAGATCGTGTATTTTGCGATGGAGGCCGACAATCCCGTGCTGCTGCGCCACCTGGAAGAGGGCGGCCGCGCCGTCTACTTCCAGGACAATTCGATCGTCGTGGCCGACGCGACATACCACCAGGAGCTGCTGCGCGTGGAAGCGATGCCGATCGCGCTGGGCGGACGCGCACGCTACAACATCGCCAACGGGCTCGCGGCGGCGGCCGGCCTGATGGCGGCGGGTCTCAGCAACCTGCAGATCGCGACGGGCCTCTCGACCTTCGTCAGCGACGGCAAGACGAACCCGCTGCGCACGAACCTGTTCGACGTGCGCGGCGTGACGGTTATCGTCGATTATGCGCACAATCCGGTCGCGTATACCGCGCTGGCCGAGATGGCGCGCTCGCTGCTGCCCGCCCAGCTGGTGGGCATCGTGACGGCGCCGGGCGACCGCCGCGACGCCGACCTGCTGGAAGTCGGCCGCGTCTGCGCGGCGCGCTTCGACGAACTGGTCGTCTACGAATCGTCG
This sequence comes from Massilia sp., assembly GCA_045810485.1. Taxonomy (GTDB): domain Bacteria; phylum Pseudomonadota; class Gammaproteobacteria; order Burkholderiales; family Burkholderiaceae_D; genus Telluria. Next base: position 1,905 of record JBJMVU010000117.1, on the reverse strand, counting down.
AGCCGCGGCCGCGCGTACGGCGGCGCGGTCGACCTGATCCTGCAGGGCGCCGAGGAGGTCGTCGGCAAGACGGACACCTTGCACCGCGAGCTGGACGTGGGGGAAGCGATCCGCCTGGGCCTGTCGCTGTGCCGGCGCGGGGACGTGCTCGTGTTCGCGTGCGGGTCGTCGCTGGGCGTGTTCGTGGATGCGATCCGGCAGATGGATCCGGAGAGCGCGGACCGCATCGCGGCGCAGGTGGGGTGAACTACCGTCGCGCGCCGGCCGTCGCGGCCAGCCGCGCGATCTCCAGGAAGTTGTCCACCCGCGTCGACGAATTCCCCTCGAGTGAGGCCAGCGCCAGCTTGGACCGCACTTTCGTATCCGCGATGTCCACGTACGTCACCCCTTCGGCGTGGAACTGGCTCACCGAGGCTGGCACGATCGACACGCCGAATTCGGCCGCGACGAGGCTGACGACGGTCGACAGCTGGGGCGCCTGCTGGCCCGGCATCGGCTCGAAGCCCGCGTGGCGGCATGCCGAGACGATCTCGTCGTGCAGCATCGGGCTCGCCGCGCGCGGGATCAGCACGAACGGCTCCTTCGACAGGGCCGACAGCGGGATCCGCGCCCGCCGCGCGAGCGGATGCGTGATCGGCAGCACGGCCTTCATCGGTTCGTTGGCGATTTCCTGCAGGACGACGCCGGCGAACGAGTGCACCCCCGGCCGCAGGAACGCGAGGTCGATCCGGCCTTCGTCCAGCAGCGCCAATAGTTGCGCGGTCGTGCCTTCGGTCAGCGTCAGGCCGACGCCGGGATAGGCGTTGCGGAACTCGCGCACGAGCGCCCGCACGATCGGGTGGAAGGCGGCGGACGCCGTGAAGCCGAGGTGCAAATGGCCCGTCTCGCCGCGTCCGGCCCGCTGCGCGTTCAGCGTCGCGTGCTCGACGTCGCCCAGCAGCCGCTTGGCGTCGACGAGCAGCGCCTTGCCGGCGTCCGTCGGCACGACGCCGTGTCCGGTGCGGTGGAACAGCCGGACGTCGAGCTCCCGTTCCAGCGCGTGGATCTGCTGGCTCAGCGGCGGCTGGCCGATGCCGAGCCGTTCCGCCGCGCGCGTGATATTGCCTTCCTCGGCGACGGCGACGAAGTAGCGTAGATGCCTGAGTTCCATGCGGTATCTCTTTAAAATATGGATCCTAGATTATCCATATATTGGACAGTATATGGCTATTCCACGATAATAGAGGTATCCCACAAACAAGTTTTTTGCGGCGCGAGCCGCATGGATGCGTTTTGGCGGGTCCCCACAATCAACGAGGAAGAGTGCTGGAATGTCAGAAGCCGTAAAAAAATTGCAGGAGCGAAGGCAGCCGATCCGTAACGTGAACATCACGGACATCACGATGAACTACAAGCAGCCGCCGTCGGCCATCGTGTCGATCCTGCACCGTATCAGCGGCTTCGTGCTGTTCCTCTTCCTGCCGTTCCTGCTCTATCTGTTCGAGCAGAGCGTCCGCTCCGAGATCTCGTTCGCGCACTTCGCCGGGATCGTCAGCCATCCGTTCACGAAGATCGTCATCCTGGGCCTGTCCTGGGGCTACCTGCACCATTTCTGCGCCGGTATCCGCCACCTGTTCATGGATAACCACATGGCCCTCGACAAGGACGCGGCGCAGCGCACCGCGCGCTACGTGCTGATCGTCAGCCTGGTCCTGACCCTGCTGGTCGCTCTCAAACTGTTCGGAGTGTTTTAATCATGGCTACCCCCAACAACATCGGTCAGCGCCGCCTCGTCGTCGGCGCCCACTACGGCATGCGCGACTGGCTCGCGCAGCGCGTCACCGCCATCGTGATGGTGATCTTCACCGTCGTCCTGCTGGTCTCGTTCCTGACCGGCCAGAATTTTACGTACGAAGGCTGGGCGGG
>JBJMVU010000116.1:0-8620 GCA_045810485.1 Massilia sp. | reverse complement strand
TGTTCAGGTTGACGTCGTGCGGCCGGATGGCCTGCAGGTCCGCGGCGTCGTTCCGGATGCCGCGGGCGATATCGCGTTGCGTGTTCGGATCGGCGCCGTCGTGGCCGTCGCCGTGGAAGCACGGCTCGGCGTCGGCCGGATCGATGCCGCGGCCGGTCGGGCGCTGCAAGTCCTCGATCGCCTCGACCACCGTCCGCTGCGAGGCCAGGTACTCCGGCGAGAACGCGCCGTCGGCCGGCGGTGCCGCGCGCATGCCGCCCAGCAGCTGCGGATGCAGATCGCTCACTTCGCGCAGGACGGTCTGGTAGTCGATATTGGTGCCGGGACAGGTCTTGGTCGACATCATGTTGTGGAACTGCAGGGTGCCGGGCGGCAGGCCGAAGCGCAACTGCACGCGCGCGATCACTTCCAGCGCCGTCTTGCGCTGCTCGCCGTCGAACGGGTCGCGGCCTTCGTCGAAGTCGCCGATCATCTCGAACATGAACGGCCCCGCCTGCGCATTGCCGTTATGCCCGCTGGCGCTGGCCGGCGGCATGTTCCAGTCGCGTCCCAGCCAGATCGTGCCGTCGGGCGCGATGGTGATGTGCTGGGCGATGTCCGACCAGTGATTCTGCTCCGTGTGGAAGCGCCACATCGCCACGATCGTGTCGTGGCCCCGGTACTGGGCGCGATTGGGGCGCCACGTGTGGTGCATGTGGACGGCGTTGATTTTGCGCTTGAATGGGAACTTCGACAACAGCTCGGCAAATTGCTCCCTCGTGATTTGCTTGAACGGCGTTGGCATGGCGGTCTCTCCCTGGCAAGTGTTTTGTTACTGTTTTTTGACTTTTACCAAAAGTTACATTACACCGTTCCGCGCGATTTACAAATCCTTTCGCATATCGGGGCCAAAAACCGACATCGTCGCCGCAGTTCGTCCGCCCGCATCACCAGTCATCCTGCATTTTCGACAGTTCATCGGAGCGTGCTGGCAAGCATCAGCCGCCCGCTTTACAGTGCTTTCATCGCAGCACGCAATCACGCGTGCCGGCATGAAGGAGAATGAACCATGAAACACGCCAACTTCCGCAGCTTTGCCGCCTCGCTGGAAGACGTCGCCCGCGACATCGTCCACGCCTGCCGCCGCGGCGTCCGCACCATCGCCGCCATGCCGTGGCCGGCGATGCTGGCCTGCTGCATCGCCCTCGCCTTCGTGATCAGCATCCTGCCGCTGGCGCTGTTCCTGTTCGTCCTGTTCATGGGCATCAAAGTGATCGTCGGCGCGTTCGTCGTCGACCACCGCCGTACGAACCGGGAGCAATTCGGGGAACAATTCGGCGAGCCCTACGGCAAGCAATAAGCAGGGGAACAACATGCGCGCCAGCGACATCAACCACGTACTCGACTTCGTCCGCGACGCCTTCAACGAAGCCAGCAAGGTATGGTGGCGCTTCTTCGACTGGCTCGCCGTCGTCGAATGGCGCCAGTTGTTCCTTACGTGGTTCTTCATCCTGGTCTTCTTCGCCATCGTGCATACGCCCGAGCCGGCGCTGTGGTACATCTTCATCTCGTTCGCCGTCAAGGTGCTGGCGGGCGGCAAGCGCAAGGCCGAGCTGATGGCGCGCGAGGCGACCACGCAGGCCAACGTCGCGACCCTGGAGCGCCGCCTGATGGAGGCGCAGATGGCCGCGCTGCAGGCCCAGGTCGAACCGCACTTCCTGTTCAACACGCTGGCCCTGATCGGCCAGCTGATCGAAACGGACCCGCAGGAAGCGGCGCGCGTGCACGCCCACCTGATCGACTACCTGCGCTCGACCCTGCCGCAGATGCGCCAGCGCGGCGGCGCCACGCTCGGCAAGCAGGTTGAACTCTCGCGCGCTTACCTGGCCATCATGCAGGCGCGGATGAAAGAAAGGCTCGAGGTCCGCTTCGACGTGCCCGACTTCCTCGGCAGCGCACCGTTCCCGCCGATGATGCTGCAGACCCTGATCGAGAACGCCATCAAGCACGGCCTGGAGCCGAAGATCGAAGGCGGCACGGTCGTCGTGCGCGCCCACGTCGTGGGGGCTGACCTGCACGTGGAAGTGTGCGACGATGGCGTCGGCATCGACCCGCACGCGGACGACGGCGTCGGCCTCGCCAACATCCGCGAGCGCCTGCAACTGCTGTACGGTGCGGAGGCCACACTGGACATCTCGACCCCGCCCGGCGGCGGCGCCTGCGCCACGATCCGGCTGCCATACAAGATGATGGAGGACGCGTGAAACCCGAAGCTCGCCACGAAGTTCGCCCGATTACTGCATTGATCGCCGACGACGAAGCCCCGATGCGCGACCTGCTGCGCGCGCGCCTGCAGCAGGCGTGGCCCGACCTGCGGATCGTGGCCGAGGCGGCGAACGGCGTGGAAGCCGTCGAGCTGGGCGAACGGCTGCGGCCCGACATCGCCTTCCTCGACATCCGCATGCCGGGCCTGTCCGGCATCGAGGCGGCGCGGCGGCTGTACGAACGGTCGCACATCGTGTTCGCCACGGCCTACGACCAGTACGCGCTGGACGCCTTCGAACAGGGCGCGCTCGACTACCTGCTGAAACCCGTGTCGGCCGAACGCCTCGCGACCACGTGCGCGCGGCTGCAGGCGCGCCTGCGCAAGAATGCGGCTGCGGAGACGGCGCCGCCGCAGGACATCGGCCAGCAGCTGGCAAAGCTGACCACGCTCCTGGAAAACAAGGGCAAGCCCGGGAAGCCGGCGTACCTGCGCTGGATCCAGGCCCAGGTCGGGTCGAGCCTGCGCATGGTGAGCACGCGCGAGATCCTGTTCTTCCAGTCCGACGAAAAATACACGCGCGTGCAGACGGCCGCGGCCGAATTCCTGATCCGCAAGACGCTGAAGGAATTGCTGGACGAGCTCGACCCGGACGAGTTCTGGCGCATCCACCGCTCGACGCTCGTGCGCGTGGACGCCATCGCCGAGGTCAAGCGCGACCTGCGCGGGCGCCAGATGCTGAAGGTGCGCGGCTACCCCGGCGAGCTGGAAGTGAGCCGCAACCACAGCTATCTGTTCCAGCAGATGTAGGCCGCCGCGCGCCGGATCAGCAATAGTCGTCGTAGGCGGTGGGATCGGGGTCGTAGCAGGTCGGCGAGGCCGCCGGCGGCTTCGAGCCGCCCGATCCGCTCGAGCGCGGACGGGAGCCGCCCGGCGACGTCGAGCGCGTGCCGCTGGAGGCGGCCGGCTTGTCCGGGACGCACGTCGCGGAACCGGTCGTGGTCACGCTCTTCACGGCGCCCCCCGCGCTGACGCTGGCGCCCGTGGTGCCGCCCTTGCCGGACGCGGAACCATAGGTGACGGTCTGCGACCACTTCACGTCCGGATGGGAACCCGGCCCGCAGACCGCGGTCGAGCCCGTCGGTCCCGCGGAAGCGGTCGACGTGCCGGTCGTGCCGCCGGCGGGGGTCGTTCCCGCAGAAATGGAAGTCAGTTCCGTGATTGCTAAAAGACGCATTACATCTCCTTCGATTTGATTGCCTTTGGATTGGCAGGCAATGTGGGCCAATGAAACCCGTCAGCGCCGCTGGATGACGAGCGTGCGCGCCAGGTCCGTCCGCGCGGCGGCCAGCACGGGCTGCATGGCCTCGAAATCCGCCGGGGTGCAGACCATGGCGCCGGCCTTGTTCAGGCGCAGATGCCGCTCGATCGTGAGTGCGTCGCCATCGACACGGTAGGTCGCGCTGAACCGCAAGACCGCGCTGTCGGCCCGCACGTCGGCCGGCACGGACGCGAACCCGAACCCGCGCGGCAGCACGTAAGTCGCCAGTTCCGTCACGTCGTGCGGTTCGCACATGAACGCCTGGGTGCGCGCCGGCACGGCGCCGAAACCGTCGGCGACTTGCGCCACGCCCGGCAGCAGCGCGCTCGCGGCCGGCAGTTCGGCGCCGGGCCCGGGCGGCACGAACGCGCCGATCTCGCCGTGGTACGCATAGCGGTAGTCCGGCGCGTCGCCGGCCACGTCGCCCCGGTCTTCCGAGGCCGGGCCGGTCCATCCGTGCTGCCGCATCAACGCTTCGCCAAAGGCGCCGGGCGGCACCGCGGCGCGCGTCGCGAACCAGTGGCGCGCCGGCCCGGCTTCCATGCCCGTCGTGCGCACGCCATAGTCGAAACGCGCCGAGCCGTCAGCGCGCACTTCCATCCGCAGCCGGTGCTCGGAGGCGCCGTCCTGTTGTACCGGCGTGTGGCCGGTCGCGCCGTCGCGGAGCAGCAGGGTGAACTTGTCCAGGCGGTCGGTCGGCAGGTAGCCGCCCGTGAATTCCTTGTTCGCGGCGTCGACGTAGAGATCGAGCGCGGGCACGTAGTTCAGCACGTGGTCGAACATGGCCGGATTGGCCTGCGCGGGCACGCTGTAGCCGTCGAACGCGATGTGCATCAGCGCCGGCGTGCTGGCGATGCCCGCAGCCTCCAGCAGCGCCTGCATCAGCACCACGTGGTCCTTGCAGTCGCCCTCCCCCGCGCGCAGGATGGCGGCGGCATCGCGCGTGGGCAGCCAGGCGCTCAGGCCGGCATACTCGGCGCGATAGCGGATATTGCGCTGCACCCAGCGCTGGATCGCCAGCACGCGGGCGCGCGGATCGTCCAGCCCGGCCGTGATGGCGCGCGCACGCCGCGCGAGCCGGGCGTCGGGCACGGCGTGGCGCCGGTAATGCGGCGCCAGCTCCGCCGCCATGGCGCCGAATCCGGGCAGCGTGGACAGCCAGATGCCCTTGCGATGGCGGCTGCGGTCGGCCGCGCCGTATTCCTCGCGTTCGTTGGCGCTGCCGTCGTCGGTCCAGCGGTAGCGGACCCGCCCGCCCGCGGCCTCGGGCCGCGCGGCGACGAAGCCGCGCGCCACCGCATGCAGCGGCGCCATCGCGCGCGGCAGGTCGACGGTCGCGCTGACCACCTTGTCCTCGGCGCCGGCCGGCGGCTCGATGACGGCGTAGAAGTGGCGGCGGAAGAACGGCGCGGGGACCGTGCGGCGGGTGACCAGCCGCAGCGTGTCGCCGGCGGCCAGTCCGTCGAACACGACTTCCAGCGTGCGCAGATCGCGCAAGCCTTCGGCGCCGGGAACGGGTCCGGCCACCGTCCGGATGCGCGCGCCGGCCACGCGGCGCCCGTCCGGCTTGAGGATGTCCGCGCGCACGACGCGCACCCGTTCGTAGCGGCCGTTGAACACGAGCCGCTGGGTGCGCGTGGGCGCGACGCCGTCCTGCGTGTCGACGCGCACCCGCAGCGTATGGGTTTCGACGCTGCGTCCATCCGCCTCGACCCGGTAGTGCAGGTCGTCCTCGAGCGTCGCGTACGGGAACCGCCGGCCGTCGGCGGCGGCCGCGCCGGCGCACACGAGCATGGCCAGCAGCGCCAGCGCGAGGCGGGTCATGGCGCCGCCCCGCCGGCGGGCGCCAGGGAGGCGGCCATGCCGGCCCGGATCGCCAGCAGCGGCTCGAACATCATTTCCCAGATTTTCAGCCGGGCCTGGACGACGTCGGCCTCGAGCACGAATCCGGGCTTCAGCGGCACCTGTTTGCCATAGGCGCGGATGGACTGGTCATCGAGTTCGACGGAAATCCGGTACAGGCCTTCGACACTGCCGGCCTGGCTGAGGAGTTGCTGCGACAGGTTGGGCGGCAGCTCGTTCGGGAAAAACGGCGTGCCCGACACGGCCGTGATCCGCCCGGAATACATGCCGAATTTCTGGAATGGATAGGCGGCGTAACGGATGTAGACGCCCTGGCCCGGCTGGACGAAGCCGGCGGTCCGGCTGGGCGCGAACAACTGGGCTTCCAGCGCCTTGCCGTTCTTCGCCTTCGGCAGCAGCGTGAGCAGCGTCTGGCCGACGGCGACGGACTGGCCGGGCTTGATCTCGATGCTCGACACGGTGCCGTCGCACGGCGCCGTGATGACCAGCGAACGGCGGCCCTCGATGTCCAGTTCTTCCTGCTTCAGGCTGCTCAACTGGGTGTCGATCGTGTTCTGCTCGTTCGCGAGTTGCGCGTCCAGCGCTTCGATATCGGCGCGCACGGCCATGCGCTCGCGCTGCAAGGTGGAACTGTTCCGCTTCAGGCTTTGCAGCTCGCTCAGCGCGTCGAGTTCCGCTTCGCGCTTTTCCTGCAATTTGGCCTCCGGAATGTAACCCTCGGCCACGAGACCCTGCAGGCGCTCCACTTCCTGGCGGGTCAGCGCGACCTTGCGCTGCTGCAGGCCAAGCGCATTCTCGAGCTGGACGAGCTCGGCCTCGATGCCGTCGATCTTTTCGAGCGCGATGCGGCGCTGCTGGCCGATGTGCCCCAGGCTCACGCCGCGGGCGGTGCGCAACAGCTGTTCGCGCTTGCGCACCTGTTCCGCCATCGCCACCACCGTGCTCGCGACGGCGGATCCGTTCAGGCTCTGGCGGTCGGTGTTGATCGCCAGCAGCGTATCGCCCCGGCTCACCTGGTCGCCTTCGCGCACACGTCGCTCGAGCACGACGCCGCTCTGCTGGGCAGCGACGTTCAGGCTGCCTTCGGTCGCCACCAGCATGCCCGTCAGCCTTGCCTTGCGCGTCACTTCGCCCAGCAGGGCAAAGGCCGCCACCAGGACCAGGATCGCGAGGGCCCCCGCGGTGACCGCCGCGAAACTCAGCGGCCGGGCCAGCCGGACGGTGCCCAGCCATTGGGCCGACTGCTGGTGCCGGGCTTCTTCCCTGAATAACTTCATCGCCGCGCCTACAACGACACCGTGTAGCGCTTGGCTTCGATGATGACGAGGGTTTTCTTGACCGAGAGCGACGTCTCGGCCGCGACTTCGTCGTCGAGGTAGTCGAACATCGTCGCCGGATTATTGCCGAGGTAAGTCGGCTCGGCCAGGTTGCCATGGTCCAGGCACAGGCTTTCGAACTCGTCGAATTCGCGGTACGCCACGGGAATCCGCGTCACCCCGCGTGCGACGAGCCCCAACGTGCGGTGGTAACCGTCGCGCAGGATGTAGCGGCCGCGATGGCGGACGACCTGCACGAACGACGGCTGGGCTTCCGCGCAAAAGCCGTAGCCGGGCATCGTACGGCCGCCGCCGACTTCCTGGCTCTCGCTGAAATGGGCCGAGATGTTCAGGTTCGGGTTGTCGGACGACAGGATCCAGTAGCGGTTTTCTTCCGACCAGTGCAGCTTGACGGCGCTGGCGTCCGCCTCCAGCGGCAGGCAGATCGCGGCGATGGCCGCGAGGTCGTCCGGTGCGACGCCGTCGAAGCGTTTGACGGCGTGGTCGAGGTGGACGATTTCCTGGACGGCGCACACCTTGCGCAGGTCCGCCATGCGGATTTTCCAGCCGTCGCGCCGGTAGGCGGCGAATTCCGGGCGCGCCGTCACGCGCGCCGCGTAATCCGCCAGCGCCTCGGGGATGTCGCTGATCGCCCCGTCGGACGAAAAGGTGCCCACCCGTTCCGCCACCGCGCGGCGGGCCGCGCCGACGCGGTTGACGATGTCCGGATCGCGCGTGCTGCCGTCGCGGCCGGCAAGAATCCGTGCTCCCTTGTCTTGCGGCATCCATCCGATCAGCACGCGGGCCTGGCGGCGTGCGGCGCGGCCGAAATCCGGCGGCAGGGCCAGCGCCTGCTCGCTGATCGCATCGTTTTCCTTGCGGGTGAACTGGTTCATGCTTGTCTTCCTGATCAATGAAATGGGACGGCCGCCGTCAAGCGGCCACGGCGACGGCGGGCGCACCGGGTTGCACGGTGACGCGTTCCTTCAGCTTGCCGTTGCGCAGCTCGAACACGCGGTCCGCGCTGGCGATGGTTTCCGCGCGGTGCGCGACAAAAATGCGGGTGATCTTCATCTCGGCCAGCCGGGCGTTCACCCGGCGTTCGTTGTCCATGTCGAGGTGGCTGGTGGCTTCGTCCAGCGCCAGGATCGCGGGCCGCTTGTACAGCGCCCGCGCGAGCAGGATGCGCTGCTTCTGGCCGCCGCTGAGCGACGACCCCATGTCGCCCACGAGCGTATGGAAACCCATGGGCATGCCCGCGATGTCGTCGTGGATGGCGGCGACGCGGGCGCATTCCTCGATCCACGCCTGGTCCGGCCGGGGATCGAAAAAGCAGATGTTCTCGGCGATGCTGCCGGCCAGCAGTACGTCTTCCTGCATCACGGTGCCGATCAGGCGCCGGTAGTTGCGCACGCCGAGCTTGTTGATGGAAATACCGCCGTACAGGACTTCGCCCGTGCGCACCTTGAGCAGGCCGAGCATGATCTTCATGAGCGTCGTCTTGCCGCCGCCGCTGGCGCCGACGATGGCCACGCTCTGCCCCGCCGCCACGTCCAGGCTGGCGTCCCGCAGCACCCATGGCTCGCCCTCGCCATAGCGGAAGCCGACCTTGCGCAGTTCGATGCCCGGCGTAAGGTGGGCGAGGTCGTTTTCGGGCACCTGGTCGCGCTCCGGTTCCGTCAGGGCGATGTCGGCCAGCCGCTCCGAGTGCAGGCCCAGCATGCGCAATTCGACGCCATAGTTGATCAGGGCCGCCGTGCGCGTCGTGAACTGGGACGAATAGCTGTTAAAGGCGAGGAACATGCCGATCGTGAAGCCGGCGCCGTCGCGGCCGATGCTGTCCATGATCAGCGTCGCGCCAATCCCGTACACCGCGAT
>JBJMVU010000115.1:0-3555 GCA_045810485.1 Massilia sp. | reverse complement strand
TGCCGATGGTCGCGCGGTCGGTGGTGGACAGCGAGGCGGTGCCTTCGCCGAAGAACTCGACGAACTTGCCGACGACCTTCTCTTTACGCAGCATTTCGGTGATGGTCAGCACCAGGTCGGTTGCGGTACAGCCTTCGCGCAGCTTGCCCTTCAGGTTGACGCCGATGACGTCCGGGGTCAGGAAGTAGACCGGCTGGCCCAGCATGCCGGCTTCCGCCTCGATGCCGCCCACGCCCCAGCCGACGACGCCGACGCCGTTGATCATGGTGGTGTGCGAGTCGGTGCCGACCAGGGTGTCCGGGTAGTACATGGAACCGGTCTTCATCACGCCGCGCGCGAGGTACTCCAGGTTCACCTGGTGGACGATGCCGAAGCCCGGAGGCACGACGCCGAACGTGTCGAACGCCTGCATGCCCCACTTCATGAACTGGTAGCGCTCGTTATTGCGCTGGAACTCGATCTTCATGTTCAGGTCGAGCGCGTCCGGGGTGCGGAAGTGGTCGATCGTGACCGAGTGGTCGACGACCAGGTCCACCGGGACGAGCGGCTCGATCTTCTTCGGATCGGCGCCGGTCTTGGCGGCCACGTTGCGCATCGCGGCCAGGTCGGCCAGCAGCGGCACGCCGGTGAAGTCCTGCAGCACGACGCGGGCGACGACGAACGGGATCTCTTCGGTGCGGGCGGCGGTGGGGCCCCAGTTCGCCAGCTGGCGGACGTGCTCCTCGGTGACCTTCTTGCCGTCGCAGTTGCGCAGCACGGATTCCAGGACGATCCGGATCGACACCGGCAGACGCGACAGGTTCACGCCCAGCGATTCGGCGAGGGCCGGGAGCGAATGGAACTGGCCGGTCTGTCCGCCCGCGAGCGGGAATTCCTTCAGCGTATTCAACGTGTTGTGAGACATTCAATGCTCCTTTGTAAGGATTTTGTTGTTACCTGCAACTCAATCAGCTTTTCGGTTCGGTCGGCGCCGAGGCGACCACCGGCGGCCTGGCCTGCTCCGCGTCCTTGCATTCGTTGGCCAGCTGGCGGCTCTGCTTCGAATCGAGCAGGATGCCTTTCGACGGGATGCCGATCCACACCAGGCCGAGCTTCGCGTTCTCGTAGCGCTGCGCGCCCGTGGTCGTGCCCACCTTGTCCATGCGGCGCAGGTGGTTCTTCCAGCGCAGGGCGATGTGGCTGTCGTCCATCAGGTTGCGGTAGATGGTGACCTTGTTGTTCAACTCGCAAGAATATTCGGCCATCGTGGTGTCCGTGACGTCCGGTTCCGGCTCGTTGTCGACGACCTCTTGCTTAGTGTCCTCTTTTTTTGCCTTTTTATGCTTGGAGGATTTTGCTTTTTCTTTTAGGACTTTGGTTGCCTTGGGGTGGGCTTCGGCAGCGAATGCCGGTGCGCAAAGACCGGCGGCCGCGAGCGCAAAGGCACAGGCGGCTGCGATTTGTTTCAGAGTGATGGCCATCAGATGGATTCCGGTTGATTGACGAGTGCCGCCGCGGCATCCGGCAGCGCAAGGCCGGCCAGCTTCGCGCGCTGCAACACCGTCCAATAATATCGGTAGCTGGCGCGGTCGTGCAAGCGGCCACCGTGGGCAATCGGACCCCAGTCCTTCGCCATGGCCGAGGTGAGGATGCCTGTCGCTTCGTTCACCTCGGCCAGGCGCGGCGTGAACGCCTTGACGATCGGCTTGATCTGGTCGGGGTGGATGCTCCACATGCGCGTGAAGCCGAATTCGGCGGCGGCGCGCTGGGCGTCGTTGGCGACGACCGCGCTGTCCTTGATCTCGGTCGTCACATTATGCGAAGGGACTTTGTCATGCGCATGACATGCCGCAACCATCTCCAGCTTCGCCCGGACGACGAGGGGATGGGTAAATTGACCCGGCGTACGCATCGCGCCGGCCGGCACCGCGCCGTAGTGCGCGGAGACGAAATCCATGATGCCGAAGGACAGGCTTTCGACCTGGGGCAGGGCGGCGATCGCGTACACGTCGTGCAGGGCGCCGTGCGTTTCGATCAATACGTGCAGCGGTAAAAAATCCCGTCCGGCCTTTGCCGCGGCCTGGTTGACGAGGTCCTGCGCGCGCAGCACGTCTTCCAGGCTGTCCGGCTTGGGCAGTACGACGTAGGCGAGGCGCCTGGCGGCCGCGCCGACGATGATCTCGACGTCCTGCGCGAAGTGCGGGCTGCCGACGTCGTGCAGGCGGGCGCCGATGCGGTTGTGGCGGTTGTCGTCGCTGTTGATGAGCGACGCGACCAGCTCGGCGTGGGCGCGCTCGTTGCCGGCGCTGGCGCCGTCCTCGCAGTCGAAGGTGATGTCGAAAATGGGACCAAGCTCTTGTTGCAGGGCCATCGATTTGCGCATCAGCTTCTCGCTGCCGGCATAGTGGTCGCAGGCAGGGAGCAGCAGCGGCTGGCGTTGGCCCTGGAATAAAACCTCGGAAGGATGCATGTCTAATCCTGGGAATGCACTGGCGGGCACAGGGTGCCCACCCTACGGCGGTGTAGGGTGGGCACCCCCGTGCCCACCAAACGTTTGCGTTACCGGGATTACTTGCCCAGCAGGTGAGCGACGCCTGCGCGCTCTTCGCTCAGTTCGTTCAGCGTCACGTTGATGCGCTCTTGCGAGAACTGGTCGATTTCCAGGCCCTGGATGATCTTGTACTCGCCGTTCTCGGTGGTCACCGGGAAGCCGAAGACGATGCCTTCCGGGATGCCGTACGAACCGTCCGACGGCACGCCCATCGTGGTCCACTTGCCGTTGGTGCCCAGCACCCAGTCACGCACGTGGTCGATGGCGGCGTTGGCGGCCGACGCGGCCGACGATGCGCCGCGGGCGTCGATGATGGCGGCGCCGCGCTTGCCGACGGTCGGCAGGAACGTGTTGGCGTTCCATTCCTGGTCGTTGATCAGGTCCTTGACCGACTGGCCGTCGACCGTGGCGAAGCGGTAGTCGGCGTACATGGTCGGCGAGTGGTTGCCCCAGACGACCATCTTCTCGATGCCGCCGACGGCCTTGCCGGTCTTGGCGGCCACTTGCGACAGGGCGCGGTTGTGGTCCAGGCGCAGCATGGCGGTGAAGTTCTTGGCCGGCAGGTTCGGCGCCGATTTCATCGCGATGTGGGCGTTGGTGTTGGCCGGGTTGCCGACCACCAGGACTTTCACGTCGCGCGAGGCGACGGCGTCCAGCGCCTTGCCCTGCACCGTGAAGATCTGGGCGTTGGCTTCCAGCAGGTCTTTACGCTCCATGCCCGGGCCGCGCGGACGGGCGCCGACCAGCAGGGCGACATCGACGTCCTTGAATGCGGTCATCGGATCGCTGTGGGCGGTCATGCCGGCCAGCAGCGGGAATGCGCAGTCTTCCAGTTCCATCATGACGCCTTTCAGCGCCTTCTGTGCTTTTTCGTTGTCGATTTCGAGCAGCTGCAGAATGACCGGCTGGTCTTTGCCCAGCATGTCGCCGTTGGCGACGCGGAAAAGGAGGCTGTATCCAATCTGGCCGGCGGCGCCGGTAATGGCTACGCGAACGGGTGGCTTCATTGCGGGGCTCCTGGGATG
>JBJMVU010000114.1:0-4775 GCA_045810485.1 Massilia sp. | reverse complement strand
GCGTTCGTTGGGCGCCGGCGGCGGGGGCGGCGCCGGCGCAGCGAACGGCGCGCGCGCGAACGCCATGACCTTCTCGACCGGCGGCTGGTAATCCAGCAACCATGGCGATGGATCCGGCGCCTGGACGACGAGGCCCGGCTGCCCGGTCGACAGGCGCAGCTTCACGTTGCTCCAGTCCTCGCCCGTCTTTTGCGAAATGGTCGCCATCCGTTCCAGGTCGATGGTGGATGCGTTCGCGTCGAGCGCGGCACGGTACGCCGGCTTCCAGCCCGCGCGGTCGACCTGGTAAGTCAGCACGATCTTCCCGCCCTGCCGGGCCGCCACCTGCACCGTGATCGTCCGGCCGGCGCGCGTGCCACCGCGCGCCTGCGCGAGGTCGCGCCCGGCGGCGTCGAGCTGCTTCGCCAGCGCGCGCTTTTTCGTCTCGTCGTTGCGGATGCGCTCGAGCGCATCGAACGCGCCCTTGCGGATCGCATCGAGCGTGCCGGCCAGGTTCTTCGCATCGACCGGCGCGGCCTTGTCGCCGCCCGTGCCCAGCTTCTCGAGATAGCCCTGCACGATCTGGGCCGACTTGATGTCCGCGTCGATCGCGGCGACCTGGTCCTGCAGTGCCTGCACCTTCGCCTCCAGGTCGGCCTCGCGCGCGCTCGGGCTGTCGGCCCTGGCCTGGTCGCGCGTGACGACCTGCCCGACCTGGATGCCGGCGTCGGCCTGCAGCCGGACGGTGTCCTTGTCGAAGTTGGCCGGCAGGCCCGTGATCTCGACCTGCGTGGCGCCGGGCGCGACCTGCGCCACGCGCTCCACGGTGGCGCTGCCGGGGTACAACGTGACGCTCTGGATCGGGGCCTCGGTTGCCAACGCGGACGAGGCGGCGAGCGCCAATCCGAACGGCCATGCCTGCTTGAATACCATGATGCTCCTTTCTCGATTGAACCGGCCGAGCTTAGCAAACGGCGCTGTCGCAAAAGCCGCGAAATGTAACAATGCTAACCATCATCTTATTGCAACCTTGTTGTTGTACAATTTCTTTTGCGACAAGCCGCACCCCTTCGACGTCCCCATTCTCGTGGAGATCACACCATGTTTCGTAAATGTCTTGCCGAATTCCTCGGCACGTTCTGGCTCGTGCTGGGCGGCTGCGGCAGCGCCGTGCTGGCCGCCAAGTTCTCCGACGTCGGCATCGGCCTCGCGGGCGTCTCGCTCGCCTTCGGCCTGACCGTGCTGACGGGCGCCTATGCGTTCGGCCCCGTCTCGGGCGGCCACTTCAATCCGGCCGTCACGGTCGGCCTGTGGGCCGGCGGCCGCTTCCCCGCGCGGCACATCGTCCCGTACATCGTCGTGCAGGTCTGCGGCGCGATCGCGGCCGCGGGCGTGCTGTATCTGATCGCCAGCGGCAAACCGGGCTTCGACCTGGCCGGCGGCTTCGCCTCCAACGGCTACGGCGAGCACTCGCCGGGCGGCTACTCGCTGGGCGCGTCGCTCATCACGGAGCTGGTGATGACGTTCATGTTCGTGCTGATCATCCTCGGCGCGACGCATACCCGCGCACCCGTGGGCTTCGCGGGTCTCGCGATCGGCCTGGCGCTGACCTTGATCCACCTGATCAGCATCCCCGTCACCAACACGTCCGTCAATCCGGCCCGCAGCACGGGCCCCGCGCTGTTCGTCGGCGGCTGGGCGGTCGCGCAACTGTGGCTGTTCTGGCTCGCGCCGCTGGCGGGCGGCGTGCTGGCCGGTGCGGCGTACCGCGCCGTGCTGGAACGCGACGAGGCCGAGCCGGCGGTGGAAGGCCGCCCGATCCGCCCGTAGACGCCACCCGGAGGACGGCGCGCAGGCGGACTGCTGTACGATTTCGCTGGCGGCCGCCCGCGCGGCATCTAGAATGGAGGAAGCGTCACGCCCGCCCACACGGTGACATGGCGCCCTCATTCGGGAGGTTGCCATGTATCGTAAATGTCTCGCCGAATTCATCGGCACATTCTGGCTCGTGCTGGGCGGCTGCGGCAGCGCCGTGCTGGCCGCGACGTTCCCCGACGTCGGCATCGGTTTCACCGGCGTCGCACTGGCCTTCGGGCTCACCGTGCTGACGGGCGCCTACGCGCTCGGGCCCATCTCCGGCGGCCACTTCAATCCGGCCGTGACGGTCGGCCTCTGGGCCGGCGGGCGCTTCCCCGCGCGGCACATCGGCCCGTACATCATCGTGCAGGTGGCCGGGGCCATTGCGGCGGCGGCCGTCCTGTACGCCATCGCGAGCGGCAAACCCGGCTTCGATGCTGCGGCCGGCTTCGCCGCCAACGGCTACGGCGCGCACTCGCCCGGCAACTACACGCTGGGGTCGGCGCTGATCACGGAAGTGGTCATGACGTTCATGTTCGTGCTGATCATCCTCGGCGCGACGCACGCGCGGGCGCCGGTCGGCTTTGCCGGCCTCGCGATCGGGCTGGCGCTGACGCTGATCCACCTGATCAGCATCCCTGTCACCAACACGTCCGTCAATCCGGCCCGCAGCACGGGGCCCGCGCTGTTCGCGGGTACCTGGGCGCTCGCGCAGTTATGGCTGTTCTGGCTGGCGCCGCTGCTGGGCGGTGTATTGGCAGGCATGTTGTACCGCGCCGTGCTGGAACGCGAGGTGCCCGAGCCGGCGGTGGAAGGCCAGCCCGACGTGGGACTGCGGCCGGCCCACCGCTGATTACGCCGACTTGCGGCGGCGGCGGCGGATGAGAACCATCGCGCCCGCGCCGAGACCGAACGTCGCGATGCTGACCGGTTCCGGCACGGCGTTCAGCGTGTCGTTGCCGGCGAAGGTTTGATACGCAGCGCCATTCGCGGCCTTGAACTGGGCCGGCGGGGTTGTTATCTTTTTAATTAATCTTAATACGGCGCCACACGTGCTTGCCCAGCGCCGCCAGATCGAGATCGGCATCGCCCTGCGCGACGGCGTCCTGCAGGGTCGCCTTCAGGGTCGCGCCGAACGCCAGCGGCAAGCCCTTGTCCTGGCCCGCTTCCACCGCAAGGCGCACGTCCTTCAGGCCCAGCGACAGCTTGAAGCCGGCTGGCGCATAGCGCTCCTCGGCGATCATCCCGCCATACCCCTTGTACACGGGCGAGCCGGCGAACAGCGTGCCCGTGACGAGGTCGATGAAATCCGCGGCCGGCACGCCGTGCGCACGCGCCAGCGCGGCGCCTTCTCCCGTCGCCTCGATCGCGCAGGCGAGCATCAGGTTGCACGCGAGCTTGATCGCGTTCGCCTGTTCCGGCTCGCTGCCGAAGCGCCACGTCTTTTGCCCCATCAGGTCGAACAGCGGCTGCACGCGCGCGATCAGTTCGTCGCTGCCGCCGGCGAGGATGTTCAGCCTGCCCGCCTGCGCGACGTCCACGCGGCCCAGCACGGGCGCGGCGACGTAGCCGACGCCGCGCTCCACGTGCAGCGCCGCCATCTCGCGTGCGAACGCGACGGAGACGGTGGCCATGTTGACGTGGATGCTGCCGGGCGCCATCGCGGCCAGCACGCCGCCGTCCAGCAGCACGGCGCGGGTGGCGTCGTCGTCCGCGAGCATGGTGAAGACGACGTCGGCGATGCCGCATTCGGCGGGCGTCGCGGCCGGCTTCGCGCCCAGCGCCGCCAGCGCCCGCACGGGTTCCTCGCTGCGGTTCCAGACGTGGACGGGCTGGCCGGACTTCAACAGGTTGGCGGCCATGTGGTGGCCCATGCTGCCCAGGCCGATGAATGCGATGCTCATGCGTGCTCCTTTGTTTGCGTGTCTACCCGCCTGTGGTGAAAGCGGTATTAAACCAGCAATCTCGCCGGGGCAACTGTGTCGCGCACATTGTTATCGTTAACTTGATATAACTTAAATATACATAGGAAATATATCGTGCGCGGTAACCTGGCCGCCATAATTCAAAAGTTTTGTGCTCGAACAAACATCTCGCATCCTTGCGAGACCACGGGCAAGGCGACGGGGACGCCCGGTACGCCCTTGAACGTGACTGTCCCGGCGCGATGTCGTGAGGCTGACATTGTCGCCGGTTAATGATGTTCACTCATGAAGGGGTACCGATGAAAAATAGTTCTAGAGAACCGTCCATGGGCAACCGACACATCCTGGCGACGCTGCTCCTGGCGGGCGCGGCGGCGCTGCCGGGTTACGGCACGGCGCAGGTCACCGGTTTCACGCATCCGGGCACGCCGCTCACCCTCTCCGATCTCACGACACTCAAGTCCTACGTCGATCAAGGCAGGCAGCCATGGAAGTCCGGCTATGACCAGTTGAAGAACGATGGCAAATCGCAGCTCACCTACGTCATGGCGGGCCCATACGCGACCGTGAGCCGTGCGCCGGACGTGAATCTCTGGCCATGGCGCAACGACATGACCGCGGTCTGGAATCTCTCGCGGATGTGGTACTTCACCCGCAACGACGCGTACGCAAGGAAGGCGCACGACATCCTGATCGCGTGGGCCACCAACCAGACGGCGTTCTCGGGCGGCGAATCGATGCTCGACCTGGGCGACTATGCCTACAAGTTCGTGGGCGGCGCGGACATCCTGCGCGGCACCTGGCCGGGCTGGACGGCCGGCGACACGACGACGGTGAAGAACTATTTCACGAATGTCCTGCTGCCGGCGGCGAACCCCTATGGCGAAAACATGTTCGGCGCCGCCAACAAGGGCGCGCTGGCCCTGAATGCCCTCGGATTGATGGACATCTTCAACGACGACACCGCGGCGCTGGACAAGGTCGTCTACCAGGTCCGCACGCTCGCCCACATCG
>JBJMVU010000113.1:0-15100 GCA_045810485.1 Massilia sp. | reverse complement strand
TCGAACGAGAAGTCGGTGAGCTGGTTGTTGAGGATGAAGCCGTCGACCATCTGGCGCGACCCGAACGCATCCTCGACGCTGGTCGTCATCGACAGGCCGGCCCCATACGGATCGACGGCCACGATGTGCGACGTCGAATGCGCCTCGATCGAATTGTCCAGGCCCCAGTGCCACGCCATCTCCACGCCCGGCGGATGGCCCGCCGGCGCCTTGCCCATCGAGCGCTGCTTGACGAGGCCGGCGCGCTGCGTGAGATAGCCCTTGTCCAGCAGCGCGGGGATGCCGCGGCCGGGCAGCGGGACGAAGTCGGTGTCGGCGGCGTAGCGGTCGCGGTCCGCGTAGGCGAGGCGGCCCACTTCGGAGAACACGTGCACGGCGTCCGCGCCCGGGATGCCGTGCGCGGGCGCCAGCGCCCGCATGTCGCGCGTCTCGAACATGCCGAGCATCTGCGCGACGGCGATGCCGCCCGACGACGGCGGCGGCATGCCGCACACGGTGTACGCGCGGTAGTCGTTGCAGACCGGCTCGCGCAGCTTGGGCTGGTACGCCGCGATGTCGGCCGCGGTGAGCAGGCCCGGGTTCGTCGGATGGCCTTTCACTTTCGCCTCGATGTCGCGCGCGATGCGGCCCGTGTAGAACACGTCGGCGCCGCCGGCGGCCAGCTCGCGCAACGTGCGCGCCAGTTCGGGGTTCTTCAGCACGTGGCCGACGGGCCACGGCCTGCCGTCCGGCGCATAGAAGTACGCGCGCGCCGTCGGGTCGTTGCGCAGGTAGCGGTCTTCGGCCAGCAGGCCGTTCAGGCGCGGGCTCACGGCGAAGCCTTGTTCCGACAGGCGGATCGCGGGCTGGAACAACGTCTTCCACGCCAGCTTGCCGTGCTGGCGGTGCGCCAGCGCCAGCATGCGCAGCACGCCCGGCGCACCCGTCGACCGGCCGCCCACGATGCCTTCCGCACGCGACATCGACGAGCCGTCCGCATGCTGGAACAAATGCTCGTCCGCCTTCGACGGCGCCGTCTCGCGGCCGTCGAACGCCTGCACCTTCTTGCCGTCGTAGTACATCAGGAAGGCGCCGCCGCCGATGCCGGACGATTGCGGCTCGACGAGCGTCAGCACCAGTTGCGTGGCGATGGCCGCGTCGATCGCGGCGCCGCCCTGCTTCAGCATCTCGTAGCCCGCCTCGACGGCCAGCGGATTCGCCGCCGCCACCATGTACTTGCGGGCCGTCCAGCCCGCCTTCTCGGTATAACCGCTGGCGGCCTCGGGGGCCCGCTGCAGCGCCGAGGCGTCCTGGGCGAGTGCAATCGATGGAAGGACGGCAGCGGCAAACGCGCTGCCGAGTACGAGGGCGAGCAACTTCTTGGTCATACGATTTCTCCGGAAATACCAAAGAGCATCGTAACCGAAATCGCTCAAGTGCTCACTTCGGCTGCATGCGGATCGCGCCGTCCAGGCGGATCGTCTCGCCGTTCAGCATGACGTTTTCGATGATGGTCTTCGCCAGGTGCGCGTACTCGCGCGGCATGCCAAGGCGCGGCGGGAACGGCACCATCTTGCCCAGCGAATCGCGCACTTCCTGCGGCATGCCCATCAGCATCGGCGTCTCGAAGATGCCCGGTGCGATCGTCATCACCCGGATGCCGCTGCGCGACAGGTCGCGCGCCATCGGCAGCGTCATGCCGGCCACGCCCGCCTTCGATGCGCCGTACGCGGCCTGCCCGATCTGGCCGTCGAACGCGGCGACGGAGGCCGTGTTGATGATCACGCCGCGCTCGCCGTGTTCCAGCCCCTCTTCCCTGCCCATCGCATCGGCCGCCAGGCGGCACATGTTGAAAGTGCCGACGAGGTTGATGTTGATGGCGCGCTGGAAAGCGTCCAGCGGGTGCGGGCCGTCCTTGCCGACGGTCTTGATGGCCGGCGCGACACCGGCGCAGTTGACGAGGCCGCGCAGGCTGCCCAGTTCGAGCGCCGCCGCCACGACCGCCTGGCCGTCCGCTTCCGACGTGACGTCGCATTTCACGAAACGGGCCGCGGCGCCGAGTTCTGCGGCCAGCGCCGCGCCGGCTTCCTGCTGCACGTCGGCCAGCACGACCTTGCCGCCCGCTTCCACGATGGTGCGCGCGGTGGCCGCGCCCAGGCCCGAAGCGCCGCCCGTCACGATGAACACGTTATTCTGGATTTGCATCTGTCTCCCCTTCGTTTGTCTGCTGGATATTGTCTTGACGCTTAGTTACCGTTTACGTAAACGTCAACCAGCGGATTCTAGCGGGGTTTGGCGCATCACGTCAAAAACATGTGACGGTGGTCCCGTTCCGGGCGCAGGTGCGGCCAGTGCTGCTGACGCCGGCATTGCCGCCCGCATGGAACGTATTGCCGGCCGCATCCGTGCAGACGATGCCCTGGCAGCCGCGGATCACGGTCGTGCTCGGCACGGTGGGCTGCGGCGCCGGCAGCGGCGGCGGAATCGGGACCGCGGCCGTCGCGGGAGGCGTTGCGCCGGCGCGCAGCGACCGTGGCGCCATCGCCCCCTCTCCCTGCCACGCCGGGCGGCGGCGTGCGGCGCGGCGGCGGAGCTCCTCGATCTGCTTGTCGGTGAGTTGCTTCTCGCGCGGCCGGGCCTGGCCGGCCAGCGTATCCGCTTCGTCCTGCACCTCGGCCGGGTCCTTGCGGACGGCATCGTCGCCCTGCGGCACACCGGGATTCAGCACGGGACCATAGCTGAGCGTGGCCGGCGGCGCCGTGCGCGCCGGCCTGGCGGTGCTCGCTTCGTCTGCGACGGCGGCGTCGCGGTTCACCTGGTCCGTGCGCCGGGTCTGGTGCTGCGTGGCGGCGTTCTGCGCATTTCCCGTGCACGTCCACGCCAGCAGCGCGCATGCAGTCAGTACATATCGTTTCGGGTCCATGATGGGTCGCTCCTCGTGTCCATTATCGGCCGCACTGCGCCGCACCGGCGCGCCGCTGTGCATCAAGGACGCGTCAGGTGCCCGTCAGTTTCCTGCGCCACGCTGTTAAGCTGCCAGAGTGCATGTTTTACCAACAAAAACGACACAGGAGACGACCATGCAGACCCTGCAGGAGATGTATCGCGCCCGGCGCGGCAGCGCCTTCGATGCCCTCAACCACGTCCGCGACGGCGACATGATCGTCGTCCCTACCGGTGTCGGCGAACCGCCCACCCTGCTGCACGCCCTGTCGCAGGAATGCCGGGGTTTCAACGACGTCCAGGTGGCGCAAATCCTCGCGATGCGCAAGTATGGCTATTTCGACCCCGCATGCAGGACGCACGTGCGCCATGCCGCGCTGTTCTTCGGCGGCGCGTCGCGCGCGGGCGGCCAGGGCGGCTGGTGCGACTTCATCCCGAATTATTTTTCGGAGATCCCGATGCTGATCGAGCGGGGATTGACGCCGGCGGACGTCGTGTTCGCGATGGCGTCGCCGATGAGCGCCTCCGGCCATTTCGCGCTCAGCCTCGGCACGGATTACACGATGGCGGCCGTCGCCAAGGCGCGCGCCGTCGTGCTGGAAGTGAATCCGCACGTCCCGTTCACGCACGGCCAGTGTCACGTGCACATCTCGCAGGTCACGGCGCTGGTCGAAAACGACGATCCCATCCTGGAAGTGGGCCTGCCCCACATCGGCCCCGTGCAGGAAGCGATCGGCCGCCTCGTGGCCGAGCACATCGAGGACGGTTCCACCCTGCAGATCGGCTACGGCGGCATTCCGGACGCCGTCGTCATGCAGCTGACGGACAAGCGCGACCTCGGCATCCACACGGAGATGCTCGGCGACGGCATCCTGAAACTCGTGGAAGCGGGCGCCGTCACCAACCGCAGGAAGACGCTGTTGCCGGGCAAGATGGTGGCGACGTTCGCGCTCGGCTCGCGCCGCCTGTACGAGTTCATGCACCACAATCCGATGCTGGAGATGCACCCGTCGAACTTCACGAACGACCCGTATATCGCGGGGCAGAACGACAAGCTCGTGTCGATCAACGCCAGCCTGCAGGTCGACCTGCTGGGCCAGTGCGGCAGCGAAAGCATCGGCCACCTGCCCTATTCCGGCACGGGTGGCCAGGTGGATTTCGTGCGCGCCGCGAACCGCTCGCGCGGCGGCAAGTCGTTCATCGTGCTGCCATCGACGGCGAAGGACGGCGCCGTGTCGCGCATCGTGCCGACCCTGTCGCCCGGCACGCACGCCACGACGAGCAAGAACGACGTCAACTACGTCGTCACGGAATGGGGCGTGGCGCAATTGCGCGGCAAGTCGGCCAAGCAGCGCGCGCAGGCGCTGATCGCCATTGCCCATCCGGATTTCCGGCCATGGCTGCGCGAGGAAGCGGACCGGATGTGCGTGTTCTGAATGAAAAACGGGACCCGCAGGTCCCGTTCGTGAGGCCGACGTTACCGATCAGCCTTGCAGGTCGCCGGTAGCGCCGCGCGCCTGGCTGGCGCCCAGTGCGCCGGCCATGCCGTACACCAGCAGCGCGCGCTGCAGTTCGGCACGATCGGTGCCGTCGGCCAGCTGCATGCTGTCCTGGCGTGGTGCGTCGGCAGGGTCAAGGCCGAGGGCGTCGGTTACGCCCTCTCTTCCCGGATTGGTCGTCATGGTTTTCTCCATTTGGTGAGTAAGCTGGCGCGGCTTGTTCAATAAACAAAGCCGCTGATGACGCTACTGTACCGCAACGGAGGCTAACTCGTCGCCATCTGTTTTGTTTTTACACCTATCTTCTTTCCGGGTGAAAATTTACTACACAACTGCGCATGCCATGTCATCATGGGCGCCCTTGACGCGACCAGGAGACAATCGATGAAGCGAGTTGACGAGATCGGAAACGACGAACACGTGCGCGGCCCGGCGGATGCCGCGCTGACGGTGATCGAATACGCGGACTTCCAGTGCCCATACAGCGCGCGCGCCCACCTGGCGCTGCGCGACCTGGACGGCCCCTTCGGCGGCATCCGCCTGGTCTACCGCCACCTGCCGCTGGCGCACCTGCATCCGCTGGCCGAGCAGGCGTCGGAAGCGGCCGAGGCCGCCGGCAGCCAGGGCCGCTTCTGGGAGATGCACGACCTGCTGTACGAACGCCAGCGCCAGGTGGTCGACAAGCATGACCTGGCCGTGCTGGCGGAAAGTCTCGATCTCGACATCGAACGCTTCCGCGCCGAGGTCGTGGAACACGGCCACCGCGCGCGCGTGCAGGCGGATGTCGAACGCGCCCACCACGACGGCGCGACCGGCACCCCGACCTTGTTCATCAACGGCGTGCGCTACCGCGGCGATTCGGACCGGGCGTCGCTGGAAAGCGCACTGAGCGCGGCGCTCGGGCGCTGAACCGGCGCCGGTACGCGCACGGTCGCGGCCGGCTTCGCGTACAAGTCCAGCGGCTCCGACACGGCCAGCCACCCGCCCGCCGGCAACAGCGGCACGAGCAGCAGCGCCACGATGTTGATGATCTTGATGAGCGGATTCACGGCCGGCCCGGCCGTGTCCTTGTACGGGTCGCCCACCGTGTCGCCCGTGACCGCGGCCTTGTGCGCGTCGGAGCCCTTGCCGCCGTAGTGATTGTCCTCGATGTATTTCTTGGCGTTATCCCAGGCGCCGCCGCCCGTCGTCATCGAGATCGCGACAAAGAGTCCGGTGACGATCGTGCCCATCATCATGCCACCCAGCGCCGCCGGCCCCAGCAGCATGCCGACGAGGATCGGCACGATCACGGGCAGCAGCGACGGCAGCACCATTTCGCGGATCGCGGACGCGGTGAGCATGTCGACGGCCTTGTCGTATTCCGGCTTGCCGGTGCCCGCCATGATGCCGACGATGTCGCGGAACTGGCGCCGCACCTCGATCACGACGGCGCCCGCCGCCCGCCCCACCGCTTCCATCGCCAGCGCGCCGAACAGGTAAGGCACGAGGCCGCCGATGAACAGGCCCACGATCACCATCGGGTTCGACAGGTCGAACGCGATATGGGTGCCGTGCGCTTCCAGCGCATGCGTGTAGTCGGCGAACAGCACGAGGGCCGCGAGCCCCGCGGAGCCGATCGCGTACCCCTTCGTGACGGCCTTCGTCGTGTTGCCGACGGCGTCCAGCGGGTCGGTGACGGCGCGCACCTTGTCGGGCATGCCGCTCATCTCGGCGATGCCGCCGGCGTTGTCGGTGATCGGGCCATAGGCGTCCAGCGCGACGATGATGCCGGCCATCGACAGCATCGCTGTCGCCGCGATGGCGATCCCGTACAGGCCGCCCAGCGCGTACGCGACGAGGATCGCGGCGCACACGACGAGCACGGGATACGCGGTCGACTTCATCGACACGCCCAGCCCCGCGATGATGTTGGTGCCGTGGCCCGTCGTCGACGCTTCGGCGATGTGGCGCACGGGAGCGAATTCCGTGGCCGTGTAGTACTCGGTGATGTAGACCATCAGGCCCGTGAGCGCGATGCCGACCGTGGCGCAGCCCAGCATGCGCCAGCGCATCGCGTCGTCCGGCCACACGAGCCACGTGACGGCGGCGAACCCGATCAGCGACAGCGCGGCCGACCACCACAGCCCCGTGTACAGCGCGTACATGATCTTGTGCCCAGGATGGTTCTTCACGAGCGAGCAGCCGACGATGGAGCCGATGATGGATATGCCGCCCAGCAGCAGCGGATAGATGGCGCCGGTGCCGCCCATGCCGGGGATCACGAGCGCGCCCAGCAGCATCGTGGCGACCAGTGTGACGACGTACGTTTCGAACAGATCGGCCGCCATGCCGGCGCAATCGCCGACGTTGTCGCCCACGTTGTCGGCGATGACGGCGGGATTGCGCGGATCGTCCTCGGGAATGCCGGCCTCGACCTTGCCGACGAGGTCGGCCCCGACGTCCGCCCCCTTGGTGAAGATGCCGCCGCCGAGGCGCGCGAAGATCGAAATGAGCGACGCGCCGAACGCGAGGCCCACGAGCGGCTGGAGGACGTCGTGCTGGCTCAGTGTGGCGTCCGCGCGCAGCACGAGGATCCAATAGAACAGCGACACGCCCAGCAGGCCCAGGCCGACCACGAGCATGCCCGTGATCGCGCCGCCGCGGAAGGCGACGTTCAGTGCTTCGTCGAGTCCGGTCGCGGCCGCCTGCGCCGTGCGCACGTTGGCGCGGACGGACACGTTCATGCCGATGAAGCCGCAGGCCCCGGACAGCAGTGCGCCGGCCAGGAAACCGGCCGCCGTGGCACCGCCGAGCAGGAAGTAAATGCCGATCAGCAGGACGAAGCCGACCATTGCGATGGTCCGGTACTGGCGCGCCAGGTAGGCCGACGCCCCCTGCTGGATGGCCAGCGAGATTTCCTGCATGCGGCTGTTGCCGGGATCCTGTTGCAGGACCCATCGGCGCGACCACAAGCCGTAAAATACCGCGATCACGCCGCACGCGACGGCGAAGATGAGCTGCGCGGATGCCATGTCGTCCCCCTTGTTCTTCGATCAAACAACCACAGAGTCGAAAGGCCGCGTGCGTTTACCTGCGGTACGGCCTGCCTTGCTGCATTCGCCGCACGGGAGTGCGACAAAACTTTGATCTAAAACCTGGACGGATGGCATTAGTCATCCGGAGCCAAAAAAAGCGGCTTGCGCCGCCCTGGAATGCTCAGTCTGCGAGTGCCGCGAAAGCGGCGTCACGCACTTGCTCGACCGGGCCGACGCCCGAGATCTTGCGGTACTTCGGCGCGCCCGGGAGGCCCGATTCCGCCCACTTGTTGTAGTAGCCGAGCAGGACTTCGGTCTGGTTGTGATACACGGCCAGGCGCTTCTTGACCGTCTCTTCCGTGTCGTCGTCGCGCTGGACGAGCGGTTCGCCCGTCACGTCATCCTTGCCTTCGACTTGCGGCGGGTTGAACTTGACGTGGTAGACGCGGCCCGATGCCGGGTGGCTGCGGCGGCCGCTCATGCGTTCGACGATCAGTTCGTCGGGCACGTCGATTTCCAGCACGTAGTCGATCTTCACACCGCTGTCCTTCATGGCGTCGGCCTGCGCGATCGTGCGCGGGAAGCCGTCGAACAGGTAGCCGTTGGCGCAGTCGGATTCCTTCAGGCGCTCCTTCACCAGGCCGATGATGATGTCGTCCGACACCAGCTGGCCAGCATCCATCACTTTTTTCGCAGCGAGGCCCATCTCGGTGCCGGCCTTGATGGCCGCACGCAGCATGTCGCCGGTGGAAATCTGGGGGATGTTGTATTTTTCTTTGATGAAGTTCGCCTGGGTGCCTTTACCGGCGCCGGGGGCTCCTAACAAAATGAGACGCATGAAGGATTCCTAAAGGTATTTAATAATTCTTGTAGAGGCGGTTATAGTTGGGAACAGATAACCGCATTGATGCATGTCTGACTAGCTGATACGAAACTTACCACAAAAGCAGCATCAAACGCCACTGACGGCGGCCGATCTCTCAGCCGTTTGACGTGGCGCAAGCAGCCTGAAGCGTAGTTTCCACCAAGATCAAGATGTGTAGAAAAGTCGCACGCGCTCCAGATCGGCGGGCGTGTCGACGCCCGCATGGGGCGCCTCGGCCGTCACGTGCACGGCGATCGGCACGCCGTGCCACAGCACGCGCAATTGTTCCAGCGCTTCGATGGACTCGAGCGGCGAGGGTTCCAGTTGTGGATAGCGTTGCAGGAACGCATTGCTGTACGCGTACAGGCCGATGTGGCGCAGGGGTACGTAGCCAGAAGGAAGTTGCTCGCGGGTGGCGGCAAAGCCGTCGCGGTGCCAGGGGATCGTGGCGCGCGAGAAGTACAGGGCCCGTCCGAGCTTGTCCAGCACGACCTTCACGACGTTCGGGTTGAAGGCGTCGGCGACATCGGAGAGCGGATGCGCGCACGTGGCCATCGGCACGTCGGCCGAGATACGCGCGGCGCAGGCGGCCAGCAGCGCGGGATCGATCAGCGGTTCGTCGCCCTGCAGGTTGACGACGACGGCGTCCGGCGCGAGGCCCAGCGTATGCGCCACTTCGGCGATGCGGTCGGTGCCGGACGGGTGATCCGGACGCGTCATGCAGGCTTCCACGCCGTGCGCGGCGCAGGCGGCGGCGATGTCGGCGTGGTCGGTGGCGACGATGATGCGCGCAGCGCCCGACTGCTGCGCGCGTTCGGCCACGCGCACGACCATCGGCTTGCCGCCCAGGTCCGCGAGCGGCTTGTTCGGCAGCCGCGTCGACGCCAGGCGTGCCGGGATGATGACGACGAAGGGCATCTGCTTACAGCGTCGGCTCGACCTTGCGCGCCTCTTCGGCCCACATGATCGGAATGCCGTCGCGGATCGGATACGCGAGGCGGTCCGGGCGGCAGGTCAGTTCCTGCGCTTTCTTGTCATATTCGAGCGGTCCCTTGCACAGCGGGCAGACCAGGATATCAAGCAGTCGGGCGTCCACGACATTTCTCCACGATTTGGGCGGCCAGCGCGGCATCGATCTGCGCGCCGACCGGCACGACCCACACGCGTGGGTCGTTGTTGATTGTTTCAAGTTGCCGACATTTTACTGCATCCTTCTCCGTCACCAGGATGACGTCGGCGTCGACGGCGGCAAATGGGTCGTCGAGGAAGTCGTGGTGGTCGGGCAGCGGCAGCTCGGCGACCTCCAGGCCGGCCGCGCGCAACATGGCGAAGAAGCGCCCCGGATTGCCGATGCCGGCCGCCGCCAGCACGCGTTTTCCGCGCAGCGCGGACAGCGGCACGCGTGCATCCGCATCCATCAGGCGCTCGGCGTGATCGCCCGCGAGGCGCATCCGCCAGGGCGTGCCGCCCACCGCCGCGGCCAGCGCCGGCGTGATCTCCGGCGCGTTGACGACGGTGACATCGCGCCGGCGCGACGGCGCCTCGCGCAGCGGGCCGGCCGGCAGGGTCCAGCCGTTGCCGGCGCCGCGGCCGTCGAACAGGACGATCTCCACGTCGCGCGCGAGGGCGTAGTGCTGCAGGCCGTCGTCGGTGATCAGCACGTCCACGTCCGGATGCAGGCCCAGCAGATGGCGCCCGGCCTGGGCACGCTTGCGGCCGACGACGACGGGGCAGCCGGCACGCGCAGCGATCAGCAGGGGCTCGTCGCCGACGTCCTGCGCGCGCGATGTCGCCAGCACTTCGCGCGGGGCGTCTTGCGCGCCGCCGTGGCCGCGCGAGATCACGCCCGGCGTCATGCCCGCCGCGCGCAATTGCTGCGCCAGCCAGATCGTCAACGGGGTCTTGCCCGTGCCGCCGATGAAGATATTGCCGACGACGATCACGGGCACGGGCAGCCGTTCGGCCTTCAGCACGTCGGCGCGGTACAGGGCGACGCGCACTGCGGTGAGCAGGCGGAACAGCAGGGACAGCGGCCACAGGGCCACGGCGAGCGGCCCGCGCCGGAGCCAGGCGCGGGTCAAAGTAGATTCGAGAGAGGATGCCATATGATGATCCGTCGTCCCCGCGAAGGCGGGGACCCAAGTTCTGCGTGCGCTGACGATACGCATGCAAAATTGGGCCCCCGCCTGCGCGGGGGCGACGTTATTTTTACTTCTGCCCGCCCGTCTGCGCCGCAAACGTCAGCTTGTCGTAGCCGGCCATGCGCGCCGCTTCCAGCACGTTGATGACCATCTGGTGCATCGCGAACTGGTCGGCATTGACGATGATGACGGGATCCTTCACGGGCGCCGCCAGCGGCTGGCCGTTCGGGCCGGTGCTGGCCGCGCGCTTGAGGTCGTCGGCGAGGCTCGCCACGCCGTGGAACGCGACGGGCACGTTGTTCACCGTGTAGTTACCCTTGGCGTCGACCGTGACGTTGATCTCGAACGGCTTCTCGATCGCCTTCTCGGCATCGGCCGTCGGCAAGGTGATCTGCAGTTCGGTGAACTTGCTGTACGTCGTCGTCACCATCAGGAAGATCAGCACGACCAGCAGCACGTCGATGAACGGGATCAGGTTGATTTCCGGATCCTCGCGTTTGCGGCCGCGGCGGAAGTCGATCATTTGCGGGCACCGTGGACGACGTCGACGAATTTCACGGCCTGCAGCTCCATGTCGATGATGAAGCTGTCGACCAGCGCGCGAAAGTGACGGTAGAACACGAGCGCCGGCATCGCGATCGCCAGGCCGAAGCCCGTGTTGTACAGCGCCACCGAGATACCGTGGGCCAGCTGGGCGGGATTCGTGCCGCTGGCGTTCTGCGCGCCGAAGATC
Organism: Massilia sp.; assembly: GCA_045810485.1. Classification (GTDB taxonomy): domain Bacteria; phylum Pseudomonadota; class Gammaproteobacteria; order Burkholderiales; family Burkholderiaceae_D; genus Telluria. The sequence goes on along the minus strand of JBJMVU010000113.1, from coordinate 3,923 downwards.
TCGATCATGCCGACGACCGTGCCGAACAGGCCCATCAGCGGGGCCAGCGACGCGATCGTGCCGAGCGTCGTCAGGAAGCGTTCCAGCACGTGGGCGACGCCCCTGCCCGCTTCCTCGATCGATTCCTTCATCACGTCGCGCGGCGCGTCGACGTTGCGCAGCGCGGCGGCCAGCACGGCGCCAAGCGGGGAATTCGTCTGCAGTTTGTCGATGATGTCCGGAGTCACCTTGCCGCTGCGATAGACCTGGATGACTTCATCGAGCAGCTGGCGCGGCAGGATCTTTTCGCGGCGCAGGTAGATCAGGCGCTCGATGATCAGGGCCAGGGCGATGATCGAGGCGATCAGCAACAGCCAGATGGGCCAGCCGGCAGCTTGAAGAATGGCGAGCAAGGGAACTCCTGGATAAGTAAAAAACAACGTGACAAGGTAGTTGCGCAATGTAACGTGTTGCCCGAATTGCGGCAAGTAGAGTTCTGCACACTTTCTGTGGATAAAATTGTGAGCAAGCCGCACGGGTTCCGCCAAGTCGCTTGATTCTTAAGGGATATTTTTCCATGCGTAAAAACGTGGCAGGGGCGATCGGGGATGGCGCTGAGGCGCCTCATCGGTACAGACATGGACGAACGCCACATATAGTTGCCCACAATTTCTGTGGATAAATTTGTGAGGAATCAGCTTTCCTGTCGGTAAGTTATTGATTTTACTCAGGGAAATTCCCGAGTTCAAAAATTAGGCAGGCTTGAGAGCGACTACATGCCCCGAACCATGCCTGTGCTTCTGCACATTTTTTGTGGACAAAATTGTGCGCAAGCGCACAAATTCCACCTTAAGCCATTGATTCTTAAGCACAAAGAATACATGCCCATTTTTTGGGCAGGCGTTGATCGCCACGGCCTTACGGTCTGCCCGCCGGATTTCTCACACAATCTGTGGAAAAAGATGTGAGCAAGCACATCATTTACTGCCTAACCCATTGATTTCACTCAGCATTCATAGTCGAGCCCAATTTTTGGGCACACGGGACTTATGCACAGCGAAGCGCCGTCGGCGGGCTGCGGCCGGGCGCGCGGCAAATGGGTTATCGTCGCGGCCCGACGCCCGCTCGTCTTCTTCACAAATTGTGTGGAAAAGATTGTGTGCAAGGGCCGGAACAGCCGGCTAAGTACTTGATTGCTCTAGGAAAATGTATTCATGCTGAATTTGAAGGCAGTCGATTTGTCCACTTTCACACACATTCTGTGGATAAGATTGTGGCCAAGTAGGCGAAGACGCACTCAAGCCATTGATCCGTAAAGCAATTTGGTTGCTGCATCGAAATCAGGCAGCATCGATTTACTATAAAAATCAGGTGTTTACAAAAACTACCTGTTGTTTTACAGCAGATGTGTCTTACACTGCGCGCAACCATGTTTTTGTGGACAGTTCAAACCAGCTCAACCTATGTTCCCCACCGAAGACGCCGATCCGGCCTACGCCGCCCCGCCCGTACTGACCGTCACGGCCCTCAACCAGCAGGTCGCGCGCCTGCTGGAGCGCACCTTTCCCCTCGTCTGGATCGGCGGCGAGATCTCGAATTTCACGCGCGCCGCATCCGGCCACTGGTACTTCACGCTGAAGGACGACGCGGCCCAGGTGCGCGCCGTCATGTTCCGCGGCCGCGCCCAGTATGCGGGGTTCACCCCGCGCGAAGGCGACAAGGTCGAGGTGCGCGCTCTTGTCACCCTGTACGGCGCACGCGGGGATTACCAGATCAACGTGGAGGCGATCCGCCGCGCGGGCGTGGGCGCGCTGTACGAAGCGTTCATGCGCCTGAAGGAAAAGCTGGGCGCCGAGGGCCTGTTCGACGAGGCCCGCAAGCGTCCCCTGCCGCTGTTCGCGCGCACCGTGGGCATCGTCACGAGCCCGCAGGCGGCCGCGCTGCGCGACGTGTTGACGGCCCTCAGGCGGCGCGTGCCGCACGTGCGCATCGTGCTGTATCCGGCGCCCGTGCAGGGCCAGCTGGCGGCGCAGAAGATCGCGGAAGCCATCGCCGTCGCGTCGCACCGGCGCGAAGTGGACGTGCTGATCGTGTGCCGCGGCGGGGGCTCGATCGAAGATTTATGGAGTTTCAACGAGGAAGCCGTCGCGCGCGCGATCGCGGCGTGCAGCATACCCGTGATCGCGGGCGTGGGCCACGAGACGGATTTCACCATCGCCGACTTTGCCGCCGACCTGCGCGCCGCCACGCCGACGGCCGCCGCCGAGCTGGCGGCCACGGCCCGGGCCGACTGGCTCGCGTCGCTGCAGGCGGACGCGGGCGACTTGCGCCGCGCGATGGACCGCGTCCTGTCCGATGCGGGCCAGGGCCTCGACAACCTGTCGCGCCGCCTGCTGAGTCCGTCGAGCCAGATCGCTCATCAACGCCTGAAACTTCTGGCCATGGCCAGCAGTCTCACGCATGCCGTCCGCGCGCCGGTGAACCGCCACGGCATGCTGCTGGCGCAGCTGCAGCAGCGCTGGGCCCGCCATCGCCCCGACTGGAGCGGACTGCGCACGCGGCTGGAATCCGACCGGCGCCACCTGGTGGCAAGCGTCGGCAACCAGATGCGCGCGCGCCGCGAAGCATTGAACGCACTGGCCGCGCAGCTGGAACTGCTGAACCCGCAGCGGACGCTGGAGCGCGGCTATGCGATCGTCAGCAACGCGAAAGGCAAAGTGCTGCATGCGCCGGGCCAGATCCGGCCGCGCGACGTGCTGCACATCCGCCTGGCCGAAGGCAGTGCGGAGGTCAGCGTGGCGGGCGTGCAGGATTTACTGGAATGACAATCTGGTGGTTTCGCAAAGCCATATCTGCAACGTTTAGCTAACCGGTTTAGAATAAGCGCCCGAATTGATGTACCGCAGAGACTTGAAGTCTCCCGTAAACTTACTAAGGAACAAGACATGGAACATACCCTGCCCCCACTGCCGTACGCTAAGGACGCCCTGCAGCCGCACATCTCGGCCGAGACGCTGGAATACCACTACGGCAAGCATCATCAGGCATACGTCACCAACCTGAACAACCTGATCAAGGGCACCGAGTTCGAAAACCTGTCGCTGGAAGAGATCATCAAGAAATCCCAGGGCGGCGTGTTCAACAACTCGGCCCAGGTGTGGAACCACACCTTCTTCTGGAACTGCATGACCCCGAACGGCGGCGGCGCGCCGACCGGCCCGGTCGCCGATGCGATCAACGCCAAGTGGGGTTCGTTCGACAAGTTCAAGGAAGAGTTCCAGAAATCGGCCGTCGGCAACTTCGGTTCGGGCTGGACCTGGCTGGTGAAAAAGACCGACGGCACCGTCGACATCGCCAACACCTCGAACGCCGGCACCCCGCTGACCACCGACAACGTGGCCCTGCTGACCTGCGACGTCTGGGAACACGCCTACTACATCGACTACCGCAACGCCCGTCCGAAGTTCGTCGAGGCCTGGTGGAACGTCGTCAACTGGGACTTCGTGAACAAGAACTTCGCGTAATACGATTCCCCGCTTGACGAAACGGCCCGCCGCGCGCGGGCTGTTTTTTTTGATCAGCCGTAAGGTGTGTAATCGATGCCGTTCTGCGTGACGCCCACCAGCGCGGCCTGGTTCTCCGGACTTTCGCTGAAACTCATGAGCACGTCGGCCTTCGTCAACATGTGCTGGTCGAGCAGCCTGGTCCAGTAATCCGCCCCCGCCTGATCCGGCGTGCGATGCAGCACGTTGGCGTAGAACCTGGCCACGACATCGGCATTGGTTGGATTATTCCCATACAAAGCCTTGAATTCGGCGGAGGCGACGAAGCCGTTGGCCACGTCGAGCAGCGCCATGCCGTGGTCCAGCGCCGATATCCAGTAGCCCAGGCCCACCTTGTCGGCCGCGCGGTTGAACGCGGCCTGGTAAATGCGGAAGGCCTGG
>JBJMVU010000112.1:0-15389 GCA_045810485.1 Massilia sp. | reverse complement strand
GGCGGGGTCGACCTTCGCATCGAACACCTGGTCGATCTTGTCGACCAGGCCGGCGTCGCCGCCCAGCAGCTTCACGAGGCCCGCGTTATCGTGCGGCATATACCAGGAATACTGCCACGCGCTGCCTTCCGTATAGTCGCTGCCGAAGTTCGAACGCACCGGGTCGAACGGCTCGCGATACGTTCCATCCGATTTTTTCGCCCGCACGAAGCCCGTCTTCGGATCGAACACGTTGCGCCAGTTCTGCGCGCGCCTGAAGTAACGGTCGGCCACGTCGCGCCGGCCCATCTTGTCGGCCATGCGCGCGATGGTCCAGTCGTCGAACGCATACTCCACGGTCTTCGATGCCGCTTCCGGTTCCAGGTCGATCGGCACGTAACCCAGCTTCATGTAGTGCCGCAGGCCGCCGTACGGCCCGTATTCGGCGCTGGACGTCATCGCGCGCAGCGCCTCGTCGGCGTCGAAGCCCTTCAAACCCTTCATGTACGCGTCCGCGATGACGGGCACGGCGTGGTAGCCGATCATGCACCACGTCTCCAGGCCGGCGAACTGCCATACGGGCAGGATGCCGTACGGGCTGGCCTTCTGCGATTCGATCAGCGAGCGCACGAAGTCGACGTTGCGCCGCTCCGGCTGGATCAGGGTCAGCAGCGGATGCAGCGCGCGATACGTGTCCCACAGCGAGAACGTGGAGTGAAAGCGGAAGCCCTGCGCCTGGTGCACCTGGTTGTCCGGGCCGCGGTACTTCCCGTCCGCGTCCATGAACAGGCTCGGGGCCAGCATCGCGTGGTACAGGCTCGTGTAGGCCATGCGCTTCATCGGCTGCGGCGCGTCGATGTCGACCGTGGCCAGCGCCTCTTCCCACGCATCGTGCGCGCGGCGGCGCTCGGCGTCGAAGTCCCAGCCCGGCATCTCGGCCAGGTTGGCGAGGGCGCCGTCCTCGCTGACGCCCGACACGGCCACCTTCACGAGCACCGTCCCGTCGGCGGGCGAACCGAAGCCGAACGTGCCTTCCAGCGCCTTGCCTTCGACGAGGATTTTGTCGGCCGGCGTCTTGCCGGGCGCGGCGAAGCCCTTGTACTCGACGCCTTCCTCGCGGTTCATGAGCTGGTGCGCCACGATGGGCCGCGAGAAGCGGATCGCGAAGTACAGCTGGCGGCCGGGCGCCCAGCCGCGCGTCTCGCGCATGCCCGTGACGGTGTCGTTGCCGCGCAGGCGCAGCCGGGACCAGAGGTTCTTGCCGGACCAGTCGTAGATGCTGGACCGCAGGTCGAGGATCACGTTCGCCTCCGCGCCCGGCTTGAAGCGGTAGCGGTGCAGGCCCACGCGCTCGCTCGCGGTCAGTTCCACGTCGACGTCGTTGTCCAGCAGTTTCACGGCGTAGTAACCCGGCTCCGCGTGCTCGTCCTGGTGCGAGAAGCGCGAGCGGTAGCCGCTGAACGGACGCTCGGGATAGCCCGGCTCCAGTTTCACCTCGCCGCCGGTCGGCATCAGCAGCACGTCACCCAGGTCCGAGTGGCCCGCGCCGGAGAAATGCGTGTGCGAGAAGCCGAGGATCGCATCGTCCTCGTAACGGTAGCCGGCCGCCCACGGATAGCTCTGGCGGAAGTGGCGCACCTGCGTGTCGGGGCTCAGTTGCACCATGCCGAAGGGGCGGGTCGCGCCCGGGAACGTGTGGCCGTCGCCGCCGGTGCCGATGAACACGTCGACGTTGTCCGTGCGGTTGGCCGCGTGGGCGAATGGACCCGCGCAGAGCAGGGCGATGGCGAGGGGAAGGGCGGCGCGGCGCATAGTGTCTCCAGTGCTGTCGATCCAGAAACATAACGCACAATTTTCGAATCCGGCAACAGGAACGGCTGTGTTTAGTTACGGCATAATGGCGGCCGCCGTCCACCACGAGGAGATCCCATGTTCGATCCGTCCCGCCGCTCCGTCCTGCTTGCCGCATTGGCCCTGCCCGCGCTGGCCGGCGCCGTCCACGCTGCCGATGCGGTCTTCGCCGACCTCGAACGCCGCGCCGGCGGCCGGCTGGGCGTGGCCGCGTGGCGCCATGGCGGATCACGTGTCCTCGACTGGCGCGGCGACGAGCGCTTCCCGTTCTGCAGCACGGCCAAGGTGATGGTCGCCGGGACCGTGCTGGCGCACGCGTCGCACACACCGGGCCTGCTCGGCGAGCGTGTGCGCTACGGGAGGACGGACCTGGTGTCGTGGTCGCCCGTGACGGAACGCCACGTGGACGACGGCATGACGATCGCGGACCTGTGCGCCGCCGCGCTGCACATCAGCGACAACACGGCGTGCAACCTGCTGCTCGACCGGATAGGCGGACCGGCGGCCGTCACCGCGTTCGCGCGCCGCATCGGCGACACGGCGTTCCGCCTCGACCGCCGCGAGACCGCGCTGAATTCGGCCATCCCCGGCGATCCGCGCGACACGACGACGCCGCGCGCGATGGCGCGGAGCCTCCAGGCGCTGCTGCTCGAGGAGGCGCTCGCGCCGGACGCGCGGCGCCGCCTGCGCGACTGGATGCTCGCGAACACGACGGGCAAGGAACGCATCCAGGCCGGTTTTCCGGCGGACTGGCGCGTTGCGGACAAGACGGGCACGGGCGCCTACGGCGCGACCAACGACGTCGGCATCGTGTTTCCGCCGCAGGGCCAGCCCGTGATCGTCGCGATCTACTACACGGGCACGTCGCCGGACGCGCAGGGCGACAGCAAGACAGTCGCCGCCGCCGCCGCGATCGTCGCGCAGGCGCTGGGGAACGCCTGATGGTGACGGCGCCCATGGCGGAAGCCGACCTGGACGCCGTGCTGGCCGTGCAGGCCGCGTGTTATCCGGCGGCGATGCGGGAAGCGGCGGACGTCGTGCGTGCGCGCCTGCGCGCGAGCCCGTGCACGGTGCTCGTCGCGCGTGACGCGGACGGCGTCTGCGGCTACCTGTTCGCGTATCCGTCGCGGCTCGGCAAGGTGACGCCGCTCGGCGGCGATTTCGCGCTGCCGCCGGATCCGGACACGCTGTACCTGCACGACCTGGCCGTGGCGCCGCGGGCGGCCGGGCGGGGCGTCGCGCGGCGCCTCGTCGACGCCATGCTGGCGCGGGCCGGTGGGCTGCGCCATGCCGCGCTCGTGTCCGTGCAGGATTCGCGCCGCTTCTGGGAAGGCCTGGGCTATCTGCCCGCCATCGGCGATCCGGCCGCGCTGGCCACGTACCCGGCCGATGCGCTGTACATGGCGCAGCGCCTGTCAGCGCGGGGTTGAGCGGCGCGTCGCCACGTGCAGCGTGGCGCGGGCGGCACGGCCCCGCAGGCGCGCGTCGGCCGGGCGGGCCGCCACCGTGAGCGCCAGGTCGCCGGAGAGGCGATGCAGGTCCAGCACGCTGGCCAGCGCGGCCAGCACCTGGCGGCCCAGCATGTGGTCGCCCCGCTCGACGTCCGGCAGCACGTGGTGCAGGGCCGACAACACGACCGCGTTTTCCTCGCGGTGCTCGTGCAGGCGCACATAGCCGAGCGTTTCCATGATCAGTTCTTCGTGGCGGAAGGCCGCCTCGACGGCGGCGACGAGCCCCGCGAAGCCGTGGCCGACCATGTCGTCGGGGCCGGCCATGATCTCCGCGATACGTCGGCACAACATCTTGCGGCCATGCCGCAGCGCGGCGCAGATCGCGCGCGGACGGCTGGGACTGGCTCGGGTGGTGGGCATGCTCGCCTCCTGGAAGTCGGAATCTTCTTAGACTCCGGGTAGCAGGAAAATATCCATGTGGTTTGATATCTCGCAACGTAGCAACGTTGTGTTCGGTTAGCCTACTTGAGGGAATACAGATCGAAAGCGAGAAATGAGCGCTGTAAAAGTCCAGCATGAGCACGGCGGTCGCTGATGGGAGCACGCATCCTATTGATTCAGGGCCATCCCGACTGCCATCGCCCCCACCTGTGCCACGCGCTGGCCCAGGCGTACGTGGACGGTGCACGCGCGGCGGGGCATGACGTCGAGGTGGTGGAACCGGCGCGGCTGAGTTTTCCGCTGCTGACCAGCCCGTCCGAGTGGTGGCACGGCTCGCCGCCGCCGCAACTCGCAGCCGTGCAGGATGCGATCCAGCGCGCCGACCACCTCGTGTTCGTCTACCCGCTGTGGATGGGCGACATGCCGGCGCTGATGCGCGGCTTCCTGGAACACGTGACGCGGCCCGGCGTCTTCATGGACGACCCGCACCGGCCGTTCGGCGCCGGACTGCTGGGGGGACGCAGCGCACGGCTCGTCGTCAGCATGGGCATGCCGACGGTCGTCTACCGGTGGGGCTACGGCGGCTACGGCGTCAAGATGATGCGGCGCCAGATCCTGGGCCGGGCCGGCATCCGCCCCGTGCGCACGACCCTGATCGGGCGTGCCCACACCCTGTCGGCGGAGCGCGTCGACACGTGGCGCGACCACCTGCGCCGGCTGGGCGGTTCGGCCGCCTGATCGGGCCGGCAAGCCGTTCGCGTGGTTCGTGCGACATCCGGCCGGCGGCAGGAGGCGGAACGCGACCTGCGCGCCGCCGCCGGCGCCTCGCCGGCGTATGCGGACGTGTGGTCCGCGCTCGGCAACACCTACGCCGGAGCGACCAGCCGGAGCAGGCCGTCGATGCGTACGCCCGCCTGATCGCGCTGCAGCCGAACGACGCGGCCGCGTAGGTCGCGCGCGGCCGCGCCGGGCCGCAATGCCGAGGCGCGCGCGGACCTGGACAAGGCCCGCACGCCCGGAGCCACGCTGCAGCCGTTGGACGGCTACGCGAACCTGTGGACCGGCGCGTATGCCAACTTGCGCTACCCGCGCGGCGCGGCGCGGCGCGGCGTCGGCCTGGTCGTGGCGTACGTGCTGGCGCAGGCGGCGCTGGCCGGCGTCCCCGTCGCCGCCAACCCGTCCTTCGGCGGCTTCGCCATCCACCACTACGCCGCCGACCGGCGCTGGCGCGGCCTCGACTAGCGCACCACCAGCACGGGAATGTCGCAGTGGATCAGCACCCGCTGCGTCTCGCTGCCCAGCAGCCGCGCGGCCAGGCCGTGGCGGCCGTGCGACGCCATCACGATGACGTCGCAGCCGCGCTCGCGCGCCGTCGCGACGATGCCTTCCCATGGCGGACCCGGCGGGGCCAGCAGCGTCTCGCACGGGACGCCCGCCTCGGTGGCGCGCCGCACGACGTAGTCGAGGGCTTCGCGGCCCAGACGGTCCGCGTCGTTGCGCCAGGCGTCGTAGAACGGGCCGCCGATGTCGCCCGTCGCGAGCAGCGGCGATTCGCCCGCCACGTGCACGCCGACGATCGTTCCGCCGCCCAGTCGCGCCAGGCCCAGCGCGGCGCCGAGGGCGGCCGCGCCCCGCTCGGTGCCGTCGACGGGAACGAGGATGCGCTGGTACACGGCTACTTCCTCGCGCCGGCCGGGGGACGCATCACGAGCACGGGCACGCGGGCGTCGGCCAGCACTTTCTGCGTCACGCTGCCGGCCAGCAGCCGCGACAATCCGCGCCGGCCGTGCGAGCCCATGAAGATGAGGTCGCAGGCGTGGCTGTCGGCCGTGGCGAGGATGGCGTCGGCGGGGGAGTAGTCGAGCATCGCCAGCGAGGTGCAGCGCACGCCGGCCGCCTCGGCCGCACTGGCGACGCTGCGCGCATGTTCCTGGGCGGTGGCCAGCAGGACGGCGTCGTCGAGGCCTGGATCGATGGCCATCGCGGCTTCCGCCGAGGCCATGGGCGCCTGCGGCTGGCCGACGGCGAGGACGACGACCTCGCTGCCGTGCGCGCGCGCGAAGGCGAGGGCGGCCTGCTCCGCGGCGGCTGAGACGTCGGAGCCGTCCGTGGGAACGAGGATACGGTCATACATGATTGCCTCCTGAGAGTCCGGTGGGGACGATCTCAGGATGGCGAATGTATCAAGCGGTTCCTTTGATCTATATCAAATGGTACGGAAGCTGCCTTCCGCCACGATACGCCCGCCACCACCGACGGCAAAGCTGCCGGCGGCGAGGTCGGCGCCCAATACCAGTTCGCTGCCGAGCGCGGCCGGCGCCCGGAAACGGCCTTCCAGCGCGAGGATGCGCCGGCCGCACGCCTGTTCCAGCTCCGCGCAGGCGCGCGCCAGGGTGTGCATGCCGTGGACGATCGGGCGCTTCATGCCCATCAGGCGCGCCGACCACGTCCACAGATGGATGGGGTTCCAGTCGCCCGAGATCCGGGCGTAGGCGCGGCCGGTGTTGCGCGGCAGGCGCCAGCCCGCCAGCACGGGCAGGTCGCGGGCCTCCTGGCGGCCGCGCTTTTTGCCGGACTGGCCGCGCACGACGAGGTAGGTGCTGCGGCAGGTAAAAATGTCGGCGCCCTGCTGGCGCGCGACGGTGTCGAGTTCGGCGTACACGGCGCCGTTCTCGGCGGGCGGGCGGATGTTGACGGTCGTCGACAGCACGAGGGGCACGTCGCGGCGCGGTTCGGCCAGCGCGCGCAGCGCGTTTTCGGTGTGCACGGTGCCGGGCAGCCGGAAGGGAAAGGCGTCGTCCAGCATCGTCGCCACGTGGGCGCGCTGGGCCAGCAGGTAGTAATAGGTGACGGGAATGCCGTCGTCGCGGAAGCCCAGGGCCTGGCGGTAGCGCCGCAGCTGGTTCGGGTCGATGCGGTCGAGGACGTAGGCGGTGCGCGGGGTGCGGACGCCGTTCAGGCGGCGCGGGCGTTTGAACAGGGCGCGCAGCAGCGTGGCGGCGCCCAGGGAGGGAAGCGGTGACGGAGAGTCAGCTGTCATCGTGGACTTCGGAAAACCAAAATCCCATTGTGCCTGATTTTTTATGTTGCCTTGCAATACTTGTGAAATCCGCTCATCCGCGCTACCCTATCGTATTGGTATAAAGAATCGTATTGTTAGATGAGGATGGAATGAAGAAGCAAGCGTTGTTGGTGTTGGCACTGTCCGCGGCGGGTCTGGCGACGGCCCAGGAAACCGTAAAGATCGGCCATGTGGCCTCGATGACGGGACCGGTGGCCCATTTCGGCAAGGACAGCGAAAACGGCGTGCGCATGGCGATCGACGCGCTGAACGCGCGCGGCGCCACGATCGGCGGCAAGAAAGTGAAATGGGTGCTCGTGCCGGAAGACGACGCGGGCGATCCGAAGGCGGCGACCACCGCCGCGCAGAAGCTGGCGGATGCGAAGGTGAACGCCGTGATCGGCCACGAGACGTCCGGTACGACGATCCCGGCCGCGAAGATCTATAACGACGCCGGCATCCCGCAGATTTCGCCGTCGGCCACGAATCCGAAATACACGCAGCTGGGGTACAACACGGCGTTCCGCGTCGTCGCGAACGACATCCAGCTGGGCCGCGCGCTGGGCCGCTACGCGGTCAAGACGATGGGCGCGAAACGCGTCGCCGTCATCGACGACCGTACCGCGTACGGCCAGGGCCTCGTGACGGAATTCGCGAATAGCCTGCGCCAGCAGGGCGTGAACCCGGTCGCGCGCGAATTCACGAACGACAAGGCGACCGACTTCGCCGCGATCCTGACGCGCATCCGCGCCAGCAATCCGGATCTCGTCTTCTTCGGCGGCATGAACGCCGTCGCGGGACCGATGCTGCGCCAGATGAAGCAGCTGGGCATCAACGCGAAGATGATGGGCGGCGACGGCATCTGCTCCGACGCCATGCAGCCGCTGTCGGGCAATACGATGACGGATGGCCAGGTCGTGTGCGCCGAAGCGGGCGGCGTGGAAGAGAAGGGCAAGGCCGGCATGGACAAGTTCCGCGCCGACTACAGGAAGCGCTACGGCATCGACGTGCAGATCATCGCGCCGTATTCGTACGACGCCGTGCTGGCGATCGCCGCCGCGATGGACAAGGCCGGATCGAGCGCGCCGGCGAGGTACCTGCCGGAGCTGGCGAAGGTCCGCTACCCCGGCGTCACCGGCACCATCGCGTTCGACGCCCACGGCGACATCCGCGATGGGGTGCTGACCCTGTACACGTTCAAGGGCGGCCACCGCACGCCGATCGGCGTGACGAAGTAAGCGGCCGGACGATCAGGCCGCCGGCCGGTCGTCCACCATGCGCGCGGGCGCGCGCATGAGCTCATCGAGCATGCGGCGGGTGGCCTGCAGCACCTGTTCCGACACGGCCGGGTTGCCTTTCGCGGCGCCGCGCGCCACGGCGAGACTCCCGATCATCGTGGCGACGACGACCATCGCGCGGGCGAGGGCGTCGCTGCCCGGTTCGTTCTGCGCGATCTGGCGCTCGAACGCCCGCACCATCACCATATACCCTTCCGCGAAGCGGGCGCTGGTGGCCTTGTCCTGGCGCCCGATCTCGCTGGCCGACGCCGCCATCGCGCAGCGGTCGCCGAAGTCGTCGCGCGTGTCCAGCGACAGGTAGCGGTCGAGGTAGCACGCCAGGTCGGGCATGCCGTTCGACGTGGTCGAATACATGCGCGAATTGGCCTGGTCGAGGCCATACGACAGCGCTTCCAGCGCCAGCTCTTCCTTCGACCGGAAATGGGCATACAGGGCGCCGTGCGTGAGACCGGCTTCCTTGCTGATCTCGGCGACGCCCACGCCATCGATGCCGCGTTCGCGGAACAGTTTGCTCGCCGCGCGGATCAATGCGGTCCGGTTGTCGGCGGCCTTTTCTTTGCTGATTCTCATGCTGCGGGGTCGTTGCGCTTCCACTCGAGGTTATGATTGTGGCTGCGAGTATAGCGCTTCGCACATGGTGTTGCGCGTAGCGAAATTGTTGACATTGTTACGGGCTTGTAGCACGCACCAACTTGGTGAAGGCGGCGCGATGTTACATTATGTTCGCCACGTTCAGCCGGGCGGGCCGGTGGTGCCAATGCTGCTATCCTGCGGCTGTCCGATCCACCACCGATCATGGAGATCCACGGCGATGCCGGCCGAACCGCGCACCGATGCTCCTTTCTATGTCGTGCTGAATGCCGGCTCCGGCCGGACCGGGACCGACCTGCGCTGCGCGACGATCAGCGCCGTGCTGGAAGCGGCCGGGCGTGCCTGCGAACTGGAAGTGGTGCACGACGCGAACCGGCTGGAGGACGCGGCCCGGGCCATGGCCGGGCGTGCGGCGCGCGACGGCGCCATCCTCGTCGCGGCCGGCGGCGACGGCACGCTCAACACGGTCGCGCGCGCGGCCGTGACGCACGGCTGCGTGTTCGGCGTGCTGCCGCAAGGGACTTTTAATTATTTTGGTCGTACGCACGGCATCCCGGAAGACCTGGCCGACGCCGTGCGCGCGCTGCTGCACTCCCACGTGCGCCCGGTGCAGATCGGCCTCCTGAACGACCGCATCTTCCTCGTCAATGCGAGCGTGGGCATGTACCCGCACCTGCTGGAAGAGCGCGAGCACGACAAGCGGCAGTACGGCCGCTCGCGCGTCGTGGCGCTGCTGTCGGCCGTCAAGACGGCGCTGCGCGGCCATCGCAACCTGCGCATCACGCTGGAACTGGACGGCCGGACGCGCCACCTGCGCACGTCCACGCTCTTCGTCGGCAACAACCGGCTGCAGATGGAACAGGTGGGCATGCACCCGCTCGACCATGCGCTGGACGAGGGCCGGCTGGTGGCGATCGCGCCGCGGCCCGTCGGGCGCTTGCGGATGCTCGGCCTCCTCGCGCGCGGCGCGCTTGGGCGGCTGGGCGGGGCGGACGACGTGGAGGCGTTCGCGTTCCGTCGCATGACGGTGCGGGCGCCGCTGCTGTCGGCGCGGCGGCGCCTGAAGACGGCGACGGATGGGGAAGTGGACCGGATGGCGCTGCCGCTGCGGTTCGAGGCGCTGGAAGGGCGGCTGATGTTGCTCGTGCCGCCAGCTCAGGCGGATGAGGAAGCGGCGGAGGCGGAGGCGGAGGCGGCGCGCTAGTTCTCGGTGGCCGCAGCCAGCCACGCCTCGAGCGCGTCCAGCGGCATCGGCCGCGCCATCAGGTAGCCCTGCACCTCGTCGCAGTCGGCGGCGCGCAGGAATTCCAGCACCTCGGCCGTCTCCACGCCTTCCGCCACGACGGACAATTTGAGCGCGTGCGCCATGTCGACGAACGCCTTGACGAAGTCGAAGGCGCTGATGCGGCCGTCTTCCTGCAGCACGAACGAGCGGTCCAGCTTGAGGACGTCGATGTTAAAGCGGCGCAGGTAGGCCAGGCCGGAATAGCCGGTGCCGAAATCGTCGACGGCCAGCTTGACGCCCAGCAGGCGCAGCTCGTCCAGCATGGCGGCCGTGCGCGGGATGTCTTCGATCAGGGCGCTTTCCGTCAGCTCCAGTTCCAGGCAATCGGCGCTCAGGCCCGTGTCCGCCAGCACGGAGCGCACGTCGTCGACGAAGGCCGCCTGCGCGAGCTGGCGCGCGGACACGTTCACGGACACGCGGATCGTACGGCCATGACGCTCGATCAGGCGGCGCGTCTGCCGGCATGCCTCGTCCAGGACCCAGCGGCCGATGGGCAGGATCAGGCCCGTCTCTTCGGCGATGCCGATGAATTCGCCGGGCGAGACGCGCCCCAGGTCGGCGCTGTTCCAGCGGATCAGCGCCTCGATCCCGACGACGGCCATGCTGCGCAGGTCGATCCGCGGCTGGTAGTGCAGCTCGAACTCGGCGCGCGCGAGCGCCGGCCGCAGCGCCATCTCGAGCGCCATGCGCGCCTGCGCCGCAAGGGTCATTTCCGGCTCGAAGAAGCGGTAGCGGTTGCGGCCCGCGCGCTTGGCGCCGTACATCGCCGTGTCGGCCGTCTGGAAGAGGAGTTCCCTGGTCCCGGCGTCGTGCGGGAACATGCTGATGCCGATCGAGCCGCCGGCCGTCACTTCCTGGCCGCCCACGCGCACGGGCACGGCGAGCGCGTCGAGCAGCTTGGCCGCGATCGCCCCGGCGTCCCCCGCGCCCGCGCACTCGGCCGCCACGACGAATTCGTCGCCGCCGAGGCGCGCGATCACGTCGCCGGGCCGCATCACCCTGCGCAGGCGCGCGGCGACTTCGCACAGCAGCGCGTCGCCCAGCTCGTGGCCGAACGAATCGTTGACTTCCTTGAAGCGGTCGAGGTCGAGGAACATGACGGCCACGGTGCGGCCGTGCGGGCAGGCGTCGAGCATGCGCTGGACGCGTTCCTGCAGCAGCGCGCGGTTGGGCAGGCCCGTGAGCGTGTCGTGCGTGGCCAGTTCGCGCAGGCGGCTTTCGGCCTGCTTGCGGCCGGTGATGTCGCTCATCAGGCCCGTCACGCATTGCACCTTGCCGGCAGCGTCGCGCCGGGCGCTCCCGTTGAACAGCACGTGCACGGCGCCGCCGTCGGCGTGGCGCAGGACCGCTTCCACGCCCTGCACGGGCGCGTGGTCGTCGTATGCGCCGATGGCGTGCCAGGGGAAGGCGACGAACAGCTCGTCGAGGGCCTGCCCGACGAGCTGTTCGCGCGGGTGCCCGGCCAGCGCGCACAGGGCCGGGTTGACGTCGAGGACGCGGCCGTTCGCGCTGGCCAGCACGTAGCCGGCGGGCGTCATCTCGATCACTTCGCGGAAGCGCTGTTCGCTGGCGCGCAGCTGCCGCTCCGCTTCCTCGCGCTCCGTCAGGTCGCGGATGATGGCCTGGAAGTACTCCTGGCCGCCGTCCTCGAAGCGCGAGATGTGCACCTCGGCCGGGAAGCTGGTGCCGTCCTTGCGTCGCTTCGCCATGCGCAGCAGGTGCGTGTGGCCCGCGCGCAGGCTGTCGAGCATGCCGGACGTATAGGCGTGGTGACCGTCGATGGCGCTCACGGACAGGCCGGTGAATTCCTCTTCGGTATAGCCGAAGCGGGCGCACGCCCGGCCGTTGGCGGCGATGATGCGCAGGTCGCGGTCGGCGATCACGATGCTGTCGCCGGCCTGCTGGAACAGGTTGCGGTAGCGCTGTTCGCTCTTGCTGACGGCCTCCAGCGCGAGACGCTTGGCCGTCACGTCGTGGAAGTAGACCGACAGGCCGTCCGGCGTCGGATAACAGCGTACCTCGATCCACGTCGCCGACGGCGCCCAGTACGACTCGAAGAAGCCGGGTTCGCCGCTGGCCAGCGCGCGCCGATACTGCTCGACGATGGCCGTACCCTCCAGGGCGGGCGCGACGTCGAGCAGGTGGCGGCCGACGTTCGGCGCCACGTCGGCGCCGATGAAGGCGCCGGCCTTGCCGTTGGCGTACGTGATGCGCCAGTCGCGGTCGATGGCGAAGAACGCGTCGCCGATACTCTCCAGCATGGCGTTCATGCGCTCGCGCGAACGCTTCAGTTCTTCGCGCGCCGCGCGGTGCGTCGTGATGTCGCGCGCGCTCGCGTACACGAGGCGCGCGTCCGCCGACCAGCGCGCGGACAGCGACAGGTAGACGACGTCGCCGTCCTGGCGGCGCCAGCGCAGCTCGCGCTCGCGGCAGGGCCGGCCGGCCGCCAGGTCGGCGGCGAGGGCATCCAGCGCCGCGCGCTCGTCCGGATGCAGCAGGTCGCGCACGTCACGCCCGGCCAGTTCGGCGGGCGGATAGCCGAGGATGTCGCCGGCGGCCGCGTTGGCGCGCACAATGCGTCCGGATGGGTCGAGCACGACCATCAGTTCGAAGGCGAGATCGGCGTGCGCGATGTAGTCGGCGGCGGAGGCGGCAGGCAGGTCCGGCGCGTTCATGATGTGTTCCAGTGTGACCGGGGAAGCGGAAGCGGGTGCTCACGCGCGGGTCGAAGATTGTATCATTCCGTAAGGCAACTTCTTTGGCGAGTGATGCGTAAACACAACAGGTGTGGGGAAGCGGCCCGCCGCCGCGTGGGCGGTGGGCCGGTGAAACGGTGCGTGCTCCGCACTACAGCGATTCGTCGGTATCGAGATCGTCCGGGGTCAGCCTGCTCCGGCCGGACCGGCTGCCCTGGCCGCCGCTCTGCATGTTGCCGCCGCCCCGGTTGCCCCACTGCGAATCGTCGCCGGGCCCGCTGCCGAGATCGGACTGGGACTGGTTGCCCTGGTTGAGGTTGCCGCTCTGCTGGTTGCCCCGGTCGCCACCCTGGGCGTTGTCGCCCGGCCCGCTGGCCAGGTCGGAGTCTTGCTGGCTGCCCTGGCGGCGGCGGGACCGGCCTTGCGCCGGCGTGCCGCCCGGTTGGCCGCCGGCCGACTGCAGGTTCCCGGCGTCGCCCAGGTCGGGCGTGCCGACGCCGCCGTCGCGGCCGCCGTCGTTCAGGTTGCCCGTCGTGCCCGTCTTGCCGGCACTGCTGGTGCCCACACCGCTCAGCTCGTCGTAGTTCTTTCCTTTCGTGCCCTTGCCCTTGTACTCCTGGTTGCTCGGCATAATCGTCTCCCGGATCGATACGTGAGATGCCATGTTAGGCCCCCTGCCGGGGCCGACAATCGGACCAGGCGTCAGACCGTTGTAGGACCTGTCGGACAGGGCTCATCGGCAATATCGATGCGTCGCGGATTGGGAACGATTGCATGTCAAACATTGACAAAATATCCAATCCGTGGCGGAATCCATGGTCGGCACGCGAGGCGGCCAGCATTTACGAAAAAAATAATGAGCAGAAGCAGTGGCGGTAAAGTAAGGGGAACGGGGCGGACCACGCTGGAAGAGGTGGCGGCGCACGCGGGCGTATCGACGATGACGGCGTCGCGCGCGCTCAGCCAGCCCCAACTGGTGTCCGAGGCGACCCGGACCAAGGTGGAGCTGGCGGTGGTGGAACTGGGCTATGTGCCCAACCGCGCCGCGCGGGCGCTCGCGTCGGCGCAGTCGCGCGTGATCGTGGCGCTCGTGCCGTCGCTGTCGAACGTCGTGTTCACGGCCGTGCTGGACGGCATCCACGACGCGATCGAGCATGGCCAGTACCAGCTCCTGATCGGCAATACCCGCTATTCGGATGACGAGGAAGAAAAGCTCCTGCGCACCTATCTGCAGTCGAATCCGGACGGCATCCTGCTGTCCGGCCTCACGCACAGCCCGCAGGTCGAGCGCATGCTGGCGGGGTCGCGCATGCCGGTCGTGTCGATGATGGATCTCGCCGACGGTCCGGGCGAGCTGTCGGTCGGCTTTTCGCAGCACGACGCCGGCAACGCGATCACGCGCCACCTGCTCGACCGCGGCTACAAGCGCATCGCCTTCGTGGGCGCCCAGCTCGACGAGCGGACGCTGCGCCGCGCCGACGGCTACCGGCAGGCGATGCAGGCGGCGGGCCTGGCCGATCCGAAGCTGGAGATCATGGTGCCGGACCCGTCCACCATCGCCCTCGGCGCCGAACTGATGCGCCAGGCGCTGGACACGGCGCCGGATTGCGACGCCGTGTTCTTCTGCAACGACGACCTCGCGCACGGCGCCATCTACTATTGCCAGCGCCAGGGCATCCGCGTGCCGCAGGACGTGGCTATCGCCGGGTTCAACGACCTGCCGGCGTCCGCATGGATGGTGCCGTCGCTGACGACCATCGATACGCCCCGGTATCGCATCGGCTACGAGGCGGCAACGTTGCTGCTGGAAGTGATCAGCGGGAAGGAGCCGCACGAACGGCGGATCGATCTCGGCTTTACCTTGCGCGAGCGCGAAAGCACCTGATTTCTGCCGGCGCGGGCCGGCAGCAAATAATCATCCGGTTGAGCTTTACATTTTCCGTGGAAACGTTACACTGTCAGTATTGCTTGTTAGCGCTATCAGACGGTAGCCGCGGATGGGCGGTGCGGGTGCGCGGGGGGCTGCGCACTCTTCAAATATCTCCTCTTAAGGACTGGTTGCTTATCGCTTCCGGTCCTATTTTTTTGGCTGTGTTCGCGTTATTTATGTGAACTGAAGCTCGTTGCAAAGGTCAGACGTATCGTCGAGTTAACTCATGAGGAGTGACGATGCGCGGCCGGACGTTCGACGAATTGTTCGCCATGTTGTTGGCGGTGCAGTTGTCTGCATGCGACCTGGTTCGGCTACGGGAGTGGATCGCCGGCATCGCGAATCCGGCCGAGTGCATCGCCTTGATCGAGCAGGCGGCGGCAGGGCGGCCATGTCCGCACTGCGGCTGCGTCCGCAAGCACCGCTGCGGCCAGGCGAGTGGGCTGCAGCGTTTCCGTTGTCTCAAATGCGGGCGCAGCCATAATGCGCTGACGGGCACGCCGCTGGCACGGCTGCGCAAGAAGGACTGCTGGCTGCCGTACCTGCAATGCGTGCTGGAATCGCGCACGGTCCGCGACACCGCCCAGGTCGTCGGCGTGCATCGCACGACCAGTTTCCGGTGGCGCCATCGGTTCGTGCCCGGCGCCATGCGCGACGGTCCGGCGACATTGTCGGCTATCGTCGAGGCGGATGAAACGTACCGGCTGGAATCGCAGAAGGGCGCGCGCAACCTGACGCGGCCCCCGCGAAAACGTGGCGGCGTCGCCACGCGGCGCGGTATCAGTCGGGAGCACGACTGCCTGCTC
>JBJMVU010000111.1:0-9536 GCA_045810485.1 Massilia sp. | reverse complement strand
GATATCGATCGAAAGAAAAAAGTAATTGGTTCAGGTCATGTGATCGACTCTACGATGGGAGGTTCCTGGAGAGATCGATAACATGCATATCCTGAAAATGTTCGTCAGCCTGGCGCTGCTGTTGAGTGGACTGCCAGCCTGGGCATCGGCCCAGTCGGCCCAGTCGGCCCGGCCGGAAGGCCCCTGCGACATCTATGCCAAGGCGGGCGCGCCCTGCGTGGCCGCGCACAGCACCACGCGCGCGCTGTATGCCGCGTACGACGGGCCGCTGTACCAGGTCATGCGCCAGTCGGACGGGAAGACGCGCGACATCGGGGTCGTGCACGGCGCGGGCGGCTATGCGGACGCGGCGGCGCAGGACGCGTTTTGCGCCGATACGTATTGCTGGATCACGGTCCTGTACGACCAGTCGGGCAAGCGCAACCACCTCGTGCAGGCGCCGCGCGGCACCTGGACGGGGCAGGCGCTGGGCGGCATGGACAATCTGCCACTCGCGGACCTGGCGCCGGTCACCATCATGGGACACAAGGTCTACGGCGTGTACATCGCGCCGGGCATGGGCCTGCGCCTGAACGATACGCACGGCGTGCCGGTCGATGACCAGGCGGGCGGGCAATATGCCGTCATTAATGGCTATCACTACAACGGGGCCTGCTGCTTCGACTACGGCAACGGCGAGATCGACAGCATCGACGACGACAACGGCACCATGGAAGCGATCTATTTCGGCAATGCGACGGGGTGGTATCGCGGCAGCGGGCCCGGGCCCTGGGTGATGGCCGACCATGAAAACAATCTCGTCGGTTGCGTCAACGACGACAAATCGAAGCTGTGCGCCAACCTGCCGACCCTCGGCACGCGCTTCGTCACCGCCGTCACGAAAGGCAAGCCCGGCCATTGGGCGACCCTGGGCGGCGATGCCGGGCGGGGGCAATTGTCCGTCATGTACGAAGGCCGCCGGATCGATGCATCCTACGATCCCATGCGCAAGCAGGGCGCCGTCATTCTCGGCAATGGCGGCGACAACAGCACCGCGTCGCAAGGCACGTTCTACGAAGGCGCGATGACGGCGCCGGGCACGTATCCATCCAACGAGACGGACCAGCTGGTCGCACGCAACGTGGTGGCCGCCCGCTACGACGTGGCGGCCGTCAGTGTCGGGACTCGATCTGCGCCCGACGTCCCGTCCAGCCTGCACACGTTCGCGCCGCGGGAGTCCAGGGAGATGACGGTCACGTTCACGAATACGACGGGCGCACCCGTCCGGGGCGTCACGCTGGCGCTGGCGGTGCCGAAGGGCTGGCGCGCCGCGACGGCGGCGAAGACCTTCGCCGATGCGGTCGCGCCCGGCCAGAGCGTGCATGCCGCGTTCACGGTCACCTCCGGCATCGCCCCGTTCAATGGCGACCTGAAAGGCGTGGCGACGTGGCCGGATCCGGCGACCCGTGCGCAACGCACCGACTCGGCCGCCGCGAAGGTGCGCAATGTGGCGCCAGTCAAAATCAACGAGTTCCGCCTGAGCGACGGCGCGCGCGACAACGCGACCAATGCCTTCATCGAGCTGTACAACGCCGGCGAGAAAGCGGTCGACATCTCGAACTGGACGTTCGCGCAACACGCGACGCGCGAGCCGCTGTTCTCCACGGTGGCCATTCCCGCCAAAACCACGCTGGCGCCGCATGGCTTTTATGTATTGGGCCTGTCCAATTCGGGCCTCGTGCTCCCCGCCCGGCCGGGCGACGCGACCCTTCACGTGCGGAACGTCGACGGGATCAAGGCGGGCGACACCATCGTGGTCGGCAATGGTCCGGACCGGGAAACCCGCAAGGTCGTCCGCGTCGGCACGGCGGCCGGCCAGGCGACGCCGCTGTGGCAGCCGCTGCCCGACGGTCCCATCATCACCATCCCGGCCGGTTCGACGAGCGTCCCCGTCACCACCACGGAGGGTTTTGCCGTTGGCGATACGCTCGGCCTGGGCTACGGCACCACGTATCCCGTGGTCGGCCGCACGACCGAGCATTATGAAAAGGTGACCATCACCGGCGTCGGCACGGCGGGCAGCCAGGCGTGGCTCGGTCTCGACGCGGCGGCGGGGGCCACCAACATCCAGGTGACGTCGACCGATGGCATCGCCGTCGGCGACAGGGTCCGGCTCGACATCGACAGCGTCGACCACGGCATCGACATGGTCACCGTCAAGAAAGTGGGCACGGCCGCGCGGCGCACCGGCCTCGCCCGCGACGCCGTGGCCGGGGCCACGACGATCGTCGTGCATGGCGCGATCGGCTTCCCCATGAAGAAGAACGTCGATTACACGCCGGGCAAAGCCGTGATCGGCGCGCCCGGCAAGCTCGAGACCGTGGACATCGTCAGCGTCGAGGGCCAGCCGGGTGGGGACCTCACGCTGACGATCGCGCCGGCGCTCGCCAGGAACCACGTGGCCAACGAACCGTTCGTGGAACCGGGCACGGGCCTCGACCTGGCCGCGCCCCTGCAGTACGGCCATGCGGCCAACCTGCCGTTCAGCGTGCGCGGTACGGGCATCAGTTTCACGCCCGCCACCCGCCATGCGCACTCGAGCAACGAGCCGGTGCGCCCGGCGGGCAGCGGGATCGTGCTGGACCGCGCCCTGGCCCGCGCTCATGACACGGATGCCGTCGTGCGGGTGGAGACGGTGACCACCGCCGGATTCCAGGGCAAACCCAACCAGTGGTTTGGCGGCCCGGTGTTGTCCCGGGAAGCGGGCAGCATGGTGCTGCGCGATGCGGCCGGACATGTGGTCGACAGCCTGAACTACGGGGATCTCGTCGATCCATGGGCATCCGGCGGATCCCGCGGCGGCGCCGGCAAGGCCGCCACCTGTCACGCGGGCGCGCCGGGCATCCCCAGCCCGCAAGTGTGGGAACGGGCACTCCCTGGCATTCCGTTCAGCGGCGACGTCGCGCGGGTCGATGCGACCCAGGGCAGCACGGGACGTTATCCCGACGGCCAGGACAGCGACAACGACTGCACGGATTTCGCGACGTCCGTCTCGGTCAGGACCGGCGCGACGGCGGCGGGATCGACGCGCATCAAGGTCGGCGCGGTCGCGCACTTTGCGCCCGGCCAGACCGCCGTCATCGATGCGGGCGGCGATGCCGAGACCCTGACGGTCGCCACGGTCGGTTCGCCCGGGCTCACCCGTGCGTCGGCGCCCGCGGACAAGGGCGCGACGGTCGTCCGTGTCGACGACGCGCGCCAGTTCACGGTCGGCCAGGCGGTGGTCATCGGCAGTGGCGCGGATGAAGAGCAGGGTATCGTCGCCGCGGTGGAAACGGGGTGGAGGACAGGCAAGCTGGCGCTCCAGGCGCCGTTGGCGCTCGCCCATGAAGCGGGGGCCGGCGTGTCGGGCACCGGCATCGCGTTGACAAGCCCGGTCACGAAGGACCATGCGGCAGGCACGGTGCTGACGGCGACGGGCGCGTTGGCGACGCCGGGGGCGGCCAACAACGATGTTCGCCGCGGGGCGGGCCAGTGAGTGTCTTGCCACCATGGCGCGTCGCATCGCGCCGGACCGATTAAGATGTCCGGCACCACCACGTTGTTACGGAGAAAACTGTGCACTTCCTGCTGATCTATGACCTGGCCCCGGACTACCTCGAGCGCCGCGGCGAATTCCGCAAGGAACACCTGAAGCTGGCCTGGGAAGCCCAGGAGCGCGGCGAGATCGTCATCGCCGGTGCGCTGGCCGATCCGGCCGACAGGGCCGTGTTGCTGTTCAGTGGCGAATCGTCGGACGCCGCCGAGCGCTTCGTCCGTGCGGATCCGTATGTCGTCCACGGACTCGTCACGCAGTGGCACGTGCGCCCCTGGATCACGGTTGTCGGCGACGACGCCAGCAACCCCGTCCGTCCCGAATAAACTACTTCGCCGGCAACAGCTTCACGACGATGTTGTGCGTCGTGAGCGCGATCGAGCGGTCGGGGGCCAGGGTCACGCCGATCGGCCGGTCCAGGCTGCCGGGCAGGGCGCCGAGGGTGATGCCCGCGTGGCCGGGCACGCCGGCCACGGTGCTCGTCACGTTGTCCAGGTTGATGCGGCGGATCGTCGAGTTGCCCGTGTCGGCGATGTATAAATCGTTGCCGTCGACCGCGATGCCGCTGGGTGCGCACAGGCGCGAGACGCCCGGGCTGCCGTCCACCGCGTCGCAGCGTCCCGCCTGGCCGGCCAGGGTGGACACGATGCCCTTGTCGTTCACCATGCGGATCGTCGAATTGCCCGTGTCGACGACGTAGACGTTGTTCCACTTGTCGACGCCCACGTCCTGCGGTTCGCAGAACCGCGCCTGCCCGCCGTTGCCGTCGCGGCTGCCGCACACGCCCGGCGAGCCGGCGACCGTCGTGACGTTGCCGTTCGTGTCGATGCGGCGCAGCATGTGGTTGCCGGTGTCGGCCACCCACAAATTACCCTGGCGGTCGAGCGCGATGCCGCGCGGCTTGCAGAAGCGCGCCGCCGCGCCGCGGCCGTCCGCGCTGCCGCAGGTGCCGTCGCCGGCGATGGTCGTCGTCATGCCGTCCGGCGCCACGCGGCGGATCACGGAATTGCCGCTGTCCGTCACGTACAGGTAGCCGTTGCTGTCCGCGACGAGCCGGCTCGGATCGCTGAAGCGGGCATGCGCGGTGCCGTCCGCATAGCCGACGGCGCCGCGCGTGCCCGCCAGCGTCGTCACCGCACCGTCCGGCGCGATCTTGCGCACGGTGGCGCTGGCGCTTTCCGCCACGTACAGATTGCCGGCCGCGTCCGCCGTGACGCCCTGCGGGCCGTTGAAGCGGGTCCTGGACCCGGCGCCGTCCTGCGAGCCGGCGCATTGCCCGCAGATGTCGCCCGCGATCGGGAACAGGCCCGTGGCGCCCTGCGGCCGGTCGGGCCAGCTGGGCCAGTCGGGGTGGTCCGGCCACGGGTGGTCATCCTCGTGATACCAGGCGAAGCCGATGCCGACGTCGCCCCCGCAGCTGGACAAGCCCGGCAACAGCAGGCCGACCACGATGAAGCGTAGCGCGCGTTCGAAGACAGTCATGGCTGCACCCTGGATGGAAACGGCATCGAGCTTACCGCGCATCGTTCCTCACGCCATGCGTGCGCGCAAAGCGTGCCGGCCGCTTGTGTGCAGGTCGGCGCTGCGTCGTGGCGAAGCGACGGCATCATTGGATGCGCAAAGCGCGAGCGGCGCGGAGCTAGCTGTAGAGTAAGATTCCGCACGCAACCACAACCGCTGGAGAACCATGCAATCTGCCGTCAACCTGTGGCCGCTGCTCGGCATCGCCGCCGTCGCCGCCGGATTCCTGTTGCGCGCCAACCCGGTGCTCGTCGTGATCGCAGCCTGCGGCGTCACCGGCTGGGCCGCGCACCTGCCCGTGCCGCACCTGCTGGAATCGCTCGGCACGGCATTCATCAAGACCCGCAACCTGCCGCTGATCCTGCTGCTGCCGCTGGCCGCGATCGGCCTGCTGGAACGTTTCGGCCTCAAGGAGCACGCGCAGGCCAGCATCGCGCGCATCCGCTCGGCCACGACGGGGCGTCTGCTGACGGTATACCTGCTGGCGCGCGAGGTGGCGGCCGCGTTCGGCCTCACGAGCCTGGGCGGCCATCCGAACATGGTGCGCCCGCTCGTCGCGCCGATGGCCGAGGCCGCGGCCGAGGCGCGTCACGGCCGCCTGTCCGAACCGCTGCGCCAGCGCATCCGGGCGATGAGCGCGGCCACGGACAACGTCGGCCTGTTCTTCGGCGAAGACGTGTTCGTCGCGTTCGGCGCCATCGTGCTGATGCAGACCATCCTGAAAGCCGAGGGCCTGGAGGTCGATCCCATCCATATGGCGCTGTGGGGCATCCCGACGGCCGTGACGGCCTTCGTCATCCATGCCTGGAACCTGCGCCGGCTCGACGCCCGCATCCGCCGCGAGACCGCACCCGGGGTTGCTGAATGATCGTCCCGCTCGACTTTTTCTACGTGCTCGTCGGCCTGCTGTTCGCGGCGACGGCCGTCATGACCGTGCGCGATGACACCAATCCGCGCCGCTTCACGACGGCGCTGTTCTGGGGCCTGTACGCGCTCGTCTACCTGCTGGGCGAGCGCCTGCCGCCGGCCGTGGCGGGCGTGCTGATGATCGTGATGGCGCTGGTCGCCGGCTGCGGGCTCGTGCGGCCGGGGAAGGCGGGCGTGCTGCCGGAAGCGGAACGGCAAGCCACCGCGGCGCGGCTGGGCAACCGCCTGCTCGTGCCGGCGCTGGCGATTCCCGTCGTGACGATGCTCGGTTCCGTCGTGCTGAAGGACGTCCACGTCGGCGCGAGCTTCCTGCTCGATCCGAAGAACCTGACGCTCGTGAGCATGGGCTGCGGCAGCATCGCCGCGCTGGCGCTCGCATGCTGGCTCACGCGCGCGACGCCGCTGCAGGGCGTGCGCGAGGCGCGGCGCCTGATCGATGCGATGAGCTGGGCCGTCGTGCTGCCGCACATGCTGGCCGTGCTCGGGCTGCTGTTTTCCGAGGCCGGCGTGGGCAAGGCCGTGGCGCACGTCGCGACGAGCTACATCCCGCTCGATTCGCGCCTGCTGGCCTGCGCCGCGTTCTGCGTGGGCATGGCATTATTTACCATCGTGATGGGCAACGGCTTTGCCGCGTTCCCCGTCATCGCGGGCGGCATCGGGATTCCGGTGCTGGTCGGGGTGTACCATGCGAATCCGGCCGTGATGGCCGCGATCGGCATGTTCAGCGCATATTGCGGCACCCTGATGACGCCGATGGCGGCGAATTTCAACATCGTGCCGGCGGCACTGCTCGACCTGCCCGACAAGAATGCCGTGATCAAGGCCCAGCTGCCGACCGCGTTGCCGCTGCTGGGCGCGAATATCGTCCTGCTGTACTTTCTGATGTATCGATGAGCCGACCATGACCGCACCTACTGTCCAAGCCCCTGCCAAGACCGTCCTGCTGACCGGATTCGAACCCTTCAACGGCGCCGCCGTCAACCCGTCGTGGGAAGCCGTGCGCGCGCTGGACGGCTGGTCCGGGCCAGGCTTCGCCGTCGTCGGGCGCCAGCTGCCCTGCGTGTTCGGCAACGCCGTCGCCGTGCTGCGCGAAGCCATCGCGGGCGTCAAGCCCGACATCGTGATCGCCGTCGGCCAGGCCGGCGGCCGTTCCGAGATTTCGCTGGAGCGCGTGGCCATCAACGTCGACGACGCGTCCATCCGCGACAACGCGGGCAACCAGCCCGTCGACACGCCCGTCGCGGCCGACGGCCCGGCCGCCTATTTCACCACCTTGCCGGTAAAAGCCATCGTGAAGGCGCTGCGGCTGCGCGGGTTCCCGTCCGGCGTGTCGCAGACGGCCGGCACGTTCGTGTGCAACCACGTGTTCTACGGCCTGATGCACCACGCCGTCGGCCAGCCGCTGAAGGCCGGCTTCATCCACGTGCCGTTCCTGCCCGAGCAGGCCGCGGATCGCCCGGAGCGGCCGCCGTCGATGGCGCTGCGCGATATCGTCGATGCGCTCAGGATCGCGGTGGAGGTGGCGGTGGTGACGGAGACCGATTCGGTGGAAGCGGGCGGCGCCACGCATTAAGCGTAACGCCGGCGATATGCGAACGTCACGCGTGGGCACGTGGTGCCCACCCTACGGCTCTCCAGAACGTTGGCAATATGTTGACGTCACGCGTGAGCACGTTTCATTTGAGGCCCCCAGTGCGTAGGGTGGGCGGCCCTCCGCCCACGCGTAACGCCGGCGATGTGCAAACGTCACGCGTGGGCACGTGGTGTCCACCCTACGGCTCTCCAGCTGAATTCAAGATTTTCAAAAACGCGCGCACGACGGGCGCATCATCCTGCGTCGGATACGTGATGTACAGATTGGCCGACGGCGGATTGGTCCGCACGGGCAGGAAGCGCACACCGGGCCAGCCGATGCGGCTCGTCGTGGCCGGCATCAGCGCCACGCCCAGCCCCGCACCGACCATCGCCAGCAAGGTCTGCGGCTCGGCCGCCTCCTGGAAGATCGTCGGCTGGAAGCCCGCGTTGACGCAGCACTGGATCAGGTAGCGCGGCTCGGCCGACTGGTCCAGGTGCAGGGTCAGCATCGGCTCGTGCGCGATGTCGATCAGCTCGATGGCGTCCTGCTGCGCGAGCGGGTGCTGGGCGTTGATCGCGACGCACACGTCTTCGCGGAAGCACAGTTCCTGGCGCAGGCCGGCGTTCCTCAGCATGTCGTCGTCGATCTTCGGCTCGCGCCAGAAGCCCACGTCGATCTGCTTGCCGCGCAGCGCCTCCCACTGGTCGTTCGGGCCCAGTTCGTGGATGGTCCACGTCACGCGCGGGAACTGGCTCTGGAATTGTTCCAGCAGGCCCGGGATCGGGCCCCACATCGCCGAACCGACGATGCCCACGCGCAGGCGGCCCACTTCGCCGCGGTCGATCTGGCGGATGGTGTCGATGGTGATGCGCATGCGGCCCAGCAGGTCGGCCGCTTCGTGCATCAGCGCCTTGCCGGCGACCGTCAGCTCGAAGCTGCGCGTCGTGCGCGCGAACAGGCGCACGCCCAGCTCGCTTTCCAGCTTCATGATCTGCTGCGACAGCGGCGGCTGCGAGATGTGCAGGCGCTCGGCGGCGCGGCTGAAGCTTTTTTCTTCGGCCACCGCCAGGAAGTATTTCAGTTGCTTCAGGTCGATCGACATGACGGTCTCAGACGTGGGCCGCCGCGTGCAGCGCCACGGCCAGCCGGGCGCCGACGAGGGCATTGTGTTTTACCAGCGCGATGTTCGTGGCGAGGCTGCGGCCGCCCGTCAGGTCCTTGATGCGGGCCAGCAGGAACGGCGTGACGGCCTTGCCTTTCACGCCCTGTGCGTCGGCTTCGCGCAGCGCCTGCGCGATGATGCCGTCGATCTCGTCGTTCTTCATGCTCGAGGCTTCCGGCACCGGATTGCTGACGACGACGCCGCCGCTCAACCCCAACTGCCACTTGGTGCGGATGAAGCGGGCCTGCTGTTCCGGCGTGTCGAGCTGGAAGTCGGCGTCGAAGCCCGATTCGCGCGTGAAGAACGCGGGGAAGCCGGGCTGGCCGACGCTCACCACGGGCACGCCATGCGTCTCCAGGTATTCCAGCGTGAGGCCGATGTCGAGGATGGATTTCACGCCCGCGCACACGACGGCGACGTTCGTGCGCGCCAGTTCCTGCAGGTCGGCGGAGATGTCGAAGCTCGTCTCCGCGCCGCGGTGCACGCCGCCGATGCCGCCCGTGACGAACACCTCGATGCCGGCCAGCGCCGCGCAGATCATCGTGGCGGCGACCGTCGTCGCGCCCAGCTTCTTCTCGGCCAGCACGTACGCGAGGTCGCGCCGGCTCACTTTCAGCGCATCCTTCGCGTTGCCCAGCTGTTCGAGCTGGTCGTCCGCCAGGCCCACGCAGATGCGGCCGTCGATGAGGGCGATGGTGGCCGGTATCGCGCCGGCGTCGCGGATCACCTGCTCGACCTCGCGCGCCGTCTGCACGTTCTGCGGATACGGCATGCCG
>JBJMVU010000110.1:0-23257 GCA_045810485.1 Massilia sp. | reverse complement strand
CTTGTTCAATATGCAATAGCAAATAAGCTTTTGTAATCCCAGCACACTGAGCATGCTTGGCCGTGCGTCAAGCCGACTATGCTTCGTGCTCTCCGTGCCAGTCGCCAGCGTCGAATGCAGGCGTGCCGTAAAATAGATCATTTCGACAAGTCATTCGAGCACGCCATGCACAACAATCCAGAACGCAGCAACCGCCCCGACTACGACCTGCTGGTACGCCAGGTCGTCAGCGTCCTCGAGGGCGAGCGCGACCTCACCGCCAACGCGGCGCAATTTTCGGCGCTCGTCTACGACACGCTCGCCGACCTGAACTGGGCCGGCTTCTACCTCACCGTGCCCGCGAAATCGGGCAATGGCGAAGACCTGCTCGTCGGACCGTTCCAGGGCAAGCCGGCCTGCGCCCGCATCCCGTTCGGCCGCGGCGTGTGCGGCACGACGGCGGTCAAGCGCGAAACCGTCGTCGTGCCGGACGTGCACGCGTTCCCGGGTCACATCGCCTGCGATTCGGCGTCGAATTCGGAAATCGTTATCCCGCTCGTCAAGAACGGGAAGCTCGTGGGCGTGTTCGATATCGACAGCCCGTTGCTCGACCGCTTTTCGGATGAGGATAAGGCCGGGCTGGAGGCCATGGTGGCGGCATTCCTGGATGCCACCGATTGTTGACTGACGGGGGCGTCACCATCACAACCCCGGCCATTGGTACAATAACCGCCTACTCCTCTTTTCCGCCGCATCATGAACCAACTCGAACAGCTCAAGCAGTACACCACCGTGGTGGCCGACACCGGTGACTTCCAGTCGATCAAGGCCTACGCACCGCAGGACGCGACGACGAATCCGTCGCTGATCCTGAAGGCCGTCCAGAAACCGGAATACCGTCCGCTGCTGGAAAAGACCATCGCCGACTTCCCGAACGCGTCGACCGAGGACATCGTCGACCGCCTGCTGATCGCGTTCGGCACCGAGATCCTGAAGTTCGTGCCGGGCCGCGTCTCGACCGAGATCGACGCCGCCCTGTCGTTCGACACGGCAGCCACGGTCGCCAAGGGCCGCGAACTGATCGCCCTGTACGAAGCGGCCGGCATCCAGCGCGAGCGCGTGCTGATCAAGATCGCGTCGACGTGGGAAGGCATCCGCGCCGCCGAGATCCTGGAACAGGACGGCATCCGCTGCAACCTCACGCTGCTGTTCTCGCTGTGCCAGGCCGTCGCCTGCGCCGAAGCGGGCGTGCAACTGATCTCGCCGTTCGTCGGCCGCATCTATGACTGGTACAAGAAATCCACGGGCACCGACTACCAGGGCGCGGACGATCCGGGCGTGCAGTCGGTCAAGCGCATCTACCAGTACTACCGCAAGTTCGGCTACAAGACCGAGGTGATGGGCGCGAGCTTCCGCAACACGTCGCAGATCCTGGAACTGGCCGGCTGCGACCTGCTGACCATCTCGCCGGACCTGCTGCAAAAGCTGGCCGACACCGAAGGCGCCGTCGAGCGCAAGCTGGTGACGGACGCGAACGCGGACGTCGACAAGATCACGCTGGACGAAAAGACGTTCCGCTTCATGCTGAACGAAGACGCGATGGCGACCGAGAAGCTGGCCGAAGGCATTCGCGCGTTCTGCGCCGACTCCGGCAAGCTGAAGAAGATGATCGAAGAGATGCGCTGATCCACACGGACTGCGCAAACGAAAACGGCAGCCCGCGGGCTGCCGTTTGTTTTAACGCGCGAGCATCGGGCCCGCGCGACGCGCAGGCAGCCGTGGCGCCTCGAACGCCTCGAGGCGGAACACGCTGACCAGCTGCCCCAGCGCGGCCGCCTGCTCCTGCAGGCTCTGGGCCGTGTGGGCCGCCTGCTGCACGAGCCCCGCGTTCTGCTGGGTCACCGTGTCCATCTGCGTGATGGCCTGGTTCACCTGCTCGATGCCCGCGCTCTGCTCGCGGCTCGCGTGGCTGATCTCGGCCATGATCGCGTGCATGCGCTGCACGCTGCCCAGCACCTCGGTCATCGTCGCACCCGCTTCGGTAACGAGCAGATTGCCCGCCTCGACCTGCCGCACCGAGCTGCCGATGAGTTCCTTGATTTCCTTCGCGGCCGCGGCCGAACGCTGGGCCAGGTTGCGCACTTCGGTCGCGACGACGGCGAAGCCGCGTCCCTGCTCGCCCGCGCGCGCCGCTTCCACGGCCGCGTTCAACGCCAGGATATTCGTCTGGAACGCGATGCCGTCGATGACGGCGATGATGTCGACGATCTTCTGCGACGACGCGTGGATCGAGCCCATCGTGTCGACGACGCGCGCCACGGCCGCGCTGCCCTGCTGGGCGACGCCGGCCGCCGTATCGGCCAGCGCATTCGCCTGCCCCGCGTGGTCGGCGTTCTGCTTCACGGTCGACGTCAGCTGTTCCATCGACGCGGCCGTCTCTTCCAGGGAGCTGGCCTGCTGCTCCGTGCGCGACGACAGGTCGAGGTTGCCGCCGGCGATTTCGTCGGAGGCCTGCGAAATCGTCGCCGTCGCGTCGCGCACGTCGCCGACGATCTTCGCCAGGTTGTCGCGCATCGATTTCATCGCAAACAACAGGCTCGATGCGTCGCCGGCATGCGTGTCGACCCGCACCGACAGGTCGCCGGCGGCGATGCGCGCGACGATCTCGGTGGCGTAATCCGGCTCGCCGCCGAGGCGGCGCATCAGCCAGCGCGTCAGCAGCATGGCGCCGGCGGCGCCCAGCACGACGCTGCCCAGCACCAGCGACACGATCCACATGCGCGACGCCGTGTAGCGCGCATTGCCCTCGGCCGCCGCGGCGCGGCCGCCGTCCGTGTACATGTCGACGATCTTGTCGACGTGGCCCCGCAGCGCGACGACCAGCTTGTTCGACTCGCCGCGGATCAACGTCTTGGCCAGGTCGGCATCGCCCGCGCGGGCCGCCGCCCGGATCCTGGCGTCTTCCGCCATGTAGCGGTCCCACATCTCCAGCAACTGCGCGTATGTCTGCTTTTCCTCGGGCGATTCGAGCAGTTTCACGTAGTCGTCCTGCATTTTGTGAAGGTCATCCAGGTCTTTCGCGATGACCTTGTCGTACTTATCCATTTCCGTCTGTTCGGTGGAAATGATGTATTGCAATTCGCGTGTTCGAATACGCGCAATCTGGGATTTGATGTCCTCGATGACGCGAATGCCGGGCATCCAGTGATGCGACAATTTCATCGAGGTGTCATTCACTTGTGCTAATTGCCATATTGCGACACTGCCAACGAGCGCGGTTAGCGCAAGGACGGCGGCAAATGCAATTCCCAATTTAATAGCGAGGCGCAAGGTTGATAAATATCTCATGTTGACCGTTTTAAGATGTTGAACTGCATGTTACAATGTTTCCTTACGTCAACCATAATAACCGACGCGAGTTGTCTACACATCCCTGTTTTTCGCTCTTGTCGATTTTTTGCGACATCTCGTTCTTGATTTCAGAACGTAACAATTCCGCATAAGGATAGTTAAAAAATCGAAATAAGATTGCGAAAAGACACCAGCATCTTTTAGAATTTAAAAACTTACCCAACGGCAACTTTTGGAGTTCTTTACATGCTCACATCCATTTCCCGCATTGGCAAAATCGTATTTGCCAGGGCTGCAATCGACTGGAATACGGACCTCGATGCCATATTCGAAATATTGTCGAAACATTTCGATGGTTTCAATGGCAATGGCTTTTATGCGCACCCTAATGAGGTGCAATTGCGCACCGAATTGGGGCGCGTTCCGGTATTGGCGCATTTCACCGAAGGATTACTCGGCCTGCGCACGCACGGCGCCGTGATCCACGATCTCGGCCTGGCCGGACTGCCGGAAGAGCGCCGCAACGCCGCGCTGTACGCGCTCACGCTGATGCTCGGTTATCCCACCTCGACGGACCAGCGCACCGGCCGCGTCGCGTGGGACGTGCGTGCGAAGCCGGCCACGGAAGGCGGCAGCCGCTTCACGACCTTCTCCGAGCGCGTCGGCAGCGCCGACATGCACACGGATTCGTCGTTCTATCCGATGCCCGAAGAGCAGTTCATCCTGTACGTGGTGAACGCCGCGCGCTGCAACGGCGGCCAGTCGCTGCTGGTCGACGGCGACGACATCTACGACGCGCTGCAGCGCACGGACGAAGGCCGCGCCGCGTTCGAGCTGCTCAGCACCACGCCGGTGCCGTTCCGCGTCCCGGCCGTGTATGCGGCAGGCGAGGAAACCGTCGAAGTCCACGTGGCGCCCGTGTTCGGCAAGGTGACGCGCCCCGCGTCGCGCTACAGCGTGAAGCCGCCGCCGCGCTTCGCGATGCGCTGGCGCTACGACTCGATCGTGAAGGGCCTCGACGCCCGCCCGGACCTGGCCACGCCGGCGCTGCGCGACGCGCTGGCGCTGATGAACGAGGTGGTCGAGACAGGCGCCGCGCGCTTCGAGGAACAGCTGCCGGACGATACGCTGATGCTGGTCGATAACCACCACATGCTGCACGGCCGCACGACGTACACGGACGAGCGCCGCCACCTGATCCGCATCCGCATCTCGGATATGCCGAACGCCGAACGCATCGGCCCATCGGGAGTGGCAAGGGACTGATATGACGGAAACCGTTCTGACCCGCGGCGCCCCGACCGGCGCCGCGGCGCACGCCCCCGCCGACGGCCTGCCCGCGGCGCGCCGCCGCTGGGCGATGCTGGCCCTGATGACGGGCGTGTCGATGGCGTCGCTCGACACGGCGATCGCCAACACGGCCCTGCCCGAGCTGGCCCGGCAGCTGCACGCCGGCGCCGCCGCCTCCGTCTGGATCGTCAACATCTATCAACTGGCGATGGTCGCCACGCTGCTGCCGTTCGCGGCGCTGGGCGAGCGCATCGGCTACCGCAAAGTCGCCACGGCCGGGCTGGCGCTGTTCACGGTGGCATCCTTGTTATGTGCGCTGGCGTGGAACCTGCCGCTGCTCGTGGGCGCGCGCCTGCTGCAGGGCCTCGGCGCCGCCGCCCTGATGGGCGTGACGACGGCGATGATGCGCGCCATCTACCCGGCGCACCTGCAGGGCCAGGGCTTCGGCCTGAATGCCCTCGTCGTGGCGGTGGCGTTCGCCGTCGGACCCACGCTCGCCTCGCTGATCCTGGCGCTGGCTACGTGGCCGTGGCTGTTCGCCATCAACGTGCCGATCGGCGCCGCCGCGTTCGTGCTCGCACGCCGCGTCCTGCCCGACAACGCGCGCGGCAGGCACGGCTTCGACGCCGGCGCGGCGCTGTGCAATGCGGGCGCGTTCGGCTTCCTGATCCTGCTGCTGGGCGATGCCGCGCATGGCGTGGCGCCGGCGCGCCTCGGCCTGGAGGCATTGGCGACGATCGGGTGCTTCGCGCTGCTGCTGCGGCGCCAGCGCGGCCATGCGGCGCCGATCCTGCCGACGGATTTGCTGGCGCGGCCGCTGTTCGCGCTGTCCGCGCTGACGGCCGTGTGCACGTTCGCCGTCCAGAGCCTGGCGTTCGTCGCGCTGCCCTTCCACTTCGAGCAGGTGCTCGGCCGCTCGCCCGTCGAAACGGGCTTCCTGCTGACGCCCTGGCCGATGCTGGTCGGGATCATGGGCCCGATCTCCGGCCGCCTGTCGGACCGCTACGAATCCGGGCTGCTGGCGGGGATCGGCCTGCTCATCCTGTGTGCCGGCATGCTGGCGCTGCTGTGGATGCCGGATGCGCCGTCCACGCTCGCCATCGCGTGGCGCATGGCCGTGTGCGGCATCGGCTTCGGCCTGTTCCAGGCGCCGAACATGAAGGCGATCATGGGCGGCGCGCCGCGCGAACGGGCCGGCGGCGCGAGCGGCATCGTGGCGACGGCCCGTCTGACGGGCCAGGCCGGCGGCGCCGCGCTGGTGGCGGGCTGCCTCGTGCTGTCGGCCCACCGCGGCACGACGTATGCGCTCGCCGCTGCGGCGGCCGTCGCGCTGCTGGGGGCGGGGATCAGCTTTGCGCGGCTGCACCCGCGCACGCGAGGCCTCTGAATGGTACGCGGGCGGGGTGGCTCAGCCGCGCCCCGTCCGCAACCCCTCCAGATACGGATCGATCACGCACTTCCCCAACGCCAGCAAATCGAAATCCTGCGGATCGAACATCCAGTTGCGGATCAGCCCATCGATCATGGTCCACAGCCCCAGCGCCACGCGGGACGCATCGATGTCGCGCGAGATCAGCCCCTTGTCGATGGCCAGCCTAATGCGGCGTTCGGCGCGGGCCATCCAGTTGGCCATATTGTCCTTGCGGCGCTGGCGCACCGCGTCCATCTCGCCCACGAATTCCACCTTCAGCGTCGCGATCTCGAACACGCGCCGCGCGCCAGGGTCGTTGACCGTCCGGTCCAGCACCGCCAGCATGTGGTTGCGCAGGTCGACGAGCGGGTCGTCCGACTCCACCTGGTCCAGCACCTGCATCTCCGCCTCCAGCGGCAGGATCGCGCGCTCCATCATCGCGTTGAACAACGCGCCCTTGTCGTCAAAGTGCCAATAAATGGCGCCGCGCGTCACACCGGCCGCGGTTGCGATATGCTGCAACGTTGTACGAGAAACACCCTGTTCTACGAACAATTTTTCAGCAGCATCCAAAATGCTGTCGCGGGTTGCTGCCGCCTCTTCCTTGGTTCTGCGGGCCATCCGCCTGGTTCTCCGTTTTTATAATGGTAGGAAACACTAAACATACACTCGTGATAGTATATCGGGGTTTTGTCAAAAGTCAGTAGTAAAACCACCTGCCGTGCCAAAGAAGTGTTGCAGGACGGTTTTATTCTTTTTTCCACAAGAAGGAAGCATTGAATGCGCTCTGCCAACTCCTCCTCATTTACCCTCTCCAGGATCGCCGCGTGCACCCTGGTCGCCGTGGCCATGCTGTCGGCCTGCGGCTCCAAGGATAACGCCCAGGCCGGCCCCGGCGCCGCCGGCGCCAAGATGCCGCCGCCGCAGGTCGGTGTCATCACCACCAAGGTCCAGCCGGTCGCGCTCGAGACCGAACTGCCGGCCCGCGTCGAGGCGATCCGCACGGCCCAGGTACGCGCCCGCGTCAACGGCGTCGTGCTCAAGCGCCTGTTCACCGAGGGCAGCACGGTCAAGCAGGGCCAGTCGCTGTTCCAGATCGATCCCGAGCCTTACCAGGCCCAGTTGAACGCCGCCCAGGCCGCGCTCGGCCGCGCCCAGGCGAACCTGACGTCGACCGCCGCCACCGTCGAGCGCTACAAGCCGCTCGTCGAGGCGCAGGCCGTCAGCAAGCAGGAATTCACGAACGCCGTTGCCGCCCAGAAGCAGGCCGAGGCCGACGTGAGTTCGGCCAAGGCCCAGGTGCGCATCGCCAGGATCAATTCCGACTACGCGAACGTGTACGCCCCGATCTCCGGCCGCATCGGCCGCGCGCTCGTGACGGAAGGCGCGCTCGTCTCCGCCACCGAAGCGACGCAGATGGCGCTGATCCAGCAGACCGACAACGTCTTCCTGAACATCACCCAGTCCGCCGCCGAACTGCAGCGCCTGCGCAAGAACGCCGGCGACAAGGGCCTCGGCGGCAGCGTCCCCGTGACCGTCGTGGCGGACGACGGCACCATGCTGCCGACCAAGGGCAAGCTGCTGTTCTCGGACATCACCGTCGATCCGACCAGCGGCCAGGTCACGCTGCGCGCCCAGGCCGCGAACCCGGACAACGTCCTGCTCCCGGGCCAGTACGTGCGCGTGCGCCTGGCGCAGGCCGAGCTGCCGAACGGCATCCTCGTGCCGCAGCAGGCCGTCACCCGCGGCGGCCCGAACGGCGACACGCTGACGGTGATCGGCGCGGACAACAAGCCGACCCCGCGCACCGTCAAGATCGGTTCGCAGAACGGCGAGAACTGGGTCGTCACGGATGGCCTGAAAGAAGGCGAGCGCGTGATGGTGGACGGCTTCCAGAAGCTGCAGATGCTGCCGCCGGGTACGCCGGTGCAGCCGGTGCCGTGGACGCCGGTGGGCGCCCCGGCAGCCCCGGCCGCGACCGGTGCGCAGGCGTCCGCCGCGCCGGCCGCGTCGGCCACCACCCGCCAGTGAGCAGGCAAGGCTAGATAAACAGGAACCACAATGGCACGTTTTTTTATTGACCGCCCCATTTTTGCCTGGGTGATCGCGCTGTTCATCATGGTGCTTGGCGGCGTCGCCATCAAGCAGCTGCCGATCGCGCAATATCCCACCGTGGCGCCGCCGTCGATCGTCGTCAGCGTCGCCTACCCGGGCGCTTCCGCGCAAACGCTGGAAGATTCCGTCATCTCCGTCATCGAACGCGAGATGAACGGCGCCGAAGGCATGATCTACATGGAGTCGACCAGCCAGGCCAACGGCACCGGCTCCATCACGATCAGCTTCGAGACCGGCACCAATCCCGACCTGGCCCAGGTCGACGTCCAGAACCGCCTCGCGCGCGCGACCCCGCGCCTGCCGGCCGCGGTGACCCAGCAGGGCGTGCGCGTCGACAAGGCCCGATCGAACTTCCTGCTGTTTACGATCCTCTCGTCCGACGACCCGACCTGGGACACCGTCGCGCTGGGCGACTACGCCTCGCGCAACGTGCTGCCGGAGATCCAGCGGATCAAGGGCGTCGGCCAGGCGCAGCTGTTCGGTACCGAGAAGGCGATGCGCATCTGGATCGATCCGGCCAAGCTGGTCGGCTTCAACCTGTCGCCGGATGACGTCAACACCGCGATCCGCGCACAGAACGCCCAGGTGGCGTCCGGCACGATCGGCGACCTCCCCGTGGACAAGGGCCAGCAGATCACCGCGACCGTCGTCGTCACGGGCCAGCTGGCCACCGTCGAGCAGTTCGGCAACATCGTGCTGCGCGCGAATCCGGACGGCTCCACCGTCCGCCTGAAGGACGTCGCCCGCATCGAGATCGGCGGCCAGGCCTACGCCACGTCGACCCGCCTGAACGGCAAGCCGTCGACCGGTATCGGCGTGCAGCTGTCGCCGACCGGTAACGCGCTGGAAACCGCGAAGCTGATCAAGGCGCGCATGAATCAGCTGCAGAAGTACTTCCCGAAAGGCATGAAGTACTCGATCCCTTACGACAGCACGAAATTCATCCAGATCTCGATCAGCCAGGTGGTGGAAACCCTGATCGAGGCCGTGATCCTCGTGTTCATCGTGATGTACGTGTTCCTGCAAAACATCCGCTACACGATCATCCCGACCATCGTCGTCCCGGTCGCCCTGCTGGGCTCCTTCGCGACCCTGCTCGCGATGGGCTTCTCGATCAACGTGCTGACGATGTTCGGCATGGTGCTCGTGATCGGTATCGTCGTCGACGATGCCATCGTGGTGGTGGAGAACGTCGAGCGCATCATGTCCGAGGAAGGCCTGCCCCCGCTGCAGGCGACGCGCAAGGCGATGGGCCAGATCTCCGGCGCCATCATCGGCGTGACCGTCGTGCTGATGTCCGTGTTCGTGCCGCTGGCGTTCTTCCAGGGCGCCGTCGGCAACATCTACCGCCAGTTCTCGATCGTGATGGTGTCGTCGATCGGCTTCTCGGCGTTCATGGCGCTGTCGCTCACGCCGGCGCTGTGCGCGCACCTGCTGAAACCCGTCGAGGCGGGCCACCACATGGAGAAGAAAGGCTTCTTCGGCTGGTTCAACCGCACGTTCACCACGGGCGCCAGGCGCTACGAAGGCATCGTCGGCAAGATCCTCAAGCGTTCCGGCCGCGCGCTGGTCGTGTTCGTCCTGTTGATCGGCATCGTCGGCCTGATGTTCGCGCGCCTGCCGAACTCGTTCCTGCCGAACGAGGACCAGGGCTACATCATCGCCAACATCCAGCTGCCGCCGGGCGCCACCGCCAACCGCACCAACGTCGTGCTGCACGCGATGGAAGACTATGTGCTGAAGCAGCCGGAAGTGGCCGACATGGTCGCCGTGACGGGCTTCTCGTTCACGGGCCAGGGCCAGAACATGGGTCTCGCGTTCATCCCGCTGAAATCGTGGGACGAGCGCAAGGGCAAGGGCCAGAGCGCGCAGGACCTCGCGATGCGCATCACGATGCACATGGGGGCGCTGCGCGACTCGTTCATCTTCGTGGTGAGCCCGCCGCCGATCCCGGAACTGGGCCGCGGCACGGGCTTCTCGTTCCGCCTGCAGGACCGCGGCGGCATGGGCCACGCCGCCCTGCTCCAGGCGCGTAACCAGCTGCTGGGCATGGCGATGCAGAGCAAGGTGCTGACGGGCATCCGTCCGGAAGGCCTGGAAGACGCGCCGCAGCTGAAGCTGAACATCGACCGCGACAAGGCGCAGGCACTGGGCGTGACGTTCGGCGCCATCAACACGGCGCTGTCGACCTCCCTCGGTTCCGCGTACGTGAACGACTTCCCGAACGCCGGCCGCCTGCAGCGCGTGATCGTGCAGGCCGACGCGCCAGAGCGCATGCAGCCGGAAGACCTCCTGCGCATCAACGCCCTGAACACGAAGGGCCAGCCGGTGCCGCTGTCCGCGTTCGCGACCACGCAATGGATCACGGGTCCGATGCAGACGTCGCGCTACAACGGCTATTCGTCGATGAGCATCACGGGCGACGCCGCCGCGGGCTATTCGACCGGCCAGGCGCTGGACGAGATGCAGGCGCTGGCCGCCAAGCTGCCGGCCGGCTTCGCGTTTGAATGGACCGGCCAGTCGCGCGAGGAGATCCTCGCCGGTTCGACCGTGTTCGTGCTGATCGGCTTCGCGCTGCTGGCCGTGTTCCTGGCGCTGGCCGCGCTGTACGAGAGCTGGTCGATCCCGGTCGCCGTGCTGCTCGTGGTGCCGCTGGGCGTCCTCGGCTCGCTGCTCGCGGCATCGATGCGCGGGCTGTCCAACGACGTGTACTTCAAGGTCGGCCTGATCACCATCATCGGCCTGGCCGCGAAGAACGCGATCCTGATCGTGGAATTCGCGAAGGACCTGCAGGCGCAGGGCAAGTCGCCGCTCGAAGCGGCGCTGCAGGCGGCGCACCTGCGCTTCCGTCCGATCATCATGACGTCGCTCGCGTTCATCCTCGGCGTGCTGCCGCTGGTGGTCGCCAGCGGCGCCGGCGCCGCGTCGCAGCGTGCGATCGGTACCGGCGTGATGGGCGGCATGCTGACGGCGACGGCATTGGGCGTGTTCTTCGTGCCCGTGTTCTTCGTTGTCATCCGCGGATTCTTCAGGGGCAGCGAACGCCAGCGCAAGAAGTACGCGCACGAAGAAGAAAACACTGTCATCGACTCGAAAATCTGATGAACGACATGAAACGACTTACTCCCCTGGCCCTGGCCCTCGTGCTGACCGGCTGCGTGAACCTGGCGCCCAAGTACGAGCGTCCGGCCGCGCCGGTGGCGGGCGCCTTCCCGACCGTGGAAGGCACCGTCAACAGCGGCAACGCCGTCGCGAACGAGGCGCCCGCCGCCATCGCGTGGCAGCGCTTCTTCACCGATGCGCGCCTGCAGCAGCTGATCACGCTGGCCCTGGCCAACAACCGCGACCTGCGCGTCGCTGTCCTCAACATCGAGGCCGCCCGCGCGCAGGACCTGATCCAGCGCTCGAACCAGTTCCCGGCCGTGAACGCCGGCATCACGGGCCAGCGCCAGACGACGGGCAAGGACGAGCCGATCAGCAGCGTGTACCAGGCCGGCCTGTCGGTGACCGCGTTCGAGCTGGACTTCTTCAGCCACGTGCGCAACCTGTCCGACGCCGCGCTGGCGCAATTCCTCGCCACCGAGGAAGCGCGCAAGACGGCGCAGATCAGCCTGATCGCCCAGGTCGCCAACACGTACCTGACGTTCCTCGCGGACGAGGAATTGCTGTCGCTGACGCAGCAGACGCTCAAGACGCGCGAGGAATCGCTGCGCCTGACCAATCTGCGCTTCGAGAACGGCGTCTCGTCCAAGCTCGACCTGCAGCAGGCCGTGTCGCTCGTCGAGACGGCGCGCACCACGCTGGCCCAGGCCCAGCGCCAGCGCGCGCAGGACCTGAACCTGCTCACGCTCCTGATCGGCCAGACTATCCCGGACAACCTGCCGGCCGGCGCCACGCTCGCGACGACGAACCTGCCGGACCTGCCGGCCGGGATGCCGTCCGACCTGCTGGCCGTCCGTCCGGACATCCGTTCGGCCGAGCAGCAGCTGGTCGCGGCCAACGCCAACATCGGCGCGGCGCGCGCGAATTACTTCCCGCGCATCACCTTGACGGGCAGCGCGGGCACGGCCAGTTCCGAGCTCTCCGGCCTGTTCAAGAGCGGCACGTTCGGCTGGACCTTCGCGCCGCAGGCGATCCTGCCGCTGTTCGACTTCGGCCGCACCCGCGCCGGCGTCGAGAGCGCCCGTGCCCAGCGCGACATCGCCGTCGCGCAGTACGAAAAGTCGATCCAGACCGCGTTCCGCGAAGTGGCGGACGCGCTGGCCGGCCAGGCCACGTACAGTGAGCAGCTGCGCGCCCAGCAGGCCGTGGCGGCCGCCGAGACGGACCGCTTCAACCTGTCCGACCTGCGCTACCGCAACGGCACGTCGAGCTACCTGGACCTGCTGGACGCCCAGCGTTCGCTGTTCATCGCGCAACAGCAGGCCATCCAGGCCAATCTGCTGCGTTTGCAGAACCAGGTCACGCTGTACCGCGTGCTCGGCGGCGGGTGGAGCGAGGCGGGGCCGGCGACGGCGGCCCGCTGAAGCCGGCGCTGGAAACGTAGCGTAAATAACCGTCGCCCCCGCGAAGGCGGGGGCCCGATTTTGCATGCGCAGCCACAGCGCCTGGAACTTGGGTTCCCGCGCAGGCGGGAATGACGTGGTTGGTTTATTTCCGCGCGCCATTGAGAACGATCCCGACCGGGGCCGGCCGCGTTTTCGGTATCATGAAATCGCAGGCCGGCCCCGGTTTAACATTGCATGCACGGGCGGCCCCGGCAGCCGTCGCCGGACGGCGTCCGCCAGGACCGCACCCACGCGCCGAGCCCGGCCTGTCCGGCACGGTCGCCCCTTGCGCCGCGCCCCACGCCATGCGCAATTTTATTCGTTCACACTGGAAAGCCATCGTCGCGCTCATCCTGCTCGTGCTGCTGGCGATGGTGACGGTGAATCCCGGCGCCGCCATGCCGGAGCCGCCGCTGGCGCTGCGCCTGCGCGCGCACGCGACGGCGCTCGCGGCCGGCGCCCAGGACGCCCCCATGCGCCGCGCCGAGGCCGCCACCTACATCGACAGCGTGCTGCAGGCCGCCGGCTACGCCGTGCGGGACCGCGGC
Organism: Massilia sp.; assembly: GCA_045810485.1. Classification (GTDB taxonomy): domain Bacteria; phylum Pseudomonadota; class Gammaproteobacteria; order Burkholderiales; family Burkholderiaceae_D; genus Telluria. Next base: position 10,016 of record JBJMVU010000110.1, on the reverse strand, counting down.
GGCGCCGATCACCGGCACAGCATCGAAGCGGTGCTGGCCAATGTGGCCCCGGGCGCGAAAGCGACGCGCACCTTCATCGTCGGCGCCCGCTACGACGGCGCGCCGGGCGGCGATCCCGACACCGTGGGCGGTGCCGCGGCCGTACTGGAACTGGCGCGGCTGCTGGCGAGCGTGCGTCCCGGCCGCGGCACCGAAATTCGTTTCGTGTTCTTCCTCGCGCCGAAAGCCGTCGCGCCCCCGCCGGCGGCGGCGAACCTGGACGACCTCGCACGCGTGCCGGCCGACGCGCCCGACGAGCGTCCGGGCAGCTTCATCGCCTACGTCGGCAGCCTCGCGTCGTCGCGCCAGGTGCAGGATGCGCTGTCGGCGTTCCAGAGCGTCGCGGCCGGGCCGGCGCACGGCCTCGCGACGCCGGCCTACATGCAGGGCGTCACGTTGTCCGACCGCGCCTCCCGGCACACTCCCGGCGCCGGCCTGCCCGCCCTCGTCCTCACCGACACGTCGTTCACGCGCCTCCCGTACCGCCAGGCGGAGGAGGTCGTGCAGGACCGCGCGCCGGATGCGGACGAACCGCCCGAGCAGGCCGTCTTTGCCGGCATGGCGCGCGTGGTGGGCGGTCTCGCGCGCACGCTCACGGCGCTCGCCGCAGGTCAGCGGGGATAGTCTCCAGCCGGCCGGCCGCCACGGCCCCGGCCGGCGCGCGCGGATACAGCCAGCCGAAAACGATGGTCGCCGCCGCCGCGCCGGCCAGCTGGGCCAGCACATAGCCCGGCACGTCCGCGAGCCGGATGCCGGCGCAGGTGCCGGTCGCCGCGCGCGCCAGCGTGAGGGCGGGATTGGCGAACGACGACGACGCCGTGAACCAGTAGCCCGCGACGACGAACAGGGCCGCCGCATACGGCGTGACGCTGGGCCGCGTGCGCGCGCAGCCGATGATCGTGGCCAGCAGGCCGAACGTGGCAACGCCCTCGCTCCACCACAGCGCCGCGCCCGTGCGCGCCTGCGTCGCGGCCGCGAACGCGGGTTCGCCGAACATCCCGTGCGCGATCGCCACGCCGGCGAACGCGCCGCCCACCTGCGCCGCGACATACGGCAGCACGAGGGCGCCCGGCAGGTTGCGCTGCCACGCTTCGGACAGGGTGACGACAGGATTCAAGTGCGCGCCCGACACGGGGCCGAACATCAGGATCAGCACGACGAGGCCGCAGCCGGATGCGATGGAGTTGACGAGCAGTGCGATGGCCGCGTTGCCGCCCGCGAGCCGGTCGCCCATGACGGCGGAACCGACGACGACGGCCAGCAGCAGGGCGGTGCCGAGCGCCTCGGCGACGAGGCGGCGCACAATGGTGTCGATGTGCTTCATGACACGCATTGTGGGGGAGCGCCCTGCCCCGGAGTACCGCCGTTTCGGTCTGTTCAGCCGATACGAAGGCGCAGCGCCGGCCTACGTCGCCTGGACGATCAGCGAAGGAATGATGTTCAGGAGGTCGGACATCGACACGGGCTTCGACAGGAAGCGCACGCCCGGCGGCATCGTGCCGGCCTCGATGGGATTGCCCGAGATGACGAGCGCCGGCAGCCCGGGCTGCAGGTTGCGCAGCGCGTGGATCACCTCCACGCCGTTCATGCCCGGCATGCGGAAATCGGTGATGAGCAGGTCGAGCGGCCCGGCCTCGGCGGTGCGGACGGCGTCGAACCCGTTATTGGCGACGGACACGCGATAACCGGCGACGCTCAGGTAGCGCTCGAATACGTAGAGGATGGCTTCTTCGTCATCCACGACCAGGATGCGCGGCGGTGCGGGTGGCATCGGCCAACTTGCCTTTCATTGAAACTCATGCAGGCCGGACTTTATCACACGACCTCTGGAATACCCGACACGTTTCACGCAGTCATCGCCAGCACCGCGCTCAGCAACGTCATGTCCAGCGGCTTGACGAAATGGTGGGCAAAACCTGCGGCGCGCGACAGCACGCGGTCGTGCGGCTGGCCGTAGCCGGTCAGCGCAATGTACAGCACGTCGGCCAGCGGCGCCTCGGCCTTCAACCGGCGCAGCAACTGGTAGCCGTCCATGTCCGGCAGGCCGATGTCCAGGATGCAGACGTCGGGGCCGAATGCCGCCGCCGTCGCCAGCGCCGTGCGCGCATCGAGGCAGACGCGCACCTGGTGGCCGAACGATTCCAGCAGATGCCCGAGGGTTTCGGCGGCGTCGGCATTGTCGTCCACCACGACGATGCGCCTGCGGACGTGCGGCCGCGCCGACTGCCCCGCCGGTTCGTCCGGCGCCTGCGCCGCGCCGTCCCGCTGCAGCGCCGGCAGGACGACTTCGAACACGCTGCCCTTGCCCGGACCGTCGCTGTGCGCGTGCACGCTGCCGTGGTGCAGCCCGACGAGGCTCTTGACGAGGGCCAGTCCGAGACCCAGGCCGCCCTGCGACCGGTCGGGCGTCCGCACGCCTTGCGTAAAGACGTCGAACACGTGCGGCAGCAGGCCGGCCTCGATGCCGCTGCCGTTGTCGCGCACGGTGATGCGCGCCTCCGTGCCGGCCGCCGCGACGCCGACGTCGATGGCGCCGCCCTGTGGCGTGTATTTCGCCGCGTTCGAGAGCAGGTTCGTCACCACCTGCACGAGGCGGGTCTGGTCGCCGCTGACCAGCGCGACGCCGTCGGTGCGCCGCACGTGCAGCACATGCCCGCGCGCCTCGACGATGGGCCGGGTCTGCTCGACCGCGTTCGCCACGACGAGGTTGAGGTCGACGGGGTGCAGCTCCAGTTCGACGAGGCCCCGCGTCACGCGCGACACGTCCAGCAGGTCGTCGATCAGTTCCGTCATGTGCCTGACCTGGCGGTCGATGATGGCGGTCGCCTGCGCCTGGCGCTGCCGGTTCGCGCCGGCGATCTTGAGCAGGTCCGTCGCCGCCTTCACGGGCGCGAGCGGATTGCGCAGTTCGTGGGCGAGCATGGCAAGGAACTCGTCCTTCTTTTCCGAGGCCTGGCGCAATTCGTCGGTCAGCATCCACTGGCCGTGCACGTCGGTGACGGTGCCGAGCCAGCGCACGATGCGGCCCGCCGCGTCGTGGATGGGCACCGCGCGGCTCAGGCACCAGCGGAATTCCCCGGACGGTTGATGCAGCAGGCGGTATTCGATCCCGTACGGCCGGCCGGTCGCGAGCGACTCGGCCCAGCGGGCGGCGGCCTGGGCGCGGTCGTCGGGATGCACGAGGGTTTCCCAGTCGTCCGTCGTGGCGATGCCCGCGCGCCCGGTGAACTCGTGCCATGTGTTGTTGTAGAAATCGTGGGTGCCGTCGGGCCGGTTCGACCAGACCAGGTGCGGGATCGCATTGGCGATGGCCTTGAATTTCGCCTCGCTCTCGCGCAGCGCGGCCTCGGCACGGATCTGTTCGGTGACGTCGGTCTGGGCGGCGAGCGCCCCGGTGATGTCGCCGCGCGCATCGCGCACGGGCGCGGCCACGATCAGGACGATGCGGCGGTCGAGCGGTGCGTCGAACGGCACGATCTCGACGATGGCACGCGCTTCCCGCGCGCCGTCCAGGACGCGTACGATCGGCCACTCGTGGGGTTCGACGGGTTGCCCGTGCCGCGCCGACCCGTCGGCCCAGCTTCCTTTCCACACGTGGTACTCGGCCATGGTGCGAGAATGGGGGAAGTTCTCGCCCCACTGCGCGCGCATCGCCGCGTTCGCGCCGACCACCTTGCCGCCGCGGTCGACGATGACGATCCCCGCCGGGACCGTGTCGAGCAGGACGTCGAGACGGTCGCGCTCCCCGGCGGCGCGCGCCGCCATCACCTGCAGTTCGACCTCGGTCTCGACGTGGTGCGTGACATCGTTACCCTGTACGAACACGCCTGTCATGCTGCCGGCCTTGTCGAACACCGGCTGGTAGATGAAGTCGACCCAGTGGCGCTCCAGCGTGCCGTCCGGCGCGCGCCGCAACTCGACGGGCATGCGGCGGCCGACGAACGGTTCCGCATCGCGGTAGACCTTGTCCAGCAATTCGAAGAAGCCCTGCCCTTGCAGTTCCGGCAAGGCCTCGCGCACGGACCTGCCGACGGGATGCCGGTCGCCGATCAGTGTGCGGTAGGCGAGGTTGGCCTGCACGAACACGTGGTCGGGGCCCTGCAGCAGGGCCATGAACCCGGGTGCGTTCTCGAACAGTTGTTGCAAGGTTTCCGCCTGCTCCTTCACGGCGCGTTCGGACAGCACCTGCGCCGTCTTCTCCGTCAGGATGCACAATACGCCGCCCACCTGGCCGTCGTCGAGGCAGACAGGCGTATAGGAGAAGTCGAACCAGGCCTGTTGCAGGACACCGTCGCGCACGATGGCGAACGGGTGGTTCGTGTAATTCAGGGACGCGCCGGCGAATGCCTGGCGCAACAGCTCCGACACCTCGTCCCACACCTCGCCCCAGCTGTCCCGCATCGGGCGCGCGAGTGCGCGCGGATGCTTCGCGCCGAGCACGGGCAGATAGGCGTCGTTGTACAAGAACGTGCGGTCCGCGCCCCAGACGAGGAACATCGCCGTGCGCGAATGGAGCATCAGTTCCACCGCCATCCGCAACTGCGGCGGCCAGCCGGCCCGGGGACCGAGCGCGGTGGCCGCCCAGTCCTGCGCTTCCAGCAGGACTGGCACTTCACCAACGGCGGGGCTCATCAACATGGACACGGTCTCTCCGGAACAATCGCCTCCGGATTGTAGACCATTTCAATAGTACTAACAGGCCGCGCACGCGACCGTGGCGCCTTCTCCGCGGCCTATTTCGGCCGGAACAGCGCGCACAGCTTGTGACCGTCCGGATCGCGTACATAGGCCAGGTAAAGGGGCCCGAGCGGGCCGTCGCGCGGGCCCGGCGGCGCCTCGATCGACGTGCCGCCCTGCGCGACCGCCGTGTCGTGGAAGGCGTGGACCTGTTCGGGCGAATCGCACTTGAAGCCGATCGTCGCGCCGTTCGCGCACGTGGCTTGCGCACCGTCGATCGGTTCGGTGACGCAGAACGCGCCGCCGCCGTGGCTGTAGAACAGCCGCCGCTGGCCCGTCGAATTCGTGTTGGCGAATGGCTCGCCCACGCCGAGGACGCCCAGCACGGCGCCGTAGAAACGCCGCGCGCGTTCGAGGTCGTTGGAACCGATCATGACGTGACTGAACATACGTGTCCTTTCGTTGGAAGATGTTACGGTCAATCCAGGAGCGTGACGTCCGGCAGGTTGGCCAGCACCTGGTCCCACGTATCGTAGCATTCCAGCGCCTCGACGACGACAGGCAGCGGCTCGGCCCAGACCTCCGGCAGCATGCGTTCCTCGCGCGTGCGGGTCGCGAACGCGAGCTTCTCCACCGGCGGCTCGAAGCGCGCGTCGACACCGGGCTTGTTGCCGCGCGCATCGATGCGGTACCAGCCAGAGTCCTTCAGCCAGACGGCGTTCAGGCCGTGCAGGCAGTACGGCGCCCCGCTGTCGCCGACCGACAGGCGCTGGTAGCACAGCCCCGCCGGGATGCCGTTCGCGCGCAGCAGCGCGGCAAGCAAATGGCTTTTCGCGTAGCAGTAACCCGTCCCGTGGCGCAGCACGTCGGAGGCCTTGCACGTGACCGGGTTCAGTTTGAAATCCACGCTGTGGCGGATGCGGTCGCGCACGAATTCGAAGCAGGCGCGCACGACGTCCGCTTCGGATGCGGCGCCCCCGGCCAGCCGGCGCGCGGTGGCGAGGACGTCCGGCGTGTCGAAGTCGATATACGTGCTCGGGGCAAGATAGCGTTGCATGTCGGGCTGTTCTTCCTGGCGTGTCACTCGGCCAGGAACATCTCCTGCAGGTCGTTGAGGAAGCGCTGCCCCAGTTCCGTCGGACGGATCACGCGGAAATCACGGTAGATCAGGCCCTTCGCCTCGGCCGCGTTCAACGCCTTTTCGATGGCATTGATCGGCATGCCCGTGCGCTCGCCGAACAGGTTCGGATCGAATCCCTCCGTCAGGCGCAGCGTGTTCAGCATGAACTCGAAGCCCAGGTCGGCGCGCGCGAGCTCGCGTTCCTCCGCGACGGCATTGCCCTGCCCCGCCGCTTCCATGAACGACGCCGGCTGCTTGTAGCGCGCCTGGCGCAGCACGCGGTGCGGAAACGACAGCTTCGAATGCGCACCCGCGCCGATGCCGAGATAGTCGCCGAACTGCCAGTAGTTCAGGTTGTGGCGCGCGCGGTGGCCCGGCCTGGCATACGCCGAGACCTCGTAATGCTCGTAGCCGGCGGCGACCGTGCGTTCGGCGATCATGTCCTGGATGTCGGCGCTCTCGTCGTCGCCCGGCAGCTGCGGCGGATACTTCGCGAACACCGTGTTCGGTTCCATCGTCAGGTGGTACAGCGACAAATGCGGCGGCGCGAACGACAACGCCATGTCGATGTCGGCCTGCGCCTCGGCGAGCGTCTGCCCCGGCAGCGCGTACATCAGGTCGAGGTTGAAGTTGTCGAAGTTGGCATGGGCGATCCCGACGGCCCGGATGGCTTCCTCGGCGTCGTGGATGCGGCCCAGCGCCTGCAGGTGTTTGCTGTTGAAGCTCTGGATGCCGATCGACAGGCGGTTGATGCCGCTGGCGCGGAAGGCCTTGAACTTCTCCGCCTCGAACGTGCCGGGATTCGCTTCCATCGTGATTTCGGCGTCGAGGTCGAGCGGCAGCAGCGTGCGGATGTCCGACATCAGCCGGTCCAGCCCCGCCGCCGACATCAGGCTCGGCGTGCCGCCGCCGATGAACACCGTGTGGATCTTGCGGCCCCAGATCAGCGGCAGCGACTGTTCCAGGTCGGCGCGCAGCGCATCCAGGTAGGCGTCTTCCGGGATCGGTTCCTTCGACTCGTGCGAATTGAAGTCGCAGTACGGACACTTGCGCACGCACCACGGCCAGTGGATGTACAGCGCCAGCGGCGGCAGCGCCGTCAGGTTCAGCGCGCCCGGCTGCAGGTATTGCAGGGCCGCGGTCGCCGCATTGCGCGGCGTGGTGGCCGGGCCGACGGGCTTGATCGGAATCATTTCAGCTTCCCGAGCTTGTCGACGAGCGCGCGCAGCGCCTGGCCGCGGTGCGACACGGCGTTCTTCTCAATCGGTTCCAGCTCCGCGGCGGTGCGGCCGAAATCCGGCAGCAGGAAGTGCGGGTCGTAGCCGAAGCCGTTGGCGCCGCGCGGCGTATCGATGATCTGGCCGCGCCAGACGCCGTCCGCGATCACGGGTTGCGGGTCGTCCGCGTGGCGCACGTACACGAGCACACAGTAGTAATAGGCCGATTTGTCGGCGTGCGCGGCCAGGTCGGCGATCAGCTTCTCGTTGTTGCGGGCGTCCGACTTCGGTTCGCCGGCAAAGCGCGCCGAATGCACGCCCGGCGCGCCGCCGAAGGCGTTCACGCACACGCCGGAATCGTCGGCGAGGGCCGGCAGGCCGGTGAGGCGCGCGGCGTGGCGGGCCTTCTGCAGGGCGTTCTCGACGAAGGTGCCGAACGGTTCTTCCGCTTCGGGGACGTCGAACTCGCCCTGCGGATGCAGTTCGAAGCCGATCGGGCCCAGTAACTGGGCGAATTCCTTGAGCTTGCCCGCATTGTTGGAGGCAAGGATGAGGCGTTGGGTCATTGCTGTCTCGGTCTGGACGAAGAACTGCGTATTTTACCGCTCATCCCGCGATACGCGCAGCCGGTCGCACGTCCGTGGTGCCCCGCCGGGCGGCTGCCTATGATCGCGCCACTATAACTAGACAAGGAGACCACCATGACAATCCGCCAAGCCGCCGACCGCCACCCGCTGGCCGCCGCCATCCTGTGCGCGGGCCTGCAGTTCGGGATGACGATCCTGATCCTCAAGGCCGGCAAGGAATTCGCCCCGCCGGCCGCGTGGGGCAAGGTCAAGCTGGCTGCATTCGCGTCGACCGTCGTGCTGCCGCTGCTGCTGGTACAGGCGCTCGGGCTATGGCGCACGGTCGGCCTCGGGCTCGACCGCCTGCGCCCGCCCCCGTTCTTCCTTGCCTGCTTCGTGCCCGTCCTGATGTTCGCATCGATGGGCGTACGCCTGGATGCGCGGCCCGACGTGGGCAGCGAAGTGCTGATGCAGTTCGTGAACGCCTTCGGCGAGGAGCTGCTGTTCCGCGGCGTGGTCTTTGCCCTGCTGCTGCGGCTTCCCGTGTGGCAGGCGATCGTCGCGAACGGCCTGCTGTTCGGCGCCATGCACCTGATCCACGGGACGATGGACGGCGACTGGCCGCACGCCGTCGTGTGGGCCCTGATGAGCGCCTGCGCCGGCATGATGTTCGCGGCCGCGCGCTACCGCACGGGCAGCCTGTGGCTCCTGGTGCTGCTGCACATGGTGCTGAACCTGGCCAGCATCTATTCGAACGTGGAATTCGTGGCCGGCGCGGACGTCAATGTGCTCGTGCAGCGCGCCACCAAGGTCGTCGAACTGGCGCTGGCGGCGTGGGTCATGCTGGGGGCCGCGCGAACCCGCATCGTCATTCCCGCGCAAGCGGGAATCCATACTGAGCAACAAAATTCGGGACTTCGGTAGCTCGGCATGGGTCCCCGCCTGCGCGGGGACGGCGGCATACCAGCCTAGGGCCGCGGAAACACCATGCTCGCCTCGAACCCCGGGTCGAGGCGGCGCAGCGCGAGCGTGCCCTCGTGCAGCTGGGTGATGGCGGTGACGATGGACAGGCCCAGGCCGTTGCCCGGCAGGTGGCGGCTCTGGTCCACGCGGTAGAAGCGGCGCGTGAGCTTGTCCATGTCCTCCGCCGGCACGCCCAGGCCGTAATCGCGCACGGTCAATGCCGGCGCGCCGTCGACGGTGGCCACTTCGACGTCCACCTTACCCCCGTTGCGGCCGTATTTGATGGCGTTGTCGATCAGGCTCGCGAGGGCGCTGGCCAGCAGGTCGCGGTCGCCGCGGATCGTCGTGGGTGCGCCGGTGAAGTGCAGCGCGATGCCCTGCTCCTCGGCGGCCGCTTCGTACAGTTCCGTCATGTCGTGCGCGATGGCGGCCAGGTCGAGCTTTTCGAAGGTGCCCGCGCGCACGCCGGATTCCAGCGCGGCGATCTGCAAGAGCTTGTCGAACAGCGAGATGACGCTGTCGATGTCTTCGATCGCCAGGCGCGCGTCCGCCACGAGCGCGTGCGGATCGGCCGACGCCTGCAGCGCGCGGTCGAGGCGACTACGCACGCGCGACAGCGGCGTGCGCAGGTCGTGCGCGATCGAGTTCGACACGTGGCGCACGCCTTCCATCAGCGCCTCGATGCGGTCGAGCATGCGGTTGATGTCGTCGCCCAGGCGCGCGAATTCGTCGTTGCCCATCACGACGATGCGGCTGGACAGCTCCCCCGCCGCGATGCGCGCCGTCGTGCGGCGGATGCGGACGATGCGCGCTTCCAGGCGCGTGCGGAAGATCTGCGCGCCGAAGAACGCGAGCAGGATCGACACGGCGCCGCTGACCAGCAGCGCGCGCTCGACGACGCTGCGGATGGCGTCGAGTTCGATCAGGTCGCGGCCGACGATGAGCCGGCTGCCGTCGTCCAGCCGCGTCGCGATCAGGCGCACCGAGACGGGCGTGCCGTTCCGCTCCATCTGCCCGAACGCCAGGTCGCCGGACGCCGGCAGCTCGCCGTACCAGTGCCCCAGGTTGCCGGCCAGGACGCGGCCCTGCGTGTCGACGAGGCCCACCACTTCCGTATCGGTGTCGATCAGGTCGTGCAGCTGGGCGTCGATCTCGCGCACGAGGCCCTGGCGGCTGTCGCGCACCCACGCATCGGCCAGGCGCGTCTCCACGGTCATGATCTTGTTGTCGATCGAGTGCTCGAACACGCCCACCGTGCCGAAATAGACGATGGCGGACAGGGTCGCCATCGACGCGGCCAGCAGCACGCCGTAGCCGACCGCGAGCCGGAACGCGATCGAGCCGCGCAGGCCGAACCCGGTGCTATCGGGTGACCGGGCCATAGGTCGGTGCGGCGCTCATCACATAGCCGGCGCCGCGCACCGTGTGGATCAG